>JAPLIE010000033.1 GCA_026389265.1 Cyanobacteriota bacterium | reverse complement strand
CTGCGGCGAGGAGAGCTTCGGCACCGGCAGCAACCACATCCGCGAGAAGGATGGCCTCTGGGCGGTGCTGTTCTGGCTCAACATCCTGGCGGTGCGCGGCTGCTCGGTGGCCGAGGTGATGGCGGAGCACTGGAGCCGGTTTGGCCGCCATTACTACTCCCGCCACGACTACGAAGCGATCGCCAGCGAGGCCGCCCACGGCCTCTACGACCGCATCAAGGCGATGCTGCCGCAGCTGGTGGGTCAGCCCTTCGCCGGCCGCACGATCGCCACCGCCGACGACTTCGCCTACACCGATCCGGTGGATGGCTCGCTCACCAGCGGCCAGGGCCTGCGCCTCCTGCTCGATGACGGCAGCCGCGTGGTGCTGCGCCTCTCCGGCACCGGAACCCAGGGCGCCACCCTGCGGGTGTACCTGGAGAGCTACGTGCCCCCCAGCGGCGACCTGGGCCAGGATCCCCAAGTGGCCCTCGGCGATCTGATCAGCGCCATCGATGCACTGGCGGAGATCAAGGAGCGCACGGGGATGGTGCGGCCGACGGTGATTACTTGAGAAGCAACGCCATCAGGCGCGATCGCGGAGCGGACGAAAGCGATGCATGCCGAGGCTTGCTCAAATCAGGACACGCAACAATCGTGGGGACGAGAAAGAGGTTGAAGCCAATACGCTTCACCATGATCTTACTGAGTAGGCATCTCCGCTATGGACTATCGAAGGATCTCAACAGTTGATCTTCATGGCGCGGTGCCTATTTCAACCCCTGATAAGCTCCGCCTGCCCCGCATTAAACACACCGGCAATTTCATCAGGCTTCAACAGCGGGTTCCACAAAGCCAAATGGCCGATCGCTCCACAGAAGGCGGTTTTGCCGATCGATCCGCCCAGCGTCAGGAATCAGCGCGTTGGCGTAAGCGTGTGAGTAGCGCTCGTCGTTGGGGATCGTGATGAACTGCCCAAGCCTGCCGCCGAAGCGGGGCATCCTCGCCGAACCAAACGGAACGTCACCAAGATCAACGCCGAACGGCTCCCCGGAGTGCAGCCCACATTCGTCGTGAATCCGGCTGGAGCCAAGGGCGTCATCCAGCGGCCAGTAGCTGGTCGGTTCAGTACGAAGTATTGTCGATTTCAGCGACATGACTTTATCCAGCACTCATTCATATTCGGTCTTCAGATTACAGTGGATCCAAGGCTGCGCCTTAGTGGCAGGCATCGCATCTACTGCGGCATCAATACCAGTCAAGGAATGACCAATGGAATGATCTGTCTTCCATGGCGGCGGTAGATATGGAAGTCACTATCGGAAGTGAGTAGCAACGGTGAATCGTTGATCTCCGCTAAACGAATCAAAGCAGCATCCGCAAGGGATGCAGGAACATGTTCATACCGCTTGAAGAGTGAACTCACGGAGATGATCTGCTCTTGAAGAACAAAGGGCAATTGAACAAGCGAACGCTATATGGGTGGATTCCGGAAACCACAGTACTCCTCCTGCAGTGGTGATCGGACCCGGTATCCACTTGTAGCCGTCACTACGGCCTGCGCTGCAGGCCTAAGAAGCAACCAACCTTGCTATCAAGCATTGCCGATGCCTCGGCCGATCTCTGCCAACCCAAACAGATCGGTCCGCTCTTTGCCGGGTTTCTGAATGATCTGTATGAAGATCTGAAAGCTGCCGGATCACCTGATCAACCGCCGAATCAGCGGCCTGATCAGGTTGCTGATCCGGCGTGATCACCCAGCCGCCGATCAGGGCTGAACCGTGGCCAGCGCCGCCTTCGCCTTGACCACCACATCCGCCGGCAGGCTGATGAAGCCCAGGCTCGGCGCCATCGCCTGGGCTGGTTCCGAGAGGGTGTAGCTGAACACCTTGTTCAGGGCATCATGCTTGGCGCCATTGCCGCTCTTGTAGAGCAGGATCCAGCTGAAGGTCACGATCGGATAGCCCTTCGGCGGATTGGGATTGGAACCGATCAGGTCGGGGCCCAGATCGATCGAGGCCAGGGCCTCCTGCCCGCTGGCGAGGGTGGGTTTCACCACCTGGCCCGAAGCATTGGTGAGGGCGGCGGACTGAAGCGGTTCCTTCACGAATGCCTCCTCCACATAGCCGATCCCCCCCTCCACCTGCAGCAATTGAGCCGCCACCCCCTCGTTGCCCTTGGCGCCGATGCCTGTGGGCCATTTCACGGTCTTGCCAGCCCCCACCGCTTCCTTCCAGGCCGGGCTGATCGCCGCCAGGTGGGCTGTGAAGTTGGCGGTGGTGCCGGAGCCATCGGAGCGATGCACCACCCGGATCGGCTTGGCGGCGCAGCCGAGCTGGCTGTAGTTGTTGATCTTGCCGCTGAAGATGTCCACCAGCTGGGCCTGGCTGAGCTTCAGCTCACAGCCCTTTTGGTTGTAGGCCACCGCGATGGCGCCGGCCGTCATCGGGATCTGCACCACTCCCTGCGGCAGCTTGGCGATCTCCTCGGCCTTCATCGGCACATCACTGGCGCCGAAATCCACCGTGCGGGATAGGAACTGACGCACCCAAGCCCCCGATCCCACCGACTGGTAGTTCACCCGCACGCCCTGGCCGGCGAGTTCCTGGAACCAGCGCTGGTAGATGGAGGCGGGAAACGAGGCCCCGGCGCCATTGAGGGTGGTGGAGCCTCCACAGCCCGTCAGGGCGAGGACGGCGGCCAGGCTTCCGGCCATCGCCCCCCAGCGCCGGGCGGCCCCGCGGAGCGTGAAGGGGGGCAGCAGGCGGATACGGGCCATGGGAAGAGAAGGCAGGCTGTTGGCAACCTAAAGCGGCTCCGCAGGCCTGGGGTTAAGACAAACGCCACTGGCCGGATGGGAGCTCACCGCAAAAGATGCCGGGGCAAAAACCCCGACATCAGGCGCTTCCCTGACCCATCGAGTGACGATTCACGAGGGGATGACCACCTTGCCGGCCCAGTCCAAGCAGTTGCCACTCCCCCCCGTTCAAGCCCCTGCGTTCAACGCGGTGGCACCGGAAGCCCATCCATGGCGGCGGGCTGGCGTTCGAGGGCCGCGATCATGGCGGGCGTTTCGCGGCGGAAACTGCGCAGTTGGTGATGGCGGGATCCGAATTCCTCCACCAACACCCGGCAGGCACTTTCGGGCATGGTGTGGTCGCCGCAGGTGAACACATCCACGGCGGCATAGCCCGACTCGGGCCAGCTGTGAAACGAGATGTGCGATTCAGCCAGGAGCGCCAACCCCGTGACGCCGTGGGGCTGGAAATGGTGGCTGATCAGGTTGAGCAGGGTGGCACCAGCACGCAGAGCGGCATTGCTGAGCGCAGCCCTCACAAAGTCTTCGTCATCGAGCTTGGCGCAATCGCAGGCATAAAGCTCAAGGATGCAATGCTTTCCAACCGTGTCCGCGATCGGAGCGGTGATTGGAGCTGGGGTGGCCGTGGGGATCGGCTTGACAACAATCTCATTCAGCTCATCGAGCGAGGTTGCCGGTGTCAGAGTGCTGCCGGCAGAGTCTGTGCTCCATCCAGGATTGGGATGGAAATAGCGAAAGGCGAAGCTCATCGTGGTGAAACCATGAACGAGGTGATGAAAGGGTGGTGAAGATCGTGGACGAACCAGATCAAACCACACTCCTCTTAACCTAACGCGTCTTCCTCCAGCCACCCGGGTGGATTGCCTCACCTCAGCAGGTTCAGCCTCAGATCTGCTAGGGATTGGATGTTCCCAGCCAGAGATCTGCCTAGTCTCAGAGCAAACGAGGTCTTGGGATCCAGCCATGACGGCCTTGATGCGGGACTTGATGCGGGAAGCGCCGATGCAGGATTCCACCAGCCTCGACGCCCAGCTTTGCGACGAGCCAGCCGACGACGTTGCTCAACCTTCGCCGCTCGATCCGCAGCTGAGCAGTGGCGGCTACGCCTTGGATCTGATCCAGCAACAGGTTCGGCGGCTGGGGAAACTCCAGGGCGAGGTGCTGGCCGACCGCGACCCCGAGCCCCTGCACCAGCTGCGGGTGAGCCTGCGGCGGCTGCGCACCGCCCTCAGCCAGTTCGGGCCGGCCCTGGTGCTGCCGGAGAGCGTGACGGACCGCCGTATCGCTGCCGTGGCTCGGCGAACGGGCCTCTGCCGCGACCTTGATGTGTTGCAGCTGAGGCTGCAGCAACACCTGCTGCCAAGGCTTCCTGGCGACGAACAACAGGCTCTGGAGGGGCCGATGAAGCGCCTGGCCCGCGACAGGAGCCAGGCCTTCGACACCCTGAAGGAGGCCCTGCACAGCTCCCGCTACCTCAAGCTCCTGGCTCGCCTGCATAAGTGGCAGCAGCGGCCCCGCTACACCCCCCTAGGCCAGCTTCCCCTGGCGGCCTGGCTCTACGACTGGCAGGCACCCTTCACCGCCGCGTTGTTTCTCCACCCCGGCTGGACGGTGGAGGATCCCACCGCGGAGGCCCTGCACGATCTGCGCAAACGAATCAAGGCCGCCCGCTATGCCCTCGAACACCTGGAGGATTGGTGCGAGCCCGCCCTGCAGGCCTGGATCCAGGAGCTCCGTCAGGCCCAGGAGCTCCTCGGCGAGCTGCACGATCTGCAGATCCTGAGCCACACGCTCGGAGGTAGCGGAAACACCCTGAAATCACACCGTCTGCCGGTGCTGCGCAGCGAGCTGGATGGCCAGCAGGCCGAGCACTGGCTGCGCTGGCGGGAGCTGGCCCAGCGCCTCCAGCAGGACAGCCACCGGCGCGCCATCCACCGCCAGTTGCTGGAGCTCGGCCGCTGATCTGGGTGGCCCAACACGTGCACACCGGCTCTTGCAAGGCCGAACTGCGGGAACGGCGCAGCAGACTGAGCGCGCTGCCCGCTTCCGCCATGACCGGATCCGACTCCTCCATCGGCCCCTTCTTCGAAACCCTCTGGCAAGGCGAAAGCATCGGCGACGGTGCTGACGTGGGTGAGGCGCTCCTGGCCTATCGGGCCGTGCGTCCTGGGGAGGATGAGTGGGAAGGTAACTGGCAGGCACTCCTCACCTCCTGCGACGCCGACCCCCATCTGCTGCGCTACGCCAGCTTCGAGGCTTTCCTCGACAATGCCGATGCCCTGGAGCGCATCCCGGTGAGCGCCGCCATGATCGCCACCGCCCTGGCCCACGGGCAATGAGAACCAGGCCTTGGCAGCCCCCGCCGGCCAGCGGTGGCCCCGCCCTCGGATGCCTGCCAAGGGCAAGTGGGAAGAGAGTCGAGAGAAAGCAAGGGGTGAAGCGAAACCGCATCAGGATTGGAGCATGAATCACCCTGAGAGCAGTAGCGTCCAAACCGAAAGCGCCTCCATCGAAAGCGCCTCCACCGAAAGTGCCTGCATTGAGAGCGCCTCCATCGAAAGCGCTCCGTTCGAAAGCGGCTGCGCCAAAAGCGTCTGCGCCGAAAGCAGCTCCGCCGAAAGCAGCTGCAGCGAAAGCGGCCTCGGCCGCTACCGGGTGCGGGCCGTGGACGGGGCCGAGCACAGCGCCCCTGATCAGGTGGCGGGACCCCGGTTCGAGCGGCGCGATGAGGCCGAGCGCTACGCCGATGCCCAGGGGCGGATCAGCGAGCGAAGCATGATCGTGGAAAAGCTGGCGGCAGCTGGCTGCTGGCTGCCCCTTGGCACCGTGGGCTGAGGCGGATCGCCCGGATCCTGGTGTTCAGGGCATCAGCCCGTGCCACCGAGGGCTGCGGCATCGCTCGTCACCCCCGGAGCATCCCGCGCCAGGGAGGCCGCCGCCAGGGTCACCGCGGTCACAACCACCAGCACCAGCAGCAACACAGGGGGCAGGGGAGCCAGGGCCAGGGCCTGGCGCAGCGGCGGCACCAGGAACAGCAGCAACCACAACCCCAGTCCCAGGGCAGGGCCAGCGGCGGTGAGTGGGTGACGCGGCCCTCCGGCCAGTCCCACCAAGCCACCACCGGAGAGCAACAGCAGGGAAAACACCAGACTGCGGCGGGTTTCTTCGTCGCAGCCGGGCCAGAACACCAGCGCCAGGGAGGCCAGCGCTAGGCAGCCGCCCTGCAAAAGCGCTCGCCGCCGGGTGGCGGCTGAAAGGAGGGGCGACTCCGGTGAGCGAGGCGGGCGGTCCATCAGATCCGGATCTCCCCGCATCGCCTCAAACACCACGGTGCAGGCCGGGTCGATCACCAGGTGCAGCAGGGCGATGTGCACCGGCAGCAGGATCAGGGCGACACCGGGCAGCAGCAGCGGCAGCAGGGCCAGCAGGGCAATCGGCAGATGGATGGCGAGCGTGTAAGCCAGGGCCCGCTGCAGATTGGCGTCGACCCGCCGGCCCAGGGCCAGGGCCGCCACCAGGTCGCTGAAGCGATCGTTGAGGAGCACCAGATCCGCCGACTCCCGAGCCACGGCCGTACCCCGCCGGCCCATCGCCACACCGATGTCGGCCGCCTTGAGGGCCGCCGCGTCGTTCACGCCGTCACCGGTCATGGCCACCACGGCACCGCCGGCCTGCAACGCCCGCACCAGCTCAAGCTTCTGCTGGGGCAACACCCGGGCAAACACCGAAACCGCCGCCACCGACGCCATCAGACCGGCGCCGCCCCCGCGGGTCTCACCGGCCGTCCCGGCCTGGGCGGACAGATCGGCCCCGCAGAGCACCGGTCCCGGCGGCAGCCCGGCCTGATCCGCGATCGCCCGGGCGGTGACCGGCCCATCGCCGGTGATCATCACCACCCGTACACCGGCGCGCTGGGCGGTGGCGATCGCCTGGGGAACATCCGGACGCAGCGGATCCGCCAGACCGAGGAAGCCCACCGGCTCAAACAGGAAGTCGTGGGGATCGGCCGGGGGATCGCCGCTCTCCGCCAGGCCGCCATGGCGGGGGATGCCCTCCAGGCCCCGGGCCACCGCCAGCACCCACAGCCCTTCAGCGGCCAGCCGATCGGCGGCCTGCTGGAGGCCCCGGGCGGCCTCCGGCCGCAGGTGGCAGAGGTCGGCGATGGCCTCCGGAGCCCCCTTGGCCGCCAGGCGTCCCTGCCCCCGGGCATCGCGCCACAGGCG
>JAPLIE010000164.1 GCA_026389265.1 Cyanobacteriota bacterium | reverse complement strand
GTCATGAACATTCGTCTGGCCGCCACCTTCAGCGCTTTGGGCTTGCCCCTCCTGGTTGCGGGACCCAGTGCCGCATTGGCCGACAGCCAGGTGATGCGCATGAACAGCAACATCACCGAAGAACAGGTGCTGAACGCACAGAAAGGCTGGTGCAATGGGCTCCTTGCGATCAGCAGGGCCTACGCCACGGGCGGGTTCGCAGCGGCCAATGCAACGGCAAACAAAATCATCGATCAGGCCTATGGCTACCAATACGGAGCCGTGGCCTTTAAACCCACCCTAACTCAGCAACCACAAACTTTCCGTGGCACCAAGGCTGGCGCGCTTGCCTATTTCGTCGGCGGCAATCCTACCTATCCCAACGACAAGGGTTTTGCCATCAAGCCCTGGCAGACGTGCGCCATCCGCAATCAGGTGATCCAGCTCCATGGTGAATTGGCCATCAGCATGGGCAATGTTGATCTCACCGACAGCAGCGGCAAGTTGACCACCGTGGACAAGACCTGGGCATTCGTGAGGGAACCGGACGGAGAAATCCGCATCGTGCTGCATCACTCATCGCTGCCCTTCGTGGCGAAGTAACACGTCCATACCTACACTCACGCCCACGCTGCCCGTGGCCATGTCTGACTTCTCCCCGCAGCGTCGGCGACTGCTCGGAGCCGCTGCATTGGCCACCACCGCCGGGGTTCTGGCCTCCTGCCGCATCCGCCGGGCGGACGAGGTCAAGGCGGGCTCGGCCCTCCCCCTGGTGCGCTGGCGGATGGCCACCAGCTGGCCCCACTCCCTGGACACGATCTTTGGCGGGGCGGAAACGATCAGCCGCCGGGTGCGCGAGATGAGCGCTGGTCGCTTTCTCATCCAGCCCTTCGCCGCCGGTGAACTCGTGCCCGGCCTGGAGGTGTTGGAAGCGGTGCAAAACGGCTCGGTGGAGTGCGGCCACACGGCCAGCTACTACTACCTCGGCAAAAACCCCGCCCTGGCCTTCGGCACTGCCGTGCCCTTTGGTCTCACGGCCCAGCAGCAAAACGCTTGGCTCTACGAAGGCGGCGGTCTGGAAGCCATCGATCGGCTCTACAGCGATTTCGGCGTGCGCAGCTTCCCGGCGGGCAACACGGGTGCCCAGATGGGCGGCTGGTTCAAGCGGCCCCTGGAGGGTCTGGCTTCCCTGCAGGGCCTCAAGATGCGCATCCCCGGCCTGGGCGGCAAGGTGATGGCCGCATTGGGGGTGAACGTGCAGGTGCTGCCGGGCGGTGAGATCTTCCTGGCGCTGGATCGGGGCGCCATCGATGCCGCCGAATGGACCGGCCCCTACGACGACGAGAAGCTGGGCCTGAATAAAGCTGCGCGTTACTACTACTACCCGGGCTGGTGGGAGCCGGGCCCCACCCTCACGGCCCTGGTCAACCTCCAGGCCTGGAGCCGCCTGCCCAGCGAATACCAGGCCATGTTCGCCGCCGCCTGCCACGAGGCCAACGGGCTGATGCTCAGTCGCTACGACGCCCTCAACGCCACGGTTCTGCAACGGCTGATCAAGGGCGGCACCCAATTGAAGTTTTACGGCGAACCCATCCTCCAGGCGGCCCGCGAGGCCACCGATCAGATCCTCGCCGACAGCGCCAAAGATGCCACCTTCAAGCGCGTGTACGAGCAATGGCGGACCTTCCGCCAAGACGTCTTTGCCTGGAATCGGGTGAATGAGTTTTCCTACGCCCGCTTCGCCTTCGGCGAGGCCAAGGGGGCGCCATGAGGGGCTGGCTGAGCTGGGCTGACCGCATCCTGAGCTGGGCTGAGCGCATTGATGCCCTCAACCGGCTCGCGGCCCGCCTGGCCCGCTGGGCCCTGCTGCTGATGCTCGCCCTGGGCACTTGGAATGTGGTGGGCCGCTATGTCGGCCTGGCCGTGGGCCGCAACCTCAGCTCCAATGCCTTGATCGAAGGCCAGTGGCATCTCTTCGACCTGATGGTTTTGCTGGCCCTCGGCTACGCCCTCCAAACCGACGACCACGTGCGGGTGGATGTGCTGCAAAGCCGCTGGAGTCCACGGCGGCAGGGGCGGGTGGAGCTGGCCGCCACCATAGGCCTGCTGCTGCCCTTTGTGCTCGTGGTGCTGATCACCTCGGTGGCGCCCACCCTGCGCTCCTGGCAGCTGTGGGAGGTGTCCCCCGATCCGGGCGGCCTGCCGCGCTATTGGGTCAAGAGCCTGATCCCCCTGGGCTTTCTGTTGCTGGGGCTGCAGGGGGTGGCCCAGGCCATCCGGCTGCTGCACGGCCGGCCACCGACCAGCCACGACCACGGCGGGGAGGGCTGAGGGATGGACATCGAAGCTTTGGGCTGGGTGATCACCCTGGAGCCCGGCGAGATCCTGGGCCCGGGCATGTTTCTCGCCCTGGTGGTGGCCCTGCTCAGCGGTTACCCGGTGGCCTTCGGTCTGGGGGGGGTCGCCGTGGTGTTCGCCGCCCTGGCCATGGCCCTTGGCGTGATCGACGCCTCCTTCTTGGCGGCCTTGCCCCAGCGGATCTTCGGGATCATGGGCAACCTCACCCTGCTGGCGATCCCGGCGTTTGTGTTCATGGGCGCCATGCTCGAGCAATCGGGCATCGCCGAGCGGCTGCTGGAAACCATGGGCCGGCTGATGGGGCGCCTGCGGGGCGGTCTGGCCCTGGCGGTGGTGATCGTGGGCACGGTATTGGCTGCCACCACCGGCGTGATCGCCGCCACGGTCACCACCATGGGGTTGATCTCCCTGCCGGCCATGCTGCGCGCCGGCTACGACAAATCCCTGGCCACCGGGGTGATCGCCGCCTCCGGCACGCTGGGCCAAATCATCCCGCCCTCGATTGTGCTCGTGGTGCTGGGCGACCAGCTGGGGGTGCCGGTGGGCGAGCTGTTTGTCGGCTCGCTAATTCCCGGGCTATTGATGAGCGGCGCCTTCGCCCTCTACGTGGTGGTGATCAGCGCCCTGCGACCGGAGCTGGCGCCGCCACTGGACACCACCGGCCTGCCGCCGCTCACGGCCAGCGGGCTGGTGCACGTGCTGGCGGCGCCTCTGATCCTAATCCTGCTGGTGCTCGGCAGCATCTTCTTCGGCATTGCCACCCCCACCGAAGCCGGTGTGCTCGGGGCGGTGGGCGCCATGGCCCTGGCCGCCGCCCAGGGGGGCTTCAGCCGCGCCGCCCTACGGCAGGTGAGCGATTCCACCGTGCGCACCACGGCGATGGTGATCGCCATCCTGATCGGCTCCACGGCCTTCAGCCTGGTGTTTCGCGGCGTCGGCGGCGATGTGCTGATCAGCGAATTGCTGCTGCAGCTACCCGGCGGCCGGACGGGCTTTCTGGCGGTGAGCATGTTGGTGATCTTTGCCCTCGGCTTTTTCATCGACTTCTTTGAGATCGCCTAGGCCTGCTCTGGCTCGGCGTGGTGATCGGCGCCAACCTGCAAACCTCCTTCCTCACGCCCCCCTTCGGCTTTGCCCTGTTTTATTTGCGCGGCGTGGCGCCGGAAGGGGTGAGCACGGGCGACATCTATCGCGGCGCTCTGCCCTTCATCGCCCTGCAGCTGTCGGTGCTGCTGCTGATCCTGTTCTTCCCCCAGCTCGTCACCCTGCTTCCCTCCCTGGCCAATGCCGCCGCCGGTTGACACCCCCTGCGCCAGCGAAGAGGCCCAGGCCCGCTTCGATCAACGGCGTACCCCACCTACGCCCACGGCTGCATCGATCCGATCGCAGCGGTTTTGCAAGCATCCCTAAACTTGTTAAGAACATCTGGAGATGGCAGCCATGGCCTACTTCACCTGGAAGGAAACCGGCCTGACCACAGACTGCGCCAGCCTCGATGCCATGGCGTCCCGGTTTGAGGAAGCCGCCGCCCTGATGCGTCGCCTGGCCGCCGAGGGCTTCTGGTTGGAACGCCAGGCCGATGGACCCCACATCAACCACGCCGACCCTGCCGTGTTCGAGGCCTACGGATTCGTGAGCGAGGAATCACCGGAGCGGCAACTCACCCTGCTCCATCCACCGGGCTGAGATTCACCCTGTCAAACCGATAGCCCGGGGTCGCCCCGGCCAGGGTGATCAGCGCCTCAGATAACCCAACACCCACACCACCACAAAGGCCAGGGAGGAGAGGCCCAGGTACACCAGGGTCCAGGTCTGGAGCTCCCCCATCGAGAGGCCGAAGGGCAGGGCTTCGGAAGCCTCACCGGCGGTGCTCAATCCCAAAGGCATTCCCAAAGGCAGCAAGGCGATCACACCCATCCGGAACATCATCCCAGGCATTTCGGCGGCCAGGCTAAGCGAGCCCCCGGCACCTCCACGCGGCAGGATCAGGGCTGGTTTGAGTCCCGATATCCGATGGCGGTGCCAGCGCAAGAACCCTCCCTGGGGCCGACAAGCGCCCCGCCCGGACCCGGAACACCGGATCTGCCCCGCACCCTGATGCTGCTGGGCAGCGGCGAGCTGGGCAAGGAGGTGGCGATCGCCGCCCAAAGGCTCGGCTGCCGGGTGATCGCGGTGGATCGCTACCCCGATGCCCCCGCCATGCAGGTGGCCCACTGCGCCGAGGTGGTGGCCATGACCGATCCCGAGGCCCTCAAGGCGGTGGTACGCCGCCACCGGCCCGATCTGGTGATCCCCGAGATCGAGGCCCTGGCCGTGGATGCCCTGGCGGAGCTGGAGGCCGAGGGCATCACCGTGATCCCCACGGCCCGCGCCACGGCGGTGACGATGAACCGCGACCGGATCCGGGATCGGGCCGCCGGGCCCCTGGGCTTGCGCACCGCCCGCTTTGCCTACGCGGAGAGCGCCAGCGCGTTGGCCGCCGCTGCCGCGCCCCTGGGCTGGCCTGTGGTGGTGAAACCGGTGATGAGCTCCTCCGGCAAGGGCCAGAGCATGGTGGAGGGATCCGATGAGATCGCCGCGGCCTGGGAAGCGGCCCTGAAGGGCGCGCGAGGCAGCGGGGCGCGGGTGATCGTGGAGGAGTTCCTGCGCTTTGAGCTGGAGATCACCCTGCTCACGGTGAAGCAATGGAACGGACCCACCCTCTTCTGCCCCCCGATCGGCCACATCCAGGAGCGGGGCGACTACCAGTGCAGC
>JAPLIE010000071.1 GCA_026389265.1 Cyanobacteriota bacterium | reverse complement strand
TCGGATGCCCCCCCTGCCCCTGCTCTGGCTCGGCTTCGGTGCTCTGCTGCTCTCGCTGGTGCTGATCGGGATCGACAGCGATGGACTGCTGCTGGTGGGGGGCCTGGCCGCCCTGCTGCTGGTCCTGCTCGCCAGCGCCCTCCCCCAGTTGGCGGCGGCCCAGCAGCTCCTGCTCTTCGCCGCCCTGGTGGGGGTGGCCTACACCCTGGTGCGGCGCTGGTCCAGCCGCCATGGCGAACGGGCGATTCCCCCGGCTGCCCGAGCGGAGCTGGCCGAGGTGATCGCTCCCTTCGACCATGAGGGCGAGGGCCGGGTGCGCTGGCAGGGCCAGAGCTGGGCCGCCCGCAACCTTGAACCGTCCCGTCTCCTCCCTAGCGGCAGCGCCGTCACCGTGATGGGCCGCGAGGGCACCCGGCTGCAGGTGTTGCCGCGCGATCCTGAAAACGCCAGCTGATCCCCCCTGCCATGGCTGGCAGCCCTAGTCCGCAGTGGGCCCGGGTCAGCAGGCCAGGCACCCGACTCTTGCTCAGTCGAAGAACATCAGGCTCACCACCTTGCCCATGTCCTCGGCGCTGCGACAGCTGGAGAGCAGGGTTTCGCTGTCATGAAAGGCGTAGCAGATCAGCTGGTCGCAGCGGCTGATGATCTCGTGATTGCAGAGGCTGCTGGCCATCGGCAGTGGGAGGTCGTCGTGCTCCGGCTTCTCCACCAGGTGCAGCACACGCTCCAGCTGGTCGCGCGATTCGATTGGCTGGCGCTCCAGGCTTTGGGGCAGCAGGACGGTGAGACGACTGGGGTCCACCTCCAGCACGCTGCGAATCACGGCGGAATTAACCCCCTGGGCCCCCGAGGTGATCAGGCTGTGGCCTTCATGGGCCAGGGCGCGGGCCACCAGTTCCACAAGGTGGATCGACACCACCGGCACATGACGACTGCCCAGGATGGCGACCCGGCGTTTGCCCCGATCCTGGAGCATGGCTAGCTCCTGGGCGAGAGTGTCGATCCGGTCTAAAGCCGGTAGATCGAGGGACCGGGTCAACCGTTGCCCGCAAGCTTCGGTGTGAACTTAGCAGCGGCGAACCTCAAGGGCGGGCAAGCGGCTCAGGCCCGCAGCGGCAGCCGCAAGCGCTCGAACAGGCGGGAGAAGTTGCAGTGCTCCTGCACCAGCCGGATCGCGTAGCTGGCCTTCACGGCTTCATGGAGCCGGCCATGGCCGAAGGCGGCATCGATCGTCTCCACCGTGGTCAGGGTGTCGTGGTCGACCTTGAGCACGGGCACCTCCAGTTCCTCGGCTCGGCTGATCAGCTGGGGCAAAGGATCCCCCACCCCGGTGAGGATCAGACATTGGGTGGAGGCCTCCAGGGCCGCCAGCTGGATGTCGGTGCGGTCGGCGCCGGTCACCACGGCCATGTTGCGGCGACGGCGGAAGAATTCCATGGCGGAGTTCACGTTCATCGCCCCGATCGAAAGGGTTTCCACCAGGAGATCGAGGCGGTCTTGGCAGCAGAGCACCCGCGCTTCGAGGCGTCGCACCAGCTCCTCCACGGTCACGCTGCGCAGCAAGGGGCTTCGGGGCATCACCCCGAGCACGGGCAGCCCCAGGCGCTCCAGGGCAGGCTCCACCTCAGCCCGCAGCGCGTCGAGGCCCTCGGGCGCCACGCTGTTCAACACCACCCCGGCCAGGCGATCCCCCAGCTGCTGGCGGGCCTCCAGCAGGGGCTCCACGCTGCGGCTGTCTCTCCAGGAGTGCACCAGCACAACCTGGGCATCAAGCCCCTTGGCCAGCTGCGCCAGCGACAGCCCGAACAGCAGCCCTTCACTCAGGGTGCCGGCCGCCTCCAGCAGCACCAGCCGCTCGGCCTCGGCGGCGATGCGGCTGCGCAGATCATCGAAAGCGTCGCCTGCCTCCAGATCGGCCGCCAGCAGGCGGGCCTGGGCCGTGGCCGGCTCCAGCACCCGAAGCGAGGGCAGCAACTGCTCATTATTCAGGCCCAGGGTGGTACCCACGAAGCGCACCTCGGGATCCATCGGGAAGTCGGCCGCACTGGTGGCTAGCGGCTTGCCGAACAACACCGAAACACCCTCGCGTCCCAGTTGGCGGGCCAGACCCAGCACCACCGCCGATTTACCGCTGAAGGGTTCGCAGGAGCCGATCAGCAACGGGATGGGCATGGATTGCTCGCCGGGGTCAGCGGATCGCGGCCAATCTAGGCAGCGGCCCACCTCAGTTCCCCATCGTGGCGGATGAACCGCCTGGCCATTGTTCACGGCGGACTGACCCCAGCACCGTTGGCCCGCCGGGCAGCGCCTGCCACACTGCTTTGCGAGGGGAGAACTGGCGAGGGGAGAAACTGCAAAATGCAGCCTCGCGTGCGAGCTTTCGCCTCCGCAGAGCCACCATGACCAACGCGGAGCCCCCCCCCGCTAACCCCAATCCGCCCCCCCGGCAGCCCCCTCCGCAGGACCTCCGGATAGCCCCCCTGAGCAACCCGGCGGCGCCACGCTCCCGTGGTACGCAGCCCCCCTGGGTCGCTGTGACCGGCGCGGGGGGCAGCTTCGGCCGGGCCCTGCTACGCCGCTGGCACGCCCGAGGCGCCCAGCTGATCGCCCTCACCAGCGGCGATGTTCCCCTGGATCTGGTCGATGGCAAGGGCCATCCCATCCCCCTGCGCCACGTGCGCTGGCGGGTGGGGGAGGAGCAAGAGCTGGCGGCTCTTTTAGCCGAGGTGGACGTGCTGGTGCTGAACCATGGCGTCAATGTCCACACCGCCCGTGACCGCGCTGCCGTGGAGTGCTCCTTGGAGGTGAACGCTCTGAGCAGCTGGCGCCTGCTGGAGCTCTTCGCCACCGTGGTCGGGAACCGCCGCAACGCCGTTGGCGCGGAAGCTCCCGGCAGTTCCGCCCGTCCCCTCCCCGAGGTGTGGCTCAACACCTCCGAGGCGGAGATCCAGCTGGCGGTGAGCCCGCTCTATGAGATCAGCAAACGGCTGGTGGGCCAGCTGCTCAGCCTGCGCGCCCTGGATCTCGCCGGGGCGGCGGGCGGCCCATTGCGGCTGCGTCGGCTTGTGCTGGGCCCCTTCCGCTCGAGCCTCAATCCGATCGGCCTGATGGACGCCGACTGGGTGGCCGGCGAGGTGATGCGCCAGGCGCTCGACTGGAACTGCGGCCTGGTCATCGTGACCCCCAACCCCCTCACCTACCTGCTGATGCCCCTGGCCACCCTCAGCCGCTGGGCCTATTTCCGGCTCACCACCCGAGCATCAGGCCCGTAATCAGAAATCCCGGTCCGTGAGGATCTCGCAGCCGTCGCTGGTCACCACGATCGTGTGTTCCCACTGGGCCGAGAGGCTGCCGTCCACCGTCACCACGGTCCAGCGGTCCTTAAGGGTGCGGCAGCCCCTGCTGCCGGCATTCAAAATCGGCTCCACCGCCAGGGTCATCCCCGGCCGCAGCACCATGTTGGGCAGATCACGGGTGCGGTAGTTGAACACCGAGGGCTCCTCGTGGAGATTGCGACCCACGCCGTGGCCCGTGTAGTCCTCCACCACGGCGAAGCCGTGGGCCTCCACGTGGTCCTGAACGGCGCCGGCCAGTTCGAGCAGGGAACTGCCGGCCTTCACCGTGGCCAGCCCCTTCATCAACGATTCCTGGGCCACCCGGCTGAGGGTCCGGGCCTCCTCCGGCACCCCTTCGCCCACACAGATGGTCACGCAGCTGTCGCCGTGGTATCCCTCGAAGTAGGCGCCGGTGTCGACCTTGAGCAGGTCGCCGGCACGGATCACCCGCTTGCTACTGGGAATGCCGTGCACCACCTCGTTGTTGATCGAGGCGCAGATGCTGGCCGGAAACCCGTGGTAGCCCTTGAAGCTGGGGGTGGCGCCCATCTCGCGAATCCGCTTCTCGGCGTGGCGATCGAGGTCGCCGGTGGTGAGGCCCGGGGCGGCCATGGCCATCATCTCCCGAAGCACCGTGGCAACGATGCGGCTGGCCTGGCGCATCACGGCGATCTCCCGGGCCGACTTCACCTCCACGCCCCGCCTGCTTTTCTGGATTCGGGGTCCGCTCTGGGTCACGGTGCCGTCGGGCGCGCGGCCCGGCTGCGAGGCAGCCAGGAGATCGGCGAAAAGATTCATGCGGGGCCGACTCGGGCAGGTCGTTCGGGTTCGTTTCAAGTTATCAATGGCTCATGCTGGCCGGCGAGACGCCATGGCTGATCCACACGCAGAGGAACCTCGCGGCGGCAGCGATGCCGAGGACTCCGCGACCGATCCCCACGGCGATGCTCCCAACCGAGCCGCCGGCAGGAAGGGCCCTCCACCCCTGGCCCTGCGCCTACGCCGGGCCCACGCCGGCTTGGCCCCCTGGGTACTGGCGCCCCTGCTGGTCACGGTGACCACAGGGCTGGGTTACCGGCTCCTGCGCGACTGGGGCGGCCTAGGCCGGGATCCGGCCCATGGGCTGATGGTGGTTCACGAGGGGGAATGGCTGCGCCACTGGTTCGGCCCCAGCGGCGAAACGCTCTACGTGCTGGCCAATGGCCTTGGCCTGCTTTGGATGCTCGGCACCGGCGGCGCGATGCTCTGGCAGCGGTGGCACCCGCCGGGGGATCGAGAACGTGGTGACACATGAGCCGGTACACTGGCGGTTTGGCCAGGCACTGGAGAGCTGGGATGGCAGCGGAAACAGCCGAATCATCAACCGAATCGACACCGGAATCAATTGCAACAGCCATGACAGCACCAGAAGCCACCGCTAGCGACACCGCCGCGGCAACCACCCCTGAGATGGCCACCGAGGCCCCAGCAGCCACCACGGCGGTGAAGGTCACCACCGGTCGCCGCAGTGCCCGCGAGCTTCTCGACGCTTTCGAGGCCGAACAGCTCAAGTCAGATCTCCCCGAGATCTACGTGGGCGACACCGTGAAGGTGGGCGTGCGGATCCGTGAGGGGAGTAAGGAGCGGATCCAGCCCTACGAGGGCGTGGTGATCGCCAAGCGCCATGGCGGCTTGAACGAAACCATCACTGTGCGCCGGATCTTCCAGGGCATCGGCGTGGAGCGGGTGTTCATGCTTCACAGCCCCCAAGTCGCTTCCATCCAGGTGGAGCGGCGCGGTAAGGTGCGTCGGGCCAAGCTCTTCTACCTGCGTGACCGGGTGGGTAAAGCCACCCGCGTGAAGCAGCGTTTTGATCGCTGAGCCACGCTTTCACCGATCCCTCCTTTTCGGAGAGGTCGGTGGATTTATCCCAGTTCCCTGGGGTCGTCGCCTTGCGCCGTTAGTTCAGTTGGTAGAACGCAGGTCTCCAAAACCTGATGTCGGGGGTTCAAGTCCTCCACGGCGCGTTCGATGGCCCCATTTGCAGTTTCGTGGTTCCGAGCATGGAGT
>JAPLIE010000017.1 GCA_026389265.1 Cyanobacteriota bacterium | reverse complement strand
CCCTGAACCTGCTTGGACTCCACGGTCACCACTCGGTGAGAGCTGGGCTGGCCGCCGTGGCCCACGACATCGCCAAGCTGCTCGCCATGGCTGGGATCGGGCCGGGATGGGCGACTTGACCAGACTTTTAATCAGCCCTGCGGTTCACCCGAGTTTCCATCGTGCCCATCTGGCGGGCATCAATGAACAGCGTTTCTCCACGCCGATCCCGACCACGCTGGGTTTTGTCATTCGTGAGGAACCAAATGCAGGCGGGTATTTGTGTGTTGAAGAACAGTTGTCCTGGTAGCGCCACCATTGCTTCCACCACATCACCCCGCACCATCGCTTCACGGATCTGTCCCTCACCGCTTTGATTGGAACTCATCGAACCATTCGCCAGGATCACACCCGCCTGCCCACCTGGTTTTAGTTTCCATAGGATGTGCTGCAACCAGGCATAATTCGCATTGCCTGCTGGTGGTCTTCAACTGCCAACGGGGATCGTTTTCGTATTTCTCCCCGCCCCAATCCGAAATGTTGAACGGTGGATTGGGCTTAATGTAGTCAAATTTAAGGTCAGGGAACTGATCTCGGGAAAAGGTGTCGGCAGGTTCTTGTCCCAGATCGGCAGCGAAGCCACGGATCGCCAGGTTCATCGCAGCCAGGCGCCAGGTGGTGGGATTACTCTCCTGCCCATAGATAGAAATGTCGTCAATCCGTCCACCGTGAGACTGAACAAACTCCTCACTGGAGACGAACATTCCTCCTGATCCGCAGCAGGGGTCATACACTCGACCCTTGTGCGGCGCCAGCACGGCAACCAGAAGTTTTACCCCAGACGGTGGTGTAAGGAACTCCCCACCTTTCTTTCCCTCCGCTAGTGCAAACTTTCCAAGGAAGTATTCATAAATTTTCCCGATTGGATCTCCTTGAAGCGTGGGGTCATCGGCAAAGCCAATGGTGGAGATCAGATCCACCAGTTCCCCCATGCGCCCAGGTTCCAATTGGGCGGCACCAAACCGCTTATCTAACTTGCCCCTCAGGGTTGGGTTCTCGTTCTCGATGGCAACCAGTGCCTTATCGATCAGTTGACCAATATCAGGTTGCTTTGCCCGTGCCCGCAAGGATTCCCAGCGAGCATCAGCAGGAACCCAGAACACATTCTCCTGGGTGTAGTAGTCACGGTCTTCCAGTGCTTCCTGGTGGTCGGCAGGGTCATCCCCGATGTAGTTGTCAGAATCAGGGTCGCTGACCATCAGCAGCACCTTGCTTTCCTGAGCAGCAAAGGTGTCTGAAATGTATTTGAGAAAGATCAGACCCAGAACCAGATGCTTGTATTCCGCTGCATCCATCTGAGCACGAAGTTTGTCGGCACTTGCCCACAGCACCGTCTTGAAATCCTTGGCGGGTGCTTCCTTCTTCGCTCGACCTCGACCGCTTCCTGGTTCTGGTGCTGACGGTGCCTCATAGCGACTGCCGCCCTCGATGCCCTCTGCCAATCCAATGGCACCACCACGCCCACGACCCTTGCGAACCAGACCCAGAGCAACCAGGCGTTCCTTGATCTCTTCGTAGACCTCTTCGCTGATCTCCCGCCCTGCTGCCCTGCTGAGTGCTTGCCGTGCTGCCTGGTTCCCGATGGTGCCCCCATCACCGGGGAGCACCTCTAGCAATTGATCCCTTAGGTCCTCTTCGTCTTCGGTCTCCAGGATGGTCAACGTCGCTGATTCCGTCACTGGGACTGGTCGCTTATGCCCATTCTGGCCTCTTGGACTGGATTTTGCCCACTATGCAGATCCTGCATCGTTGCCGCTGGTTTCCTAGCGGCGGAACTGCTCCTTCGACCAGATCCGCTCCAGGGTCTTGCGGAATGCGCTTTCGCTCATGGGTTTCGCCAGTTCCCTCTTCCAAAAGACGCTGCTGATCCACCAGACCTGAAGACCGCCAAAGGCAAGGGCGACCAGACCCAGTTGGATATATCCCCAGTTCAGGTTTTCGATCATGACGGTTGCTGCGCCTTCAGACACCAACACTACGGCCTCCTTATGCCAGGGAACCTTTTGCACTCCTGGTCATCCTGTGCGGCATGTAAGGCACCCTGGGCAACGTGATGGGTTATGACTAACCTGAAGGGCAAACCAATCAGGTCCTGCCCTAAACAGTTGCTTTTTGATTCTCAGAATTGACTTCCTGTGCTTGGAGTCGATCAATGAGACACTTCAAAATGTCAGAGCAGAGTTCTCCATTGCCATCCCAGCGCAGTGCCGTTGGCAAAATGTTGATCTGCTCTTGACCCATTTGCCCCTGATGCGTTGGATGAATGATGTCAAGCCAACCAAGCCTC
Organism: Cyanobacteriota bacterium; assembly: GCA_026389265.1. Classification (GTDB taxonomy): domain Bacteria; phylum Cyanobacteriota; class Cyanobacteriia; order PCC-6307; family Cyanobiaceae; genus Cyanobium. Next base: position 14,632 of record JAPLIE010000017.1, on the reverse strand, counting down.
TGTGGTTTCCAGACTTACTTTTTGATGGAAGAAATCCTAAAGACCTTCAGGGGCGCCTCACCGACCTCCCTGGAGCACGAGCCGTGAGCGGTTCGGCAGCAGGTTCGGGAGGGGGGAGTCCAGGGCAATCACCAGTGACACGGCCGAAATTTGCCCGCCCAAACCCTTGCTGAAACAAGAATTTTATAATTATGTCGTGTAATCGGCATTGATCCGCACGTACTGATCCGAAAGGTCGCAGCCCCAGGCGGTGCCGGCTCCTGTTCCCGCGCCCACCAGCAGGCGGATCATCACCGTGTCGCCCACGGGGCCGGGGCCGCCCAAGTAGGCGCCGGCGGCGCAGGCCCTGAGATAGGTGCTGGCGGCGGGGCGATCGAAGGCCAGGGGCTGGCCCCGTTCCATCAGCTGGTGCTCACCCAGCCAGAGGGCCACCGCCTCCGGATCGAAGGGCACCCCGGCGCGGCCCGCCGCCGCCACGATCCGGCCCCAATTCGGGTCGCGGCCATGCACGGCGCACTTCACCAGCGAAGAACCGCACACCGTGCGCGCGATCGCCCGGGCGCCGGCCTCATCAGCGGCCCCCTCCACCCGCACCTCGATCAGGCAGGTGGCGCCTTCTCCATCACGGGCGATGGCGCGCGCCAAGTGCTGGGCCACCGCCGTGACCCCCTGCTCCAGCGCCTGCCAGTGCCCCTCGGCCAAGGGTTCTCCGCCGGCGAAAGCCAGGAAGGTGTCGTTGGTGCTGGTGTCGCCGTCCACCGTGATCGCATTGAAGGAGCGCGCCACCGCCCGGCTCGCCATCGCCTGCCACACCTCAGCAGGCACGCCGGCATCACAGCTCAGGTAGCCCAACATCGTGGCCATGTCCGGGTGGATCATCCCGGAGCCCTTGGCCATGCCGCCGATCCGCACCGGCCGGCCGCCCAGGCTGGCCTCCAGGGCAATCTGCTTCTCCACCAAATCCGTGGTGAGGATGGCGCGGGCCGCCGCCTCGCCCCCCTCCGCGCTCAGGGCCGCCACCAGCGGATCGAGGCCCGCCACCAGGGTGTCCATCGGGATCGGCACACCAATCACGCCGGTGGAGCAGATCAGCACCTGCTCCGGCTCCAGCCCCAGCCGCTCCGCCAGCGCGGCGGTGGCCGTGAGGCTGTCGGCGAGGCCCCGCTCGCCGGTGCAGGCGTTGGCCTGGCCCGAATTGGTGAGCACCGCCCGGGCATGGCCGCCGCTGGCCTGAAGCCGTGCGGCGCAGAGGTCCACGCAGGCGGCCCGCACCAGGGAGGTGGTGAAGCTGCCGGCGCAGACCGCACCCTCCGGCGCCAGCAGCAAGGAGAGATCAGGGTTACCGGAGGGCTTGAGGCCCGCCGTGATGCCGGCCGCCAGGAAGCCTTGGGGGGCGGTGACGCCGCCGCTGATCGGGGCCCAGGGGTCGCTCACGCTGTCAACGGAGTGCTGAAACCATTGTCTGTCCTGAGGGTCCCGGCGCGGCGCGTTCGTCGGTTGCGCTGCCGGGGAAAGGCCGAGCGGGCAGGGCTTCCCTCACCCTATCGCCTGCAAATGCGAATGATTTGCAGTTAGCGGCTGTTGGATTGCCAGCTGTAACGATGCCGGCAGGAAAGGCAGGTTCGGTGCAGGTTCGGCCTCCCGAAATCCCGCGGGCTACAGATCGCTTCAGGGGCAGGTGCAAGCACCTCGCTGACGGCCGGCAGCACTCATTAGCGTAAGTCAACAACATGCAGAATACACCAACATCACAGCAACAAGGTCATTCATGTCATGGGCTCAAGGATGGCGCAAATTGGCAAAAAACCCAGATGCCGCAATGGTTCTCCCTCGCTTGCGTGGCCTCAGCCCGCTTGGCTGCCGCGCCAGAGTTGGCAGTGGCCATGGCCAGAAGCGCTGAGTTTGAGGAAAGCCAACTTGGTGTAGTGTCCAATCACCCTTGAACGCGATATTGAACCTGTCGCTGATCAGGGAAGGCCGCAACTCGTTATCCCTCTCCCATGACCGCCACGAACACAGCCAATGTCTATTCCGCCTATCTGGCTGCGCCGATCGGCAGCACCGGCACCGGGCTCGATCAGCTGATCGCCTGGGATGCCCTCGACGGCGGCCTGGCCGGAGCCAATGAAGCCTCGGCCCTCGACGAGGGCATCCGCGCCGCCGACGGGCTCAACCGTCTGTTGATTCAGGGCTTACAAGCCACCGGCAGCCTGGTTAAGGAGGTGCTCTCCGTGGCCGACATTGTGGCCCTCAACACCTGGGTGCGCAGCGATGCCACGCGCTTAGCCCGCTTTATTGCGCTGCACGGCGATGATGAAGGGGGCGTGGCCACCGGCTTTCACCAAATTCAAAACAACGGCGGCAATCGCCAGTTCGATGGTCGCGCCCTGATCGACACCGTTCAGGACGGCCTGTATCACTTCGGCTTCCCGATCAGCGCCGACGGCACACGCTTCACCAATGAGGACGGCGACAACAACGCCCTGCTCACGGATGTGGCCCGCTGGCTCACCGCCCTCAAAACCGATCTGACCAGCACCAACACCGGCCTGGATCGCATCGTGGACACGATCGTGGCTGATCCGGGGCTGGCCGCCAACAACACCTGGCCCCAGATCAAGGGCGGCGCCCTGGCCGCTGACGGTCTCAACAACCTGATCGTGAGCGGCATCAACGCCCTCAACCAAGCCGGTGCGGCCGACGCGGACGCTAGCCGCCTAAGCGAAGCGGAGGTGCTGTGGATCAATGGTTGGATCCGCAGCGATGCCGATCGATACGCAACGTTTGTCGATCTGCATGGCGATGACGAGAATGGCGTTGAGACCGGTTACCACCTGGTCCAGAATGATGGCGCCAACACCACCCTGTTTGCGCAGAATGCCATCAATACGATCTATGATGGCATCTACCATATAGGCTTTGATATCACGGTTGATGGTCGCTTTGCCAATGAGGATGGCAATGCCAACGCCAGGGTCAGTGATGTTGCCGAATGGATCACCTATTACTACGGTGATCCTTCCACCACCGGCACCGGTTTTGATCGGCTCACCGATTGGATGCGCCTCGATCCCGGCCTCGCCAAATGGACGTCCGCCCTGGACATCAATGATGGCTTGGCTGCTGCCGACCGCTTACTGCACCTTTATGTGGATGCCATCGCTGCTACGGGGGTGAATAGCGATGGCTGGATCACCAAGAACGACCTGCGGTTGATCAATGGCTGGATTCGCGCCAACCGCTATGCCGAGTTTGTGGAGGATCACGGCGATGACGAGGGTGATGGCACCGAAACTGGCTTCCACAAAATCCAGAACGATGGTGGCAGCACCCAGTTTTTCGGTCGCAATCTGATCAACACCGTCGCTGACGGCATGTTCCATGTTGGTTTTGAGATTGAAGGCGAAGTCTTTGTCAACGAAGACGGAGATCGCAACCAGAGCCTCAGTGATCTGTCGTCATGGGTGAACTACTTCCTCAACACCGCCCGCCTCACGGTTGGTACGGATGCTGGCGAAGTGCTGGTCGGCAATGACGACCGCGATCAACTGCTCGGTAACGGCGGTGAAGATCTGCTCCAGGCTGGAGCGGCGGCTGATCTGCTTGATGGTGGTTGGGGACGGGACACCCTGCAGGGCGGTGCGGGCAGTGATCTGCTGGAGGGCGGCTTTGATGAAGACCTGCTCGATGGTGGTGAGGATGGCGATCTTTATCTGGTCAGCGGTAGCATTCCTGTTGAGTATGACTGGCGCACGTATAGTTTTCAGGGCTATGACACCTATGCCGATTCAGGAACAACTGGTACGGACATCATCCTTGTGCAGGGCACTGGCCCCGTGGATGCAGGCCTCGACAGCTTTGGCCCCGCCAACGGCATCGAGCAGATCGTCAACGCCAGCGACGATGGCAACGGCGGCACGGCGTTGGTGCGGTTGCTGGGCGGCTGGTGGAACAACCAGCTGGATTTTTCAGCTGTCAGCCTGATCGGCGGCAACTTCATCATCGATGCCGCCGATGGCAATGACACGGTCACGGGTTCCGCTCTGGCGGACACGATCAAAGGCGGCCGCGGCGAAGACCTCCTCAATGGCGGCCAGGGCGGCGATTCCTATTGGGTGAGTGGCGCTGGCCCGGGCTGGGTCGAGGGCGTGCCTTACACCTTTGAGGGCTACGACACCTATGCCGACAGCGGCAGCAGCGGCAGCGACCAAATCGTCGCCCTCGGCGATGGTGCGGTGGACATCGGTTTCGCCGACTTCTCGGCGAGCACCGGCATCGAGCAGATCGTCAACGCCACCAGCAATGGCAGCGGCGGCACGGCGTTGGTGCAACTGCTGGGCGGCTGGTGGAACAACCAGCTGGATTTCTCGGCCGTCAGCCTGATCGGCGGCAACTTCATCATCGATGCCGCCGATGGCAATGACACGGTCACAGGTTCCGCTCTGGCGGACACGATCAAGGGCGGCCGCGGCGAAGACCTCCTCAATGGCGGCCAGGGCGGCGACAGCTACTGGGTGAGTGGTCTTATCTCCGGCGGTTGGGAAAGCTTCAGTGGCTATGACACCTATGCTGATACCGGTAGCACTGGCATCGATCGCATCGTGGCCATCGGCACGGATGATGTGGATATTGGTCTGGCGGATGGCAACTTCCTTAACAGCAACGGTATCGAACAACTGGTCAATCAAACCAGCAAAAATGTCGGTGGTGGCGCCGTGGCAGGCCTGGTGCGGCTGCTCGGCAACTGGGCTAACAATGTGCTCGATTTGCGCAACGTGGCGATCGTGGGTGGCAACGTGCGCGTTGAGGCTGGTGATGGCGACGATACGGTTGACGGCAGCAGTAGCGCTGATCTGATTCGGTCTGGCAAGGGCAACGATGTGCTCAATGGCCGCGGCGGCGCCGACACCTATGAGGTGAGCGGCAACCAGTCCAGCAACTTCGAGGGCTTCGATAGCTACGCCGACTCCGGCACAGGCTTTGGCGAGATCGACACCATCCTCGTGATCTCCGCCACTGGCAGCGACGCCGTCGACATCGGCCTGCGCAGCTTCGCAGCTAGCAGCGGTATCGAGCGGATCGATGCCAGCGCCACCACGGGCAAGGTGCAGTTGCTCGGTGATGGCAATGCCAACAGCTTGAACTTCAGCACCACCACAATCGTGGGCACCAATGTGGTGATTGATGCGGCCGATGGTAACGATTCCGTGGTCGGCAGCAGCGGCAACGACCGCATTCTCACCGGTGCTGGCAATGACACCTTCAACGGCGCCGCTGGATCCGACACCTACGAGGTGAGCGGCAGCCAGGCGGGTGGGTTCGGCGGTTTCGATACCTACGCAGACGCCGGCACGGGATCCGGCGAGGTGGATCGCATCGTGGCCGCCGCGGGGACGGCCGCCGTTGATATTGGCCTCAGCGGCTTCTCCTCTACAAGCCGCATCGAGGTGATCGACGCCACAACCACCACCGGCACCGTGCGGCTGCTGGGTGATGGCAACACCAACAACTTCAACTTCAGTGGTGTCAACCTGCAGGGCACCAATCTGCTGATCGACGTCGGCGGCGGCAACGACACGGTTGTCGGCAGCGCCGGCAACAATCGAATTCTTGGCGGCACCGGCACCGACAGCCTGAACGGCGCTGGCGGTTCCGACACCTACGAGGTGAGCGGCACCCTGGAGAACAACTTCGGCGGCTACGACATTTATGCCGACAGCGGCACTGGAGCCGGCGAGGTGGATCGCATCGTCGCCGCCGCTGGCAGCGCCGCGGTGGACATCGGCCTGACGAGCTTCTCCGCTTCCGCCAGCCGCATCGAGGTGATCGACGCCACGACCACCACCGGCCTCGTTCGCTTGCTGGGCACGACCGCGGCCAACAGCTTCAACTTCAGCGGCGTCAGCCTGGTGGGTACCAACCTTTCGATCGATCTTGGCGCTGGCAACGACACCTTCATCGGCAGCGCCGGCAGCGATCGGGTGCTGGCCGGCACCGGCACCGACAGCCTCAATGGGGCCGGCGGCGCCGACACGTATGTGGTGAGTGGCACCCTGGCGAACAACTTCGGCGGCTACGACATCTACGCCGACAGCGGCAACGGCGCCGGCGAGCTGGATCGCATCGTCGTCGCCGCGGGCAGCGATGCTGTGGACATCGGCCTGACGGGCTTCTCCGCGACCACCGGCATCGAAGTGATCGATGGCGCGGCCACCACCGGCACGGTGCGCCTGGTGGGCAACAGCGCGGCCAACAACCTCAACTTCAGCACCACCACCATCAATGGCGCCAACGTGCTGATTGACGCGGCCGAAGGTAACGACACCGTGACCGGCAGCAACGGCAGCGACCGCATCCTCGGCGGCCTCGGCAACGACAGCCTCAACGGCGGCGGCGGCAACGACACCTTGCAGAGCGGCAGCGGCCTCGACACCCTCACCGGCGGCGGCGGAGCCGATCGCTTCAACTACACCACCCTCAGCGATGGGCTGATGGTGGTGAGCGCCACCTCGGTGCTGCAGTTCGAGCGCATCAGCGACTTCGTGATCGGCCAGGACCTGATCGACGTGGCCACTTCACCTCCGACCAACGGCTTCAAGACTCTCGGAGTCCAGTCGTCGCTCACTAGCGGTTCAATCACCACCCTGCTGAACAGCAGCAACTTCGTGGCCAACGGAGCCGCCACCTTCGGCTTCGGCAGCCGCACCTTCCTGGCGCTCAACAACGCGGATGCTGGTTTCTCCAGCGCCAGCGATGCCGTGTTGGAGATCACGGGTTTCACCTACGCCAGCGGCTTCAGCAGCCTCAGCCAGATCAGCTTCGTCTGAAGCGGATCAGCGCCAGCTTGCAGCCGGCGCGCCGGCACCAGCGCTTCGCCAGAATTCCCCCACCCTGGCCGCTGGTGCCGTGATCAACGGAGCCGCCCACCCCACGGAGCCCGAATCCCAACCCCCCTCCCCCGAGGCCCCTGACCGGGGCCTGGATCCGGCGGATCGCGAGGCGATCCGCCTTTGCCATGAATTGGCGGGGCGTCTGTTCCCCTGGGACATCACCCGTGCCCTGGAACTGGCCCTGCTCAAGACCTTCTGCGTGCCTTCGATCTCCGGCCTGCTGAGCCGCAGCGGCGAATTCGAGCAGCGCCCCCGCAAGCGCTACGACGACACCGGCCTGATGGTGGCAGAGCTGCTGCGCCATGGCCCCACCAGCCCCGCTGGCAGCGCCGTGATTGCCCGCATGAACCGCATCCACGGGGCCTTCGCGATCAGCGACCGCGACTACCTCTACGTGCTCTCCACCTTCGTGTGCGAACCGATCCGCTGGCTGGCCCGCTATGGCTGGCGGGCTCTCAGCACCGAGGAAGAGGACGCCCTGTTCCGCTTCTGGGCTCTGGTGGGAGATCACATGGGCATCCCAGCCATCCCCGCCACCCTGGCGGAGCTGGTGGCGTTCAACAAGGCCGTTGAGGCCGAGGCCTTTGCGAGCGCCGCCAGCAACCGCCGGGTGGCCGACGCCACCCTCGCCATGCTCCTGGCCGACTGGCCCGCGCCACTGCGACCGGGGCTGGCCCGGGTGCTGGGATCGCTGCTCAGCGCTCCCGAGGCCGCGGCCCTGGGCTGGCCGGAGCCACCCACGGCGCTGCAGAACACGGTGCTGCTGGGTCTGCGGCTGCGCAGCCGCCTGGCAGGGCTCACCCAGCGGCTACGGCCGCCCCAGGGCAGCCGCTTCTATTCGGAGCGGCCCACCCCCAGCTATGGCATGAGCTTCCAACTGGAGCAGCTAGGGCCGCCGGCCCGGCTCGAGGAGCTCAACCGGCCCCGCTGGGCCGGCCGGCAACGGCGGATCGGGCTCACCGGCGGCATTGCCAGCGGCAAGAGCTCGGTGGCCCGCCTGCTGGCCGAACGCCATGGCCTGCCGGTGCTCGATGCGGATGGCTTCGCCCGCGAGGCCCTGGCTCCTGGAAGCCCAGGTGCCCGTGCGGTGCTGGAGCGGTATGGGGACAAGGTGAGCCCAGGCGCTGAGTGGCGACCGCCAGGGGAGGAGCCCGGCGGCCGCCCTCGCCCTGGGCAGGCGGCCGATGCCGGTATGGCGATCGACCGGGCCGCGGAAGAACCAGGCGGCGACGATCACCCGGGAAGCCACAGCGTGCCCCACGACGCGATCGACCGGGCCGCCCTGGGCAGGATTGTCTTCGCGGATCCTGCCGAACGCCGCTGGCTGGAGGAGCTGGTGCATCCACTGGTGCGGCAGCGCTTCACGGCGGAACTGGAGCGGCTGGCGGCTGCGCCCACGGTGGTGCTGATGGTGCCGCTGCTGTTCGAGGCCGGGCTCGAATTCCTCTGCAGTGAGGTGTGGCTGGTGGACTGCGATGAGCACCAGCAGCTGGAGCGACTGATCGAGCGCGATCGGCTCAGCGAGGCCGAGGCCCGGGCCCGCATCGACGCCCAGTGGCCCCTGGCCCGCAAGCGCAAGCTGGTGGAGCGGCGCATTGAGAACCGCGGCATTCCCAAGGCCCTAGAGGAGGCGGTGCGGGCGGCTCTGCAGGGCCCGCCAGAAGCCTGAACCCATCCGCCCGGCGATCAGCGCCGATAGGCCATGACAGACATCCATCCCTTCCTCACTGCCCAGCGGGTTGGCGCTGGCGCTGGGACTGGGTCGAGCCCATGACTCAAGGTCCGGCCGGAAGCGCCGGAAGGGAACAACTCCATCCCAGAGCAAGGTGAGGCGGGCGGCTGGGGCCGCGACGCCCTAACCAAGCCCCCCCCGCTGCTCACAGCTCACCAGCCGTAACCGCCCCCCCCCGCATCTGCTCGACCAGTCCCTGGCGCCGCAGTCGCATCAGGGTGCGGGCGCCGAACCGAGAGGAGGTGTCACCCACCCAGCCTCCCGCCGCTCCGCCACCCCCACCCCAGGTCGGGCACCAAGAAAACCCCCCCTCCCGCAGGTCCAGGGCCTCACCCTCTACAACGCCACCGCCCTCCGCGCCATCTTGGCCCCCTGCGCGGACATCCAGGATCCGACCGCCCGGCTACAGGCCTGCACCGCGGCCCTCAGCAGCAGGCTCTACGCCGATGGTTACACCAACACACGCGTCTACACGCGACCGGACCCACCGGCCGGCCGGCTGGAGGTGGTGGAAGGCCGGATCGCGGAGGTGCGGGTGGAGGGCCCCGATGGGCGGCTGAACCGGCGCCTGCGGAACCTGCTGCTCCCCCTGCAGGGCAGGGTGCTGCGACTGCCCGAGCTGGAGGCCCAGGTGGCCCGGCTGGAGCGCCTGAGCGGGGTGGGGAACCTGCAGGCCAGCCTGAACCGCCTCGGCAGCGACCCCACCCCGGGCCGTGCTGGTGATCACAGTGGACTCCGGGCGGCGCACCCTGCAGGGCGACCTCTCGCTGCGGAACGACGGCAGCCCGGGCAGCGGCCAGTTCCGGGGGCTGGCCACCCTGCTGCAAGGCGATCTGGTGCGCAGCGGCGATGCCCTGCTGCTCTATGGAGAGGTGAACACCGACAGCCAGCCTGACCTGGGCTTCAGCCTGGCCTCAATCAGCTACACCCTGCCCCTGGGGGACCGGCTGCAGTTCAGCGGGGCCTTCGGCGCCAGCCGCCGCAACCTGATCGAATTCAACAGCCCCGGGCCCGACCTCTCCTTCCGCCAACTGCAGTTCCTGGGCCAAGCCGATTACAGCCTCGGCGAAACCCTCAGCAGCCGCTGGTTTGGCTTTGCGGGATTGAGCGTGAATCGCACGGATGGCTACCTCGGCGGCCGCTCCTTCCCCCTGCTGCTCGGAGCCGGCGGCGACGGCTGGCTGCGCACGGGCTTCCTGCGCTTCGGTCTGGCGGCCGAGGGACGAGGTGAACGGATCAGCTGGAGCGGGAGTGCCTACGGCCTCCAGGGTGTGGCGGGCCTGAGCACCGCCGAACAACTGCAGATCCTGGGCTCCTACGGCATCGATCCCGGCAGGTCCCGGGCCCTAGGACTGCAGCTCAGTGGCGTCTGGCGCCCGGCCCGGCGCTGGCAGCTCACCCTGCAGGCGGCAGCCCAACAGGCCCTGAACCCTCTCACCAGCGCGATGGGGATCAGCCTCGGCAGCGACAACGGCCTGCGGGGCCTGCCGGGCCAGGTGATCAGCGGCGACAGTGGCCTGCTCGGCGAAACCGAACTCAGCTGGAGCGCCTGGCAGCACGGACAGGCCGAAATTCAACTGGTGCCGTTTCTCGGGGCCGGCCGGGTCAGCACCAACCTCCAGGCGGGAACGATCTCCGGAGATATCGGGGCCGGGGGGTGCTGGTGCGTTGGCTGCAGGGCCAGCACTGGCTGCTGGAACTGGGCTGGGTGAGCCAGTTCGGCGGCTCCACCGCCAACCTTCTCCAGGGTTGGCTGCTCAACAACGGTCTCTACAGCCGGATCAGCTACCGCTTCTGAATGGCCGCCCCGACCCCGCCAGCGCAGCGACCTTCGGCCCTCCCTGCCCGGGCTGGGAGGGGGTGGCCCTGGCGACGGGTCGCCACCCAGCTGGGGCCCTATGCGGCCGCCGCTCTGGTGCTCCTGGTGCTGCAGAGCAGCCGGCTGATTCAGACCGCCAACCTGCTCCTCTACGACCTCACCGTTCGTCTCCGCCCTGCGCCGAACGGCGCCGCCACCCCAGTGCGGCTGATCGCCATCGATGAACGGGATCTGCAACAGCTTGGCTGGCCCCTCGACGATGCCCTGCTGATTCGGGCGATCCAACGGCTGGATCAAGCCGGAGTCGCCGTGATCGGCCTCGACCTCTACCGGGACATCGGGGAGGGCGATGCCCATCAAGCCCTGAGGCAACTGAGCAGAAGCAACCCGCGGCTGGTCTCGGTGTTCAGCCATGTGGAAGGGATCAGGGCGATCCAGGGCACCCCGCTCAGCCGCCAAGCATACAACGATCTGGTGGTGGATCCCGACGACGTGGTACGGCGGGATCTGCTGTTCGTGCGGGGCATGGGATCGGGGATGGTGCCCCTGCCGCTGCGGATGCTGGAGGTGGGCCATGGCGGCCGGCCCCTCCGCGAGGCCCTGGAGCGGGATCCGGCCTGGATCCAGCCGCTGCAGGCGAACAGCGGCGGCTACCACGGCCTCGACCATGGCGGTGTGCAGCGGATGCTGGCCTTCCATCGCCTCGGCAGCTTCCCCAGCTGGTCGTTGCGGGAGCTGCTGGCGGGACAGGTGCCGGAGGGGAGCCTGCGGGGATCCCTGGTGCTGATCGGCAGCGAGGCGCCGTCCCTGCGGGACGGCTTCCGGGTGCCCTTCGCGGGCCCCCAACCTGGTCGATCCCTGCGCCTTGCGGGGGTGGAACTCCATGCCCACCGCCTGGCGGCCCTGATCGCCCTCCAGGGGGGCCGGCCCCTGGGCCTGAGGGCGGCACCTCCCTGGCTGAACACCACGCTGCTAGTGGCGGCCGTGCTGGCGGGGGTGGCCCTGGGGGAAGGGATCGGGGCTCTGCGCCGCAGTCAGATCACCGTGCTGGCCGTGGCCACCGGCATGGTGGTGGTCACGGCAGCGAGCCTGGCCAGCGGCTGGTGGTTTGACGCGGCCTCGCCGCTGGCGGCCCTGGCGGCCGCAGCCTGGACCCGGCGGGCCCAGGAGCAGCAGCAGCACCGGCAGGAACTGCAGGGTCTGCTGCAGCAGACCACCTCCACCTCGGTGGCTGGTGAGCTGTGGCGGCAACGGGAACTGTTGCTCGAAGGCGGCCGTTTCCCCGGCCGCAAGATCGAACTCACCGTGCTGTTCACCGACATCGAGCACTTCACCCGGGTGGCCGAACAACTCGATCCAGAAGCGCTGCTGGCCTGGCTGAACCGGGGCATGGCCGCCATGGTGGGACCCGTGCAGGGGGAGGGGGGGCTGGTGAACAAGTTCACCGGCCGGCGACGGCCTGCTGGCGGTCTTCGGAGCTCCCCTCGACCGGGGCACCCAACTGGAGGCCCTGGCGGCGGTGCACGCGGCGGCGGGCATTCAGCGGGCCCTGGTGGTGCTGAATGCCTTGCTCAAGGCGGAGGGGCTGCCGGAGATGCGAGTGCGTGTCGGGGTGCACACCGGGCCGGTGCTGGCGGGATCGGTGGGCACCGCAGAGCGGTGGGAATTCGGCGTGGTGGGGGACACCGTGAACTGGGCCGCCCGCATCGAAGGACTGAAGCGGGACCAGGGCCCATCGCCGATGTGCAGGGTGCTGCTCTCAGGAACCAGCCGCGCCCTGGTGCGGGAAACGATTCAGGGACCCTGGAATCTCTGGGGAACGCTGACGCTGAGCGGCCGCACCAAGACGCTGGAGGTTTGGGAGCTGCTGGAGGAGGAATCCGCCGAGGGCGCCTGGGAGGACAGCGGAGCGAGCGGGTCGCAGCGAACGGAAAGCTGATGCTGATCAGGCGGATGCCAGCCGGTTCGGCCGGCAGAGTCCAGACCCCGAGGGAGCCGATCCGCACCTGCAGGGGAGCGGGCCGGGGGGCAGAACCCTCAAGCACGGCGATCAAGCGGGGCTCACCGGGCGCGAATCGATCGGTGATCGGCACCAGATGGACCAGCCGTCGGGCCTGACAGGCATCGCTGCTGCCGCCTCCCTCCCGGTTGGCAGGCATGGAGCGGGTGCTGTCGCCGGCGATGGCGGGCTCCGCGATGGCGGAAAGCATGACGATGGTGACCGTCATGGCCAAGGGTCATGGCCAAGGGTGCCAGGGTCAAAACGGTGCCCGGAATCAAAACCTGACCGCAGCGCTTCGATGCCAACCGTGACTGAAACCGGCAGGCCAGTGGACGTGCCTGGAACGATGGTTGCTAGGCCATGGCCTTCAAGGCTCAATGTGGATCCCATATCCGCTCTGCACAACCGGATACCCCTGGACTGTGATCCAAATCACAATCCGCCCACCGTGTTCCGCTCGCCCTGCCGCCATGCGGTGCCCAGCCATCCGACGCCCTCAGGCACGCGAAGGGTTGTCGGCATCACTGCACCGGGATCTCCATGGGCCGGGAGATCCAGCGGCAGGGCCGGGAAGCGGAGATGATCGGAGCGAAATGGCTTGACCATGCCGACAGGCACCAGCGCTGAACTCGGCTCCGATCCCGGCACCGATCCGGTGCTGATCCTGGGCGGCGGCCTAATCGGCCTGGCCCTCGCCCATGAACTGGCCCGCCAGGGTTGGGCGGCCACCGTGCTCAGCCGTCGGCGCAGCGAAGCGGCGGGCTTCGTGGCGGCGGGCATGCTGGCCCCCCATGCCGAGGGACTGGACGGCCCCCTGCTCGAACTGGGACAGCGCAGCCTGGAGCGGATCCCCGCCTGGGTGGCGCGGATCGAATCCGATAGCGGCCTGGCCTGCGGCCTGCGGATCTGCGGGATTGTGGTGCCCTTCGCCAGCGCCGCCGAACGGGATGCCTACCCCACTGCGGCCCAGGGCGAGCGGCTGGATCGCTCCGGCCTGGAGCGGGAGATCCCGGGGATCGGGCCGCTCTGGCGGGCGGGCCTGCTGTTCCCCAAGGACGGCCAGATCGACAACCGCCGCCGCCTGATGCGCGCTCTGGAGCGGGCCTGCGTGCACCGGGGTGTGCGCTTCGAAGAGGGCTGCGACGTGCTGGGGGTGGTCACGGAACCGCAAGGGCAGCAACCGGGTGAAGTCCATAGCAAGCAACTGGCGGCGGTGAGGCTGCGGCGCGCCGATGGCCAGGAGCTCACCCTTCCCTGCCGGGAAGCTGTGCTCTGCTGCGGCGCCTGGAGCGCCCAGCTGCTGCCAGGGCTGCCGGTGTTTCCGGTGAAGGGACAGATGCTCTCCCTGCAGGGACCGATCGGAGCCCTGAGCCGGGTGGTGTTCGGCCCCGGCACCTATCTGGTGCCCCGCGAAGACGGACTGCTGGTGGTGGGGGCCACGAGCGAACCGGAAGCGGGTTTCGGTGAGGGGCTCACCCCGGCGGGCCAGCGCCAGCTCCAAGCGGGCATCGATGCCCTGCTGCCCACCGCCACAGGCTGGCCGCCGATGGAGCGGTGGTGGGGCTTCCGCCCCTGCACGCCGGACCAGGCGCCGCTGCTGGGGAAAGGGCCGATCGGGGGCCTGTGGCTGGCCACCGGCCACCACCGCAACGGTGTGCTGCTGGCGGCGATCAGCGCTGAGCTGGTGGCGGGCGCGATGCTTGGCCAGCACAGCGACGATGGGCTGCTGGAAGCCTTTCACTGGAGCCGCTTCGCCTGATCGCCAGAGATCAGCACAACCACCACTTGCCCGTCGCGAGCTAGTGATCGCTTCGAGCTATGCACAGGATCTCCACGACCTGAACACAGCAGCCTGATCGCCTCGGATCGCACCCGGCCACATCCGCCCGACCCAGGCTCGCCTGCGTACCTGGTTACCTGGTTATCTGGTTATCTGATTGCCTGGTTAGCAGAGGATGGCTTGAGAGGACGAATCCAGGGCTGGGGCGACTAAGACATGATCGTTCGCTGAACCTCAGCCCTTCAGCTTTGTATGAAGGATCTGGTTAGCGAGCTTGGGATCGGCCTTGCCGCCGGTCTTCTTCATCAGCTGCCCCACGAAGAAGCCCTGCAGCTTGGTCTTGCCGCCCCGGAAGGCCTCCACCTCCTCGGGGTGGGCCGCCAGCAGCTCCTCCACGATCGCCGTGATC
>JAPLIE010000173.1 GCA_026389265.1 Cyanobacteriota bacterium | reverse complement strand
AGCTGCAGGGCGATCAGGTGGCTGTAGAGGGCCACCCGCTCCATGTGGGTGGCCGTTTCCTGATCCCGTAGCTCCGCGATCTCCAGCAGCTGCCCCAGGCTGCCATCGAGGCTGGTGATGTTTCGGAAGTGGTGGCTGATCCGGAGCTGGAGCAGCTCCAGATGGGGGGCCAGCGCCGCCATCGCCCTCGGGTCGAAGGCCCCGGCCCGGGTGGAATCCAGGAAGAGAAAGCCCAACAGGCGGTTGTGGTGGAAGAGCGGCAGCGTCAAGGAGGCGCGCCAGCCCTGGGCCAGCAACCAGCGGCTGTGCTCCGAGGTTGGATCCAGCTCCCGCTCCAGGTCATGGAGCATCCGGGCCTGCCGCCCATCCCGCAGCCGGACGAGCGAGGGAACCTTGGCGAGGGCCCGCGGTTCGAAGTGGGGGTGGCTCGATCCGGGCTCGCCATCCCTGCCCGTTGGCCCGCCGTCCGCGCCCGTTTCGCAGTAGGTCGAAAGCAGGTCGGTGCTGGCTTCGTGATGCACGAAGGCGATCCGTGTGATCCCCAGATCGAGGGCCTCCAGGCGGCGCTGCACGATCCGCAGCAGCTCCCCCAGTGGCCGCTGCGGATCGTGCAGGCTTGGCAGGGCGAACGAAGCTGCCAACGACCTCCACGGCAGGCTCAACCTTCACCGTATCCCCGCCGCCGGAGGCTTGGGATGGGCTGCAGGCGGGGATCGCGGCGATCGGAGCTGGAGGGGTGCGCTGCCGCGTCGACCCGCCTGGTCCGGACCCGCCCTGCCCGGTGCGGATCGGGGCGGCCGGGGCCGGTCGCAGGAGGCCGTTGGTGCTCTCGGTACGCTGGCGCCATGGCGGCCGCGATCCTCGACGTTGAACACCTCACCGTGTGCCGCGATGGCGCCACGGTGGTGGAAGACGTGAGCTTTTCGCTGCTGCCGGAATCCGACACGGCCCTGGTTGGTCCGAACGGCGCCGGCAAGAGCAGCCTGGTGCAGGCCCTGCTCGGGATCCTGCCCCGCCGCTCCGGCACGATCCGCCTGCTTGGCCATGCCCTCGGACCCCGGGGCCAGCTGCCGGCCGCCGTGCGGGACCGCATCGCCTACCTGCCCCAGACCCTCAGCCTGCGGGGCCGCATCCCCCTCACGGTGGCTGAATTCGTGGGTCTCGGCTTCGACCGGCCCGGTCTGGCGCTGCCCTGGCGTTCCGGCACCGGCAGGGCGGCCGCGGTGCGCCGCGCCCTTGGCCGCACCGACAGCTCCGACCTGGCCGACCGGCTGATCAGCGAGCTCTCCACCGGTCAGCTCAAACGGGTGTTGCTCGCCTTCTGCGTGGTGCGTCCCCGCAGCCTGCTGCTGCTGGATGAGGCCCAGGCCGGCCTCGACAGCCAGGCCACCGACCAGTTCCACACCCTGCTCTATGGCCTGCGCCGCAGCGAGGGCTGGACGATTCTGCAGGTCTCCCACGATCTGGAGATGGTGCGGCGCACCTGCGATGCGGTGCTCTGCCTCAACCGCAGCCTCCGCTGCTCCGGTTCCCCCGACCACGCTCTCAGCCCCCTCCAATTGGAGCGCCTCTACGGACCGGGCTACGTGCCCTACCACCATCACCACGGCCGCGGTCCCTCGCTGCCATGAGCACTCCGCAGGTCCTGGGGGAGCTGCTGCAGCTTCCCTTTCTGCAGCGGGCCCTGCTGGCCGGGCTGCTCACCGGTGCCCTGGGCGGGGTGCTTGGCAGTTTTGCGGTGCTGCGCCAGCTCTCCTTCTTCAGCGACGCCCTCGGGCATTCCGCCCTGCTGGGCATCACCGCCGGCATCCTGCTGGGCCTCAATCCCACCGTGGTGCTGGTGCCCTTTGCGGTGCTCTTCGCCCTCGGTGTCGACCGGCTGGCCAGCCGCAGCCGCCTGCCTGCCGATGCCCTGCTCAACATCGTGTATTCCTCCTCCCTCGCCCTGGCGGTGTTGGTGCTGAGCCGGGTGCGCAGCTACCGGGGCGGGATCGAACACCTGTTGTTCGGCGACATCCTGGGCGTGTCCTGGCTCGACCTCAGCCTGATCCTGCTGTTGCTCATCGGCGCCTGCGCCTATCTGTACCTCAGTCGGCGCAGCCAGATCCTGCTCACCCTCGATGAACCTCTCGCCATCTCCCGCGGGGTGGCCGCCGGCCGGCACCGGCTCCTGTTCATCGTGCTGCTGGCGGTGGTGGTGGCCATCTCGATCAAGGCGGTGGGGGTGCTGCTGATCAGCGCCTTCGTGGTGATCCCCGCCTGTGCTTCGCGGCTGGTGAGCCGTCGCTTTCCCCACTACGTGCTCCTGGCCTCGGGCCTGGGGGCCGGCTGCGCGGTGGTGGGTCTGCTGCTCTCGGCCCTATTGGATCTCCCCTCCGGCCCCGCCGTGGTGGTGGTGCAACTGGCCGGCTTCCTGGCGGCCCTGGCTTTGGCACCGCGCGGCCAGGGCATCGGCGCCTGAGCGATCGGCCCCTTGTCGCCCGCTCAGGGATCAGCTGGCTTTGGCGAAGCCTGGGGTGGAACGACGGGGCCGCCGAAGGCGGTGGGCTGGGCGTAGAGCCAGCGCAGGGTGCTCCGGTCCCGCTCGGAGGGCACCAGCACGGGCACCGGGCCTGGGGACGTGGCCATCGCATCGCCCGGGGCATCACTGTGGCCCCAGATTCCGAAGGCATGGCCCAATTCGTGCAGGGCCGTGGCCTGCAGGGCCTCGGCCCGTTGCCCCGGACCGATCAGCACCTCCACCGCCGGTTCCAGCCGCCACTGGCCGGTCTGCCGCTCCACTGCCACCAGCCGCAACAGGGCCCGTCCATGGCTAGCCCGCGGCCGTCCTGTTCCGTCCTGGGCCAGGGGGGGCAGCCGTCGCCAGATCCGCACCTGGGCCGCCTCGGGATCGGCCACCAGGGCCAGCGGCACCAGGGCTTTCCAGCTCTGCAGGGCCGAGATCACCGCCAGTTGCCAGCGCTGCTGCACCGCATCGCCTGCTGCGGGCCCAGATGTCGTGGCGGGTAGGGCCGGCTCGATCGACACGCACCAGACCTGCAGCCGCGGCCAGCCGAGGGGGGTGGTGGCAAGCCGGTCGGTGTAGCCGGGCGCTCCGGGTTCCGGGCGCGCCTGCACCAGGCGGGTGGATTCCAGAACCCTGGTCGCCAGGGCCTTGGGGCAGGAGGTGCCGGCTGGCTGGTGAAGGTCGGGTTCCTTTGGGAGGGCCACGGCCGCGGATCCCTGCAGCACAACCCCTAGCGGTAGGAGGCAGGCGGCAAGGGGGGCCGGCTTCACGCCGCCGGCAGTCCCACGCCCCGGGCCATCAGGGTGGCCATCAGGGGAATCACGGCAAAACCGGCCAGTTCCACCGTGAGCACCAGGCGCAGGCGCCCGGCGAGGGCCTCAGTCACCTTGGGGAGCTCACCCTTGCGCAGCGGGATCGCCCAGAGGATGTAGGTGATCGTGGGGTACAGGGAGAGGGCACCCACCGCCAGGTAGGTGCCCACCTTCCACCAGAAGAGGGGATTGGAGGTGTAGAAGTCTGTTCCCTGGCCGAAGTGCAGCACTCGGGCGATGCCGCTCAGCAGCAGGGTGAGGGCGGCGATGCCGTACACCACATCCACTACCACCATCGTGATCGCGGTGCGGCGGTCGGGATCGGCCCGGATCAGGAAGCGCTCCAGCAACAGGGCGCCAAAGCAGAGCATGAAGCTGAGGTAATGGCCGTAGGCCACCGCCGCGCTGGTGAGCACCGGTGTGGGGATCGCGGCGAAGGCAACCATGCGCGGAACTGCGGAGTGGTCAGGGCCGCCAGACGGTAGCGGGTCAAGGCAGCGGGCGCTGCTGGGCTGATGGGCGGCCGGGGAAGAGCGGAGGGAATCGAAGCCAACATGGTGGCAATCGGAAGCTTTTGCCCCACTTCGCCTCGCCGCCAGATTTGCTCCATGAATCCGAAGCAAAATGGAAGGAAATCAGCACTGTTTCCAAACTTGGAAGCCTTTCTGCTGGTTGATTAAATCGGGCTAAAAAACCCTAGCTTCTATGAAGTGATTAAAGGCCCATGGCGAGTTCTCTGAGTGCCTTTCTCGGTGAGATCGGTCGCCACCAGCTCCTCACCCCTGAGCAGGAGCTCACCCTGGGTCGCAAGGTGCAGGCCATGGTGACTCTGCAGGAACGTTGCAGCCTCGCCGGCGGCAGCGGTCCGTCCTGTGAGTACGACGATCTTGAGCGGCGCACCCTGCGCAATGGCGAGCGGGCTAAGCAGCAGATGATCACGGCCAACCTGCGCCTGGTGGTCAATCTGGCCAAGCGTTACCAGGGCAAGGGGCTGGACCTGCTGGATCTGATTCAGGAGGGCACGATCGGCCTCACCCGCGCCGTAGAGAAGTACGACCCCACCCGCGGCCACCGCTTCAGCACCTACGCCTACTGGTGGATTCGCCAGGGCCTCAACCGGGCCCTCTCGACCCAGAGCCGCACGATCCGGATCCCCGTGAACGTGAACGAGAAGCTCACCCGTCTGCGGGCCGCCAAGGCGCGCCATCTTCAGGCCAATGGCATCGCTCCGAGTTCCGCCGAGCTGGCCAGCGCCCTGGACGTGCCCGTGCAGGAGGTGGAGGAACTGCTGGCCTGCGAGCTGCGCAGTGTGACCGTAAGCCTGCAGGGCGCGGTGCGCTCCAAGGCCGATCCCTCCGAACTCGTGGATGTGCTGGCCAGCGAGGAGATGCCGCCGATGGAGCGGGCTGAATTGGCCGAACGCAGCGCCTCGGTGTGGATGCTGCTGGAGCGGGCCAACCTCACCCCCAAGGAGCGCACGGTGGTGATGCTGCGCTTCGGGCTCGACGGCACCAATGAATGGCGCACCCTCGCTGAGGTGGCCCGCCAGCTCTCCTGCAGCCGTGAGTATTGCCGTCAGGTGGTGCAGCGGGCCCTGCGCAAGCTCCGCCGGGCAGGGGTGGAAAGCGGCATGGTGGACGAGTAGGGCCAAGGCCCACACCCCGAAGGGGCAGAGAACCGATCCGGGCCGTGAGGACAACCGTGCTGTTCCTCTTGGGTCCTCGCCCCGAGACTGGCTCTGTTGTCGCCCCTGTGGCGCGCCCCCTGAGACGATCACCATGTCCGCCGCTTCTTCGGCCGTGGGTCCGAATGGCCAAACCACCCTGCAGGCAGACGTGCTCGAAAGCACGGTGGTGGATGAGGCCCTGCTGCTCCGGCTGCTGCGCCGGGCCGGCCGCACCCTGGCCCGTCCGGCACTTGAATGTTTCGAGATGCTGATCGATGGTGCCACCCCGTATCAGGCCCGGATCACGGTGCTGGCGGCACTCACTTATCTGGTGCTCCCCTTCGACTTGATCCCGGATTTCATTCCGGTGGCGGGCTTCGGCGATGACATGGTGGCGCTCACGGCTCTGCTGGGGTTGTGCGCCCGGCACCTCACGCCCGAGATCAAGCTGCGGGCGCAGCGCAGACTGGACAGCTGGTTCCCACCGACCCGCTAGCGCCGCCCTGCCGCGATGCCCTCCCCCAGCCTCCCCCTGAGCACCGATCAGCTCGATGACCTCCAGGCTTTCCTCAAGGACTGGTTGCGCCATACAGGACGGACTCAGGCGGACTTGAGGCGGGCCCTGCGAACCTCCTCGATCCGCATGCCGGTGCTGATCGAGGAGCTGCAGCGCATTCACAACCAGCAGGGCCTGACGGCCCTGGCCGAGCGGCTGTGCGGCATCGAGGACCTCTGGCATAACGAGGATTCCGGCACCGTTGAGGGCGGTGGGGGCTCCGAGCTTCTGGAGGAATCCCTTGGCCAGCTGGATCTGCTGCTGGAGCAGATCCGGCTGGAAACCGGCTCCGATGCCTGAGGTCCTTTCACCCCCTGGGGGATCGCGATAGGTTGCGCCCCGGGTGTGGTTGTGGTGAGCCCATGCGATCCGCCCCGAACCCCCCGTGATGCGTTCTTCCATCTGGTTTCCGTCTCCCATGGTTTCCGTTCTCCGGATCTCCCGCCCTGCCCTACTGCGGCCTAATCGTCCGCTCAGGACACCCAGAGCCCTGGTGGTGCTGTCCCTCGCCTTGGCCGGGATCTCCCTGGTGGCTCAGCCGGGCTTGGCCCAGTCGGAGAGTTTCCTGCTCAAACCTGGCAGCAAGGTGGGGCCGGCCTCAAAGGTGAAGGCCACCAACTGCGTCACCAATCCCAAGGACGGCAGCATCAGCTGCGACACCAAGATCGAGAATCCTCCCGGCGACACCCTGGCCAAGCCCCAGTACAGCCCCTTCAAGAACTGAGCGTTGGGGGTCAGGGGGAGGCTTCCCACCAGAACAAGGCCAGCCAGATCGTTCCGCTGCCGCCATCGGTGTTCTCGATCCGGTGGCGGCGCTGGGGTGCGATGTAGAGCTGGTCGCCGCGGTTCAGGGAGCGTGGGGCTTCTTCGTCGGCAAAGCTGAGGCGGGCCTGGCCCTGCAGCAGGCACACCCATTCATGCTCCGTCTGGTCGTACCAGAAGCCCTCCGGGCTGCGGGCAGCGCAGGAGTGGATTCGTTCCAGCCGCCAGAGCGGCCCCTGCCACAGCACCGAAACGCCCTCGTGGCCGCTCGCGGGGGCGGAACCGGCGAGCAGGCTGTTCTCGCCGCTCTGGCTGGCGCCCAGTTCGCCCCAGCGTCGGCCGATCTCGAAGCCCTGGGCAGCAGCCAGATCCACCACCTCCTGGTGATTGCTGCAGTCGGTGAGCCGCTGCCGCAGGGCCGGATCGGCCTCGCTGGCTGCCACGAAGGCTTGCAGATCCTGCACCTTCTTGAGGAATCGCTGCAGGTCCGCCTCGGCCATGGGGTGTCCGCCCGGCGCCGGCGGGATCAGGTCAGCTCCCTGATCATCCGCCAGCGTTGGAAGGCCACCCCGGCGTAGAAGGCGGTTTCCTCGGCCTCCACCTGCCAGCCCTTTCGCTCCAGCAGGGGCCGCG
>JAPLIE010000192.1 GCA_026389265.1 Cyanobacteriota bacterium | reverse complement strand
ATGGGCGGCAAGCCCTTCGTGGTGCCCTACGACGTGAGCCGCCCGATCGTGCTCTATGCCCCGAAGGATCTGGAGCTGCGCTGGCGCCTCTGGAAGGCCGAGCGGCGTCAGTGGCCGGCTCGCGAGTTCTGAGGTTCCCGGAGGGCTTCCGCTTCCGGTCCTGGTCCTTGCGCAGGGTGGTCCCTTCGCAGGCTGTCCGGGCGCCGAAGGCCACGATCGCCCCGTGACTGGGTCGTCGGGTTTGGTTCCCGCGAACAGCGGCGGCTGCAGGCTAAGGAGGCGTCATCTTTTCTGGCAGAGGGGGGGGGGCAGGCTGGCCCGCTGGGATGGCGATGGCTGCCCCTGGGGGCGTTGGGATTGGGCGCAGGTCGGGGATCCAGGGGCCGCGAAGGCGGCAGGGGATGCCTGGTCAGGAGGCGATGGTTCCTGGCGGGCCCTGCGGCGGTTCTGGATCGGTGGTCAGGAAGGGGGAAAGGGTGCAGGGTCAGGGCTCCCTACATAACCTGGGACGGTTGCTGGGCAATGCGGCGATTCCGCCGCGATCGATGCCATCCGGACGCCTGTCCGCTGAGTCCCGCGGAGCCGTGCTCTGACGGTTGGCGCTGCCTCCCCGCTTCCCACGCCCCGCCAGGCGTTCGTCGTTTCCCTTTCCGCCGCCAGCACTCGCGTCCCATGCCGTTCCGCCACGACCGCCGCGATGTCCGCCGCGACGACCGCCGCGATGCCCGTTTCGAGGAGCAGGACGGCCGCGAGCTCCACGGGCCCGATGATTCTCGCGAGCGAGACCTGGACCAGCAGCGATCACCCCGCCGCTCCCGAGGGCTGAGCGGCTGTGTGCCCTGGTTGATGGCGGGTCTGGCCGTGCTGGGAGGTGGCTTCTACTGGGGTTATCAGTTCCGGGCGGCCCAGAAGCTGTCCGCCGATGAGCTGCGGGAGCGGGAGCGGCAGGAGCTCCGCACCATGGGCTGGCAGACCAGCGCCGATGGGGTGCTCACCCGCTGGTGCACCGACGACTGCAATCCTCCCAAGCTGTTCGGCGGCGGCATGGCCCGCATCTTCGAGGTGTATTGCAAGGACCGCCCCTGCGGCAACATCCGCGCCACCTTCCTGGTGCTCGATCGCGACGGCAAGGAGATCGGCACCACCACCGCCAGCAAGGATGGGCTGCAGGGAGAGCGGCTGCGGTTGGTGGTGGTGAGTCCGGAGGCCCAGGCCGAGCGGTTTGAACTCAAGGAGTTCACCGCCCAGGCGATGGTTTATTCTGCGGCGCCATCGGCAAGGCAGGCCAACGGGTGATCAGGGGGCGCTTCCGCTTAGGCACGGGTCTGGCCGTGGCCATGGCCCTGCTGGTGGGGGGCTGTCAGGGCGGACCCAGGCCGCCGGAGAATCTGCAGGTGGTGATCGCCACGGGGGCAGGCTCCGATCAGGTGGTGCGCAGCAGCCTGCAGAGGCTGGCCACCCAGATGACCAGCGAGTTCATGAGCAACAACCCTGGCACCAATCTCCACCTCCGTTTCCTGGATGAGGGCGATCTGGCGGCCAGCGTGCGCGACCACAGCACCCTCGGGGCCGGACCTGATGTGGTGATCAGCCGGGTGCCTCCTACTGCCAGGCTCTCCGACGAGGGGCTGATCGTTCCCAGCGCGCTTGAGCCGGAGCAGCTCGATCCCCTGCGGATCCAGTTTCTTCAGCACTTCCGCCAGGGCAACCAGTTTCGAGCCCTGCCCTTCCTGCTCCAGCCCAGCCTCGCCTGTTACAACCGCGAGCGCCTGCCCAAGCCCCCCGCCACCCTGGTTGAGCTGGTGCAGAGGGCTGCGGAGGGGGCGCGGGTGGGCTTGCCCCTGCAGATCGATGACCTGCTGTGGTCGGCCAGTGGCTTCGGGGCCTCCCGGCCGCTGCTGCAGGCCCTGGACGAGGATCAGGGAACGCGGCGGCCCCTGAGCCCCGCTGATCGCGCCAAGGTGCTGGCCTGGCTGGGTTGGCTGTACCGCGCCAATGTGCAGCCCACCCTCCAGTTCGTGGACACCTCCGATGGGCTTGTACAGAGGCTGGCCAGCCGTCAGCTCGATTGGATCAGCTGCAATGCCACCGCCATCCCCCAGCTGCGGCGCAGCCTCGGTTCACGGCTGGCAGTGGCCCTGCTCCCCGCCGGACCGAATGGTGAGCCGGCTCAGCCGTTGGCGCGGCTGCTGCTGCTGAGCTTCGGCCGCGATTCCACCCCTGGCCAGCGTCGTGTGGCTGAACGGTTTGCCCTGTTCGTGCTCAACGACTTCAGCCAGAACAACCTGATGGTGAGGGCGGTGGGCAACATGCCGGTGAACCAGAACGTGATCGTGCCCGTGAAGGAATCGCCGCAGCTGGCCACGATGCAGCGCAGCCTGGAGAACTCGATCGTGCCGGACTTCCGCCAGGGCATTGGTCTGCGCAGTCGTACCGGTGAGTTGCGCCTGCTGCTCAAGCAGAACGTGTACGGCGAACAGTCTCCCCAGAAGGTTCTTGAGGCCATGGAAGCTCTTGCCAATCCCACACCGGAGCGCGCGCCATGACCCAGCTGTTCTATGAGATCGGCGGTTGGATCGGGCTGCTGGGCCGCGGCTCGGTGTTGCTCCAGGTGCTGGTGTCTGTGGCTCTGCTGCTGGGCTACCGGGCCTGGCGGTTCCGGGGTCGGGGCGCCCTCTTCCCTTGGCGTGCCGTGCTGGCCAAGCTGGTGCTGGCGGCCTTGCTCAGTCTCGTCAGCCTCCTGTTGCCCAAGCTGGGGTTCCCCGGTGGGCTGGTGGGTCTCATTGGCCAGCTCACGGCCATCTGGACCGCCCTTTCCGCGCTCCGGCTGCTGCTTCGCTGGGTCGTGGATGGCGAGGAGGTGGATGCCTACTGGCAGCGGGCCGTGCTCCCCCTGTTCCTGGTGCTGTTGGTGGGGGGGCTGGTGTATCGCCTCGATGGTCTTGAGGCAGTCGGCGGTGTGCCCCTGCTGAAGCTGTTCGACAAGAACCTCACTCTGGCCAATCTGCTGCTGCTGCTGGGTCTGCCCTACTTCCTGGTGGTGCTCTCGGAGTTGCCGGTGTTGCTGCTCGGCAATCTGCTGGGTCGGTTGATCGGGATGGAACCCGGCAACCGCAAGGCGCTTGAGCTGATCCTGCGCTATCTGCTGATCGGCGTGGGCACGATCTGGCTGGCCGACCGGATCGGCCTCAACAGCACCGCCATCGCCGCCATCGCCGGTGGCCTTTCGGTGGGCCTCGGTTTCGGTGTTAAGGAGGTGTTCTCCAACTTCGTGAGCGGCCTGTGGCTGCTGTTTGAGGGTTCGGTGCATCCCGGCGATGTGCTGATCCACGAAGGCGACATCTGCCAGGTGCGCAAGCTCGGGCTCAGGGCCACCACCCTCTGGCGCGACGGCGACAACGCCGAACTGCTAGTGCCCAACCAGACCTTCTTCACCTCCACAGCCACCACCTACACCGGCACCGATGATCGTCGCCGCGGCCAGGTGCTGATCGGCGCCGGTTACCAGCACGATCCCGAGCAAGTGATCGCCGTGCTGGAGGAGGTGGCCCGCGCCAATCCGCGCGTGCTGGCCGATCCCCCGCCGAAGGTCTTTGTGATGGACTACGGCGCCTCGTCCATCGATTACTCCCTGCGTTTCTCGATGGCGGATCCGATGACCAACCTTGGCATCTCCAGTGAGCTGCGCCGCGCCATCTGGCATGCGTTCCAGGAGCACGGCATCGAGATCCCCTTCCCCCAGCGGGTGGTGCATCAGGCCCGCTGAGGCCTTCAGCGCACCCCGAGCCACTTGTGGCTCTGCAGGCTCAGGCGCCAGGCCGGCTGGCTCTGCACAAAGGCCAGCGCCAGGGCCTCGCCCGTGGGGTTGCCCCAGGCCGGCTGGAGCAACAGGTGGGGGGGCGTTCCCCCCGCCGCCATCCGCGGACCTGCCGCCGCCAGGGCTGCGCGGGCCATCGCCTCGGCGAACTCCAGATCCTCGGCCTGCTCCACCACCACCTTCAGCTCCTGGCAGGCCCCCAGCAATTCGCTGTTGGGCGGGCGGTGGCGCTTGGGCGAGAGGGTGATCCAGTCGAAGCTGCCGCTGAGCGGATCCACGCCGCTGGTTTCGAGGTGGAGGGGGATGGGCAGGGGACATCTCGTGGGCTGTGCCTGCCCTGCCGGAAGCCCACCGTCTGCCTTGTTCCCGCCCTCGACCTCAGTGCGGCTGACCTGCCGCAGCGCGGTGCAGAGGCCGCTGAGATCGTGATGGAGCGGCTCCCCGCCGGTGATCACCACGAAGGCGGCCCCAGCCGCGGCGGCGGTGGCGGCTTCGCCGGCCAGCTCCGCCAGGCTGCGGTGCGGGTGGCTGCCTTGCGGCCAGGAGTGCTTGGTGTCGCACCAGCTGCAGCCGACGCTGCAGCCCGCTAGGCGGATGAAGAAGGCGCTGCGGCCGGCATGGAGCCCTTCGCCCTGCAGGGAGTGGAAGGTCTCGACGACGGGCAGGGACAACGAAGCCAACGCGGACACGCTCTAGGGGGCCTGCAAGGGATGACAGCGTCAGCCTGCCAGCCGAGCCGCCGTGGCGGCAGGATCCGCCTCAGCCCAGCGATGGCAGTGTCGCCATGTCTGCGTCAGACCGCGGCAGAGAAGCCTGCCGGGCGAGGTCGGCGCGGTCGTCTGCCCACCTCTCTGTGTCCCCAGGGGAGGGCGCTGTGATCAGGTCTGGTCGCGCTCCTGCTCGCGCAGGATCTCTTTGAGGTAGTCGTTTGAGCCTTGATCGCGACCGAAGCTCCCTCGGCCGTTACGCCGACGAGAACCCTGAGCCTGCAGATTGATGGCCTTGCGCAGAGCCTGATTGCGCTGGCGCATCTTGGCCAGCCCGTGCGCTACGGCCTGCAACTGGCTCCTTTGCGTGGCGGCATTCCAGCTCAGGGCCGACAGCCCCAAGGCGCACACCAGAGCCGACAACACCAGCCGCAGGCTCTCCCTGCCCATGGCGAAGACGGTTTCGGCCCTGGGACCAGCTGCCTGGTTGCGCAAGGCTGCGAAGTTGCTGGCCAGGGAGGCGCGCAGCTGAAGCTTGAGATCCGGGAGCGGCTGGGCCAGGTCAGTGGAGGTGAGCTGCGGCCCCTGCAACTGACGCAGGCGGCTGGCCAGCGAAGCCCCATCAGCCGCCTGGTCGATGGCCTGGAGGGCCTGCTGCTCCACCCGATCCATCGCCCGCTGGCGGCTCTGGGCCTGGAGCTGCAGCCCCTGCACCTGCCGCCAGGTGGACACCAGATCCAGCGGAACCATCAGCAAGTACACCACCGCAGCCAGAGCCGCAAGGCGGCAGACACGCAGGCGCCATGCCCGAACAGCGGGCGCCCCGGCGCCCCAAGCAATCGCCAGGCGGAGCAGGGCCACACCGATCAACAGCAGCGGCCCATTGTTGACCAGGGTGACGACCAGCTGATGGGCCCAGACGGGACTGAACAGCTGCAGCGGCAGGATCGCCAGCAGCGACCAGATGCTGAACAGGGCCAGCAGCAGGAAGCCGGTCCAGTCCAGGGGGCTGCTTGTCTCAGCGGAGCGGGAGCGTTCCATCAGGGGCGATCGAGGGGGAGGGGGGCGGAATCGATACGGCCCACGGCGCGGCTGCGGAGCCAGTGGAGAACCTCAGGCAGCAGGCGCTCCGGCGGCTGGGCGGCAGGCGTTGCCTCGCTGACGAGCAGCTGTTCCAGACGCTCGCGGCCGGGGTCGGCCAGGCCGGCCTGCAGCAGCAGCGCCGGGCGGCTGTGGGGTTGCAGGGCCAGGGCATGCCCGCAGCTCAGCGCGGCCTCCTGGGGCATCTCCAGCCAGGCCAGGCAAAGGGCCAGCAGCAGGTGGGCTTCCGGCACCCGCAGGCTGAGGGCCTGGGCGTCGAGGCAATGCTCGGCGGCCTGTTCGGCCTGGCCGGCGGCCAGGGCCAGACGGGCCAGGCCCAGGTGGGCCGGGATCGCCAGGCTGGAGTCGGCCAGGGCCGCCCGGTAGTGCTCATCGGCCGCCTGCGGCTGCCGCAGCTGGGCATGGACTTCGGCCAGGTTCAGGTGCTCGGCGGCGCTGCCTGGGCAGATCAGTGGTAGCAGCTCGCGGGCTTCTTCCTGTTGGTCTAGGGCCAGCAGAGCCTGCACCTGCTGCAGGCGCATGGCACCGCAAAGCGGCTGCCGCTGCAGGAAGGCCTCGGCTTGGCCCAAAGCGGCCCGGGGCTCGCCGCTGGCCAGCAGGCATTCCACCAACAGCAAGGCGTAGCGGGGTTGGCGGGGCTGCTGTTCCACCAGCGGCTCCAGCCAGGGGATCGCTTCTGCGCCCCGGCCGCTGCGGGCGAGTACTACGGCGCAGTTGAAGGCGGTTTCGCGGCGCACGAAGGCCACCCGATCGGCCTGACCGGGCTGCAGGGCGGCCAGATAGCCCAGATCGATCAGCTGCTTGACGGCCTCATGGGCCTCGAACGGATCGAGGCGCAGTTCGGCGGGATGCTCGCCGGCGTTGCCGCTCAACAGCTCCCAGCTGGGGATCGGCGCCAGCGGATCGGCCCGCAGCAGTGCAGGTAGCTCGCGGCCGTCCAGGTCTGCTCCGGCCGGCAGCCCCAGCAGGGCCAGGGCGGTGGGAGTGATGTCGAGTAGGGAGGCGGCCGGCGTCTGGGCGCCGGGGCGGATGCCGGGGCCGGCCAGGGCCAGGATGCCGAAGGGCCGGTGCCAGCTGGCCTCCTGCTCGGCGCGGTCGTCACCGAGGGCAACGCCGCTGAGCTTCGGGCGGGAGGCGCCGTGGTGGAAGCCGTGATCGGAGAGCAGGATCACGTTGAGATCCCCATCGGGCCCAAGATCGCCCGCTGCCGCCAGCAGCTCGCCGAGCATGCGGTCCTGTTCGCGATACACCGCCTCGATCACCCCACCGAACAGCCGCTGCTGGCGCGCTGAGATGTGCGGCTGCCGGGGAGGGGCGTAGGCCATGGCGTGGTGGCCGGCCACATCGATCCACTCGTGAAATACCAGCAGGGCGTCCCAGTCGTTTCTGGCGGCCAGCGGCAGTGAGAGCTGATGGATCGTTTCAGCCCGTTCGGCGGCCGCAGCGAGGGCCTGGCTGAGGGCTTTGTCTTCCGGCTGTTGTAGAAGGGCCGGATCGGGAAGGATGCGGGCGCGGGTGGCCGCCGCCGCGCCGACCGCCGCCTGCCTGGCCTGCAGCCACGCGCTGTGCTGCACGGCCGGATGCAGCGACTGCGCCGGGGGTTCGCTGGCCTGGAAAAACTGGTTGCTGAGCACCACCCCATTGATCGGCTCGGCCGGATGGGTGGCATACCAGTTCACGACATGGCTGCGCAGCCCGGAAAGCTGCAGCAGGTTCCAGAGGGCGCGGCAGCGGCGACTGGTGGAGGAGGCCAGCCGCAGTCCCTGGCCATCGGGGGCTGGCTCCACGAAGTTGAGAATGCCGTGGCGATCGGGCGTAACGCCGGTGACGGCACTGGTCCAGAGCAGGGGCGACAGCCGCGGCTCCAGGCTGGCCAGTGGCGCCCGACAACCCCGCGCCAGCAGGCCAGCGAGGTGGGGCAGCGTCCCAGACTCCAGCAGCGGGTCGATCAGATTCCAGTCGGCGCCGTCCCAACCGAGAATCAGCAGGCGCAGAGGACGGCCTGAGGCCGGCGGCGGCAGCAAGAACCCGCCCCGACTCAAGCCGGGGGTGTGTACGACGGGAGTGCGGGGACCGTTGCCGGATGCCGCGAAGCTTGGAGAGTGCGGCGGCGCAGGCGGCGGCTCCAGCCGAAGGCCGCGGTGGCGCCGAACAGCGGCAGCGGGCCAGGCACGGAAGCGGGTGGGGCGGAGCCAGCGCCGACAAGGATGGATGTGCCCGCAATTGATTCGTATCCGATCTCCATGATGGACCTGGTGGAGGGTGTGGCACCAACATCCATGCGGCCCCAGCCGAAGTGGATGAGGGAGTCGGCCGCTATGAACCGGAAGCCGAAGTAATTGGATGCGTTGAGCTGCCAGTTGCCGGGATTGGCGCCAAATACAACGGGAGTAGCGAATGTATTGTAAGAACCTGTTGAAGATACAGTAGTTCCTAATGGCAGATTGCCAGCCGGACCAGTTGTAATGCCTGGGTAGCGCAATTGTCCGCCCCCACTACTGTTAGACCAGCTCAGGTTGGATGGAATAGCAGTAAAAGGATTTAAATCCCAGCCAGGTACAAATGAGGAATCTGAGCTTGCCGCCTGGGTTTCAACATTAATGTATAAGCCATCAATGTTGTCGGGAATGACCCAGCCAGCACCAGCGTTGGGCTTGTAATACACAACGGCGGCCTTGGCTTCGGGCGTTACAGCCGCGCTGGTGGCAATCGCAGCTGCAGTGCAAGCGGCCAGATGCCCCGCTAATTTTACTTGTCAAGTCTGTTGCTCCACCTCGTCGCTATCTCCTGATGGGCCCTGTGGCGAGCGCTGCTTCAGCACGCCGTCCAGCTGCTGTTGATCGGGCGGCTGGTGCGCCAGCTCAAGCCAGCGCAACAGCTCTCCGGCGCTGTTGAGGGGATTCGCCAGGCAGGCCTCAAAGCCCAGCCGCAGCACCGGCAAGCTGGGCCGCGCGGCCAGCCAGGCCTCCATCTGTGCCAGCTGCGCCCCATACACCTGCCGCAGTCGCGCCTCCGGCAACGCAGCCCCCGCTTGCCCCAGCCGCTCCAGCATCAGCCGCTGCGAACGCAGCACCGCGCCGAGCTCTCGCCCCATCACCAGCACCCGGTATTCGCGGTTGTCCGGTAGGTGGGGCAGCAGCAGGTGGATCACCTTCACGGCCTGGCCCTCCGCCTGGGCCAGCCAGGCGCTGTCCTGAGGCAGGGTCTTGACGATCTCCGCCTCGTAGTAGCCCTGCGGATTGCTGGTATCGGCCAGCCGCTGGCCATCCGTGAACGGCGGAATGCCCGCCGCCGCCAGCAGCTGCATCGCCAGGCTGGTACCCGAGCGCGGCAGGCCGGTGACGACGGTGATCATGGCGATGAAGCAAGTGGTCTCCATCCTCCGCCAGCCAGTCGGGGAGCAGGCTGCCCGCCGGCTCCCGGGAGCATCAGCATCCGGACAGCCCTGAGGCGACGTCCGCAGCTTCCTCCGTCCGGGCTGGGCCGGTCGCTCCCAGCCAAGATCAGCTCCCGCCTTTGCCGGGGCCGGCATCGGCCTGCAACAGGACCAGATCCAGCCCTGCCTCCAGAAACTGCTGGTGGGTTAGCTCGGCGTTGGATCACGTCACGCCTTTGGCTAAAACCGGCATCGGGCTGCCTCTCCCCCGATCCCTGAACCGGCGGAGAGCATTGGCGGGGGCTGCCGCTGGATGCCCAGAAGCTGACCCTGCGCAACCCCGCGGCCAACTCAGCCTTCCAACTGCTCAGTTGGTGCCACACGAACCGTAGACTTTCGTGCAGAACGATCAGAGAGTCCGGCCATGGTCGCCGCAGCCCACCTCGCCGCAGCCCACCCCGCCGCGCTGAAGCTTGTTGGCAGCAACGGGCAGATTTCCTTGGGCAAGCAATACGCCGGCCGCCATGTGCTGGTGGAAGAACGCGAACCCGGTGTCTGGGTTATTCGCACCGCGACCGTCATTCCAGACAATGAGCGCTGGCTGCACGAACCCTCGGCTGCAGCAGACCTGCAAGCCGCGATGGCCTGGTCCGTCAGCCATGGGCCAGCCGATGCTGGGCTGCAGGACACCCTGACGCGCCTCGGCCATGGCGAGCCGTGATGCCGCGGTCAGGCTCGATCTGAATAATCCGGTGTTCCAGGAGCAGCTGCTGAGCCTGCAGAAAAACGAGCGCCATGCGGCCTTGGACACCCTGAACAAGATCCGCAAGCTGACCTGGAATCAGCTGTACCGTGACCAGGGCATCAAATGGGAAAAGATCACGAGCATCAAGCCGCCTGCAGGGATTGACGCTGTTTATTCACTTCGGATCAGTCAGTCACGCCGCGCCACGGCTCACCGAGACGGTGATTTCATTCGCCTGCTGACGATTGCCCCAGATCACGATTCTACCTATGGGAAGAAATAATGCAACCAGCTCGCTGACGGATCGATCGCGAGGCGAAGCATGGGTCAGCAAGTCAGCTCAATCATCAGCTGGCTGTTCAGTTGGCTGACGCTGTCGTCGCCGCCGGCGGTTGGACGCTCGTGGTCGCCTCCTGCTGCTTCCCATCCCCATGCCGCAACTGCGCCGCCTCGATCAGTCCCCG
The DNA here is from genome assembly GCA_026389265.1 of Cyanobacteriota bacterium. Taxonomy (GTDB): domain Bacteria; phylum Cyanobacteriota; class Cyanobacteriia; order PCC-6307; family Cyanobiaceae; genus Cyanobium. The sequence continues at coordinate 4,180 of JAPLIE010000192.1, read as the reverse complement.
GAACAGCGGGTGGGGCTTGCCGGGCCGCGACAGGAATTCGGGGTGGTACTGGCAGGCGGTGAAGAAGGGGTGGCTCTCCAGTTCGATCAGCTCCACCAGGCGGCCATCGGGCGAGGTGCCGCTGATGCGGTAGCCGGCGGCTTGGAAGGGGTTGCGGTAGGCGTTGTTGAACTCGTAGCGATGGCGGTGGCGCTCATACACCACCTCATCGCCGTAGAGCCGCTGGCCGAGGGTGCCCGGCGCCAGGCGGCAGGGGTAGACCCCCAGGCGCATCGTGCCGCCGAGATCCACCACGTCCTGTTGTTCGGGCAGCAGGTGGATCACCGGATGGGGGCTGGCCGGATCCAGCTCGGCGCTGGTGGCGCCCTCCAGACCCGCCTGGTTGCGGGCCCACTCGATCACGGCGCACTGCATCCCCAGGCAGAGCCCCAGGAAGGGCACCCGCTGCTCGCGGGCCCAGCGGATCGCCGCCACCTTGCCATCCACGCCCCGGTTGCCGAAACCTCCCGGCACCACCACCGCATCCATCCCCTCCAGCAGGGGGGCGGCCCCCTGCTCCTCGATCTGCTCGGCGCAGATCCAGCGCAGATCCAAGGAGGCGTTCCGCTCCAGACAGGCGTGGCGCAGGGCCTCCACCACCGAGAGGTAGGCGTCATTGAGCTGCACGTACTTGCCCACCAGGGCCACCTTCACCGCCGGGCCGGGATCGCGCAGCCGCTGCACCAGCTCGGCCCAGCGCACCATGTCGCTGGGGTGATCGGGCAGGTCGAGCACATCGAGCACCTGGCGGCAGAGGCCCTCCTGCTCCATGGCCAGGGGCACCGCGTAGATGCTGTCGGCATCGAGAGCCTGGATCACACCGCCGCTGGGCACGCCGCAGAAGCCGCCGATCTTGGCCTTGAGCTCGGCGGAGATCGGCCGGTCGCTGCGGCACACCAGCACATCGGGCTGGATGCCGATTGAGCGCAGCTCCTTCACCGAGTGCTGGGTGGGCTTGGTCTTGAGTTCGCCGGAGGTGCCGATGAAGGGCAGCAGGGTCACGTGCACGTAGGCCAGGTCGCGGCGGCCCACATCGCCGCGGAATTCGCGGATCGCCTCCAGGAAGGGCAGCGATTCGATATCCCCCACCGTGCCGCCGATCTCGCCGATCACCACATCGGCGCTGGAGTTGGCGGCCACCCGATGGATGCGCTCGCGGATTTCGCCGGTGATGTGGGGGATCACCTGCACGGTGCCGCCGTTGTAGTCGCCGCGGCGCTCCTTGTTGATCACCGCCTGGTAGATCGAGCCGGTGGTCACGCTGTTGAGGCGCGACACGGCGGTGTCGGTGAAGCGCTCGTAGTGGCCCAGATCCAGGTCGGTTTCGGCGCCGTCCTCGGTGACGAATACCTCACCGTGCTGATAAGGGCTCATCGTGCCCGGATCCACGTTCAGATACGGATCGAGCTTCAGGATCGAAACGCTGTAGCCGCGGCTCTTGAGCAGGCGCCCCAGGCTGGCGGCCACGATCCCCTTGCCGATGCTGGAGACCACCCCGCCGGTCACGAAGACGAACTTCGTGCTCTGGCTCCTGGAGGGGGAGGTCATGGCATCTTCGGCTGACCTCTCAATCTACCGGGGGCCTGAAGGTAAGGCGCCCCTGGCATCGGCTAGGCCCAGGAGCCCCAAACACTCCTTGCCCCGCCGAGGGGGTGGCTGGCGAGAGGCCGGTATCGCCCGCGCAGCGGGCGCCGACCGGCCGAAGCCAGCCACCCCCTCGGCGGGCCCTCAGCCCTCCAGCAGGCTGCGCAGCATCCAGGCAGTTTTTTCGTGGATCTGGAGCCGCTGGGTGAGCAGGTCGGCGGTGGGTTGGTCGTTGGCGGCTTCGGTGAGGGCAAAGACGCTGCGGGCGGTGCGGGCCACGGCCTCATGGCCGGCCACCAGCTCGCGCACCATCGCCATCGCCTCGGGCACCCCCTCGGCTTCGGGGATCGTGCTGAGGGCCGCGATCGCCTGGCCGCCATAGGGGGCGGGGAAGCCGAGGGCGCGGATGCGTTCCGCGATCACATCGAGGGCGTTCCAGAGCTCGGTGTATTGCCCCATGAACATCAGGTGGAGCGTGTTGAACATCGGTCCGGTCACGTTCCAGTGGAAGCCGTGGGTCTTGCCGTAGAGCACGGTGGTGTCGGCCAGCACCTGGCCGAGGGCGGTGGCGATCTGTTGGCGCTGCTCGGCGGGGATGCCGATGTCGATGGGGAGGGAGGAGATGGCCATGGCTCGATCGAGGCAGGAAGGGTTGGATATTGGAGTTCTAGCCAGCAACAGCTGCCCTAGCCGATGGCCTTGATCCCGAGCGTTGGTGAGCGCCGCTGCTTCGAGATCTGCCGCCTGGAGGTGGTTAGGGCATCAGCCTCTCTGGCACACCAGCTCAGCCGCCGCCATCTGAGACTACACAGGTTAGCGAAGAACCCCAGTACTTTCGCGATCACTTCGGGTGCAAGAGTGATGCCTGCGGCGTAGTAATTGACTAGAAACTGATAGGATTGTAACGAGGTGGAGTCAGGTAGCTGATGAACAGTGGCTAGCCTGCTGATAGGACCAATAAGCATAATGTGGTCGCGCCAGCAAGAAGGTCTTTATGGCATGGTCAGGCGTGACTTCTTTGATCGACTCCAGCATGATCGTCGGCCGTTCATTCGAAGCTGCTGAGGTGGTCCCGCATCCTGTTGCGGTGGCGGGGTTGGCGCAGCTTCAGCAGGGCCCGTGATTCGATCTGTCGACCCGCTCCCTGGAGAGGTGGAGGTTGACGCCGATTTCGGTGAGGGTGCGGGGGGTGTCGTCTTCCAGGCCGAAGCGCTGGCGGATCACGGTGGCCTCCCGCAGGCTGAGCTCCTCCAGCAGCAACTCCAGATCATCGTGGAGCTGCTCGCGGGCGAGTTCCTGCTCCGGGGTGGCGTGGTCGTCCTCCAGGAGGTCGCCCAGATCCGTGCCCTGGTCGCGGCCCACCCGCACATCCAGCGACACGGGCCGCGGCTGCCGTTCCAGGGTGAGGCGCACCACGGCTTCGCTGAGGACGAGCTCGGCGGCTACCTCCCGGATGGTGGGACTGCGGCCGAGGCGGGAGGCGAGGAGCCGCTGGGCCCGCCGGATGCGGTTGAGCTTTTCGGTGACATGCACGGAAAGGCGGATCGTGCGGCTCTGGCTGGCGATCCCCCGGTTGATGCCCTGGCGGATCCACCAGTAGGCGTAGGTGCTGAAGCGGAAGCCGCGGATGGGATCGAAGCGCTCCACCGCCCGCTCCAGCCCCAGGGTGCCTTCCTGCACTAGGTCGAGCAGCTCCATGCCGCGCTGCAGGCACTTCTTGGCCATGGCCACCACCAGCCGCAGGTTGGCCTGGATCATCCGCTCCTTGGCGCGGCGCCCCTGGTGCAGGGCCAGGCGCAGTTCGGCAGGGGTGAGGGCGCAGCGATCGATCGGCCCAGCGCGGCAGGTCACCATCGCCTTGCTGCTCCAGCAGCCGTTCACGCCGCTGCACCAGCCGGGCCAGGGTGAGCTCCTCCTCGGCGCTCAGCAGGTTCACCCGGCCGATCTCTTGGAGGTACTGCCGCACCAGATCGGTGGAGGTGGAGCCAGCCAAGAACGCACATCAGGATCCCTCCACCCTGAGCAGAGCCCCGGCTGAAGGTGCACTTTCATCGGGATAGCTTTCGGATTGGATCGGATTGCCGCGGCGTTCGCTTCGGTTGCGCTTCGCCTGCTTGGGGGGCCTGCCTGGCTCGTTCAGCCCTCCTCCTCCACCCAGGTGCTGGCCACGTGGAGTTCATCGAGCTGTTTGCCGGCAACACCGGCGGGGGCCTGGGTCATCAGGCAGCGGGCCTGCTGGGTTTTCGGGAAGGCGATCGTGTCGCGGATCGATTCCTCACCGGCCAGCAGCATCACCATCCGATCCAGGCCGAAGGCCAGGCCGCCATGGGGTGGGGCGCCCATGTCGAGGGCCTCCATCAGGAAGCCGAACTGGCGCTCCGCCTCCTCCAGGGGCAGGCCGATGGTCTGGAGCACTTGGCGCTGGAGGGCCGAATCGTGGATGCGCAGCGAGCCGCCGCCCAGCTCCAGGCCGTTGAGCACCAGGTCGTAGGCCTGGGCGCGGGCGGTCGGGAGGGTTTCGGCCCAGCGCTCGTGGTCGTCGCCGAGGTCTTCGGCG
>JAPLIE010000203.1 GCA_026389265.1 Cyanobacteriota bacterium | reverse complement strand
ATCAGCGCCGCCTTGTTGGTCTGGTAGGGGAGCTCGGTGATGATCACCGCATCGCGATCGGGCCGGCCCTTGGCCTCGATCGTTTCGATGTTGGCCACGCCCCGCATCGTCACCGAGCCGCGGCCGGTGGTGTAGGTCTCGCGGATGCCGCGGCGGCCGAGGATCTGACCGCCGGTGGGGAAATCCGGACCCGGTCGATCGCCAGCAGGGCCCGCTCCTCGATCTCCGGGTTGGCGATCAGGGCCAGCATGCCATCGATCAGCTCAGTGAGATTGTGGGGGGGGATGTTAGTGGCCATCCCCACGGCGATGCCGGTGGAGCCGTTGAGTAGCAGCTGCGGAATCCGAGCCGGCATCACGGTGGGCTCCTGCTGGGAGCCATCGAAGTTGTCGATGAAATCGACGGTTTCGCTTTCGATGTCCTCCAGCAGGGCGTCGGTGGTGAGCGCCTGCAGCCGCGATTCGGTGTAGCGCATCGCAGCGGGCGGGTCGTTGTCGACCGAGCCGAAGTTGCCGTGCCCATCAATCAGGGGCATGCGCATCGAGAAGTCCTGGGCCATGCGCACCAGGGCGTCGTACACCGCGGTGTCGCCGTGGGGGTGGTATTTGCCCAGCACCTCGCCCACCACACGGGCACATTTTCGGTAGGGGCGGTCATTGGTGAGCCCCAGCTCGTACATGGCGTAGAGAATGCGCCGGTGCACGGGCTTGAGGCCATCGCGGGCATCGGGCAGGGCCCGGCCCACGATCACGCTCATCGCGTACTCCATGTAGGAGCGCGACATCTCGTTGCGGAGATCGGTCTGGATGATCCGTCCGTCGGATTCGCCGGGACTGTTTTCGCCGGGTCCGGTGGGATCCGCCATGCACGACCGCCAGGGATTCCACCTACTTTATCGAACCCTGCTCCCCTGCCATCCCGGCAGCCCTAGAAGGGTGGTGTGGGGCCCTGGCCGGAGGGTGATCTGGGGCCCTGGCCAGAGGGTGGTGTGGGGCCCTGGCCAGGGAGTGGTGATCGGCGGGACACTGGAGGTTCTCATGGAACGGCAGGGGAAGCGGCCATGGCCCCACGCAGCACCTCCGCTGATCGGCCGCCGCGGCGCAAGCTTGCCGATCTGCCCCGCCGCGGTGAGGAGGAGTTGCGGGATCGCCAGCGGCGCGGGGTGTTGCGGGTGCGGGTGGGCGCCGATTTCCGGAGCCTGGTGGCCGAGGTGGGGCTGGCGGAGGCCTATGGCGCCACCGATGTGGTGGTAGTGGCGGAGGCCACCTTCACCGATCAGGCCAGCCTGGTGCTGAACCTGGGGCCCACCGATCCGCCGATCCGTCCCCGGGAACCGCAGATCGATGGGGTGGCGGCCCTGGCTGGAGGGGCCGGCAGCGATCTGGTGCTCCCGATCGGGGGGGGGGAGGGCTTCCGCCACGGCGGCGCCCAAGCGCTCGCCACCCTGCTGGCCGGCGGCAGCGTGGAGCTGAGCGCCGCCGGCGACCCCACCCCGCTGCAGCCCCGCCGGGAACTCCACACCCGCCTCGACCTCGAGCGGATCGGCAACGGCCGGCTCCTCCTGCACCGGGGCATCGTGGAGAACGGTGTGGTGGCGGTGAGCAGTGCCGAAGGGGTGATCCACTCCGCCTGGGGCCCCTTGCTGGGCCCCTTCGGCAATGCTCTCTTCAGCGCCTCCGGAGCCGACAGCATCGGTCTGGCGATGCCGGGCCTGGCCCTCCTGGGCCCAGGTTCGCCAGTGTTGGTGGGTGGGGGCATCGGCTGGGTGGTTGGCACGGGCAGCGCCCACCAGCCCCATCCCCGCCGGCTGGCCAGCGGCCATGCCCGCAGCCCCGGCGCGGTGGCGGCCCTCAGCGTGGACCTCCATGCTCTGGAGGGCCGCTGGGTGCGCGCCTGCCAGTTCGAGGGCTACGGCAGTGCCCTGTTGGTGGCGATCGCCGCGCCGATCCCGCTGCTGGATGGGCCCACGGCCGCCCAGGCCGCCACGCCGGATGCGGAACTGGAGGCTCCGGTGCTCGATGTCTCGATCCCGCGGCGGATCAAGCCCAGCTTCGGCGGGGTGTCATACGCAGCGCTGAAGTCTGGCGCCATTGTGGTGGATTGGAACCGGATCCCAGCGGCGCCCTGCCATAGCCCGCGGCTGGCCCAAGAGCTGGCCGAAGAGTTGGCGGAACGGCTGCGGGCCGACCGCTTCCCGCTGCGGCTCCCCCTGCTGCCCCTGGCTGCCCGGCCGGCCCTGATCCCACTCGTGGCCTGAACGGTCCACCTGATCGGATCCTTGTCGGGGCGGGGCGTTGGCGGAAAACGGCCGTAAACTCCGCCCAGAAATTACGCCCACCATGGCCGAGACCTCCGAGATCCCCGAGATCCCCGCTATACCGGCCGAAACCGCACCGGCGGATGCGTCGTCCCCCGGTCTGGAGCCATCGGGAGCGTCTCTGGGTGGCGCAGACGAAGCCGAGGTGAACAACCAAACCAGCTTGTTGGACAGCGGAAGTCCTGCGGTGTTGGGCTCCTATGCCACCCTGGTTTCCTCATCCTCTGAAGAGGAACCAGCTCCAGCCGAGGCCGCTCCAGCCGTGTTCGTTGCGGGCTACGGCTCAGCATCAGCAGACTTGCCCCCCGAACAGCCTTCCCCTGAAGCCGCCCCAGCCGTGTTCGTGGCGGGCTACGGCTCAGCATCAGCGGACTTACCCCTCGAACAGCCTTCCCCGGAAGCCGCTCCAGCCCTGTTCGAGGCGGGCTACGGCTCAGCAACAGCGGACTTGCCCTACGAACAGCCTTCCCCTGAAGCCGCTCCAGCCCTGTTCGTGGCGGGCTACGGCTCAATACCCCCCGAAAGCGCAGCAGCTGGCGAAGGGGCCTCCCCTTCCGATACCACCGCCGCTCTGGCAACGACTCCGGGAAACGTTCCTGGAGAGGAGCCCGCGGCGGTGAGCCCTTCCCAGCACTCGGAACCCCCCGGCATCGCCACCAGCATCGGGGTGCCGCCGCTGCCCGCAGGCGAGGCGGGCGAAGGCGGCGAATGGGACCTGCTGCGCAGCAAGGTGAGCACCTGGTTCGATGGCGCCGATCTGCAGGCTCGCTGGGAGAGCCTCGGCGGTCCCCTGCGGGGCGCGGGTCTGCTGCTGGCGGCGGTGGTGCTGCTGCGGCTCTACTCCGCCCTGCTCGAGACCCTCGGGGACCTGCCTCTCGTACCCCGCCTGCTCCAGCTGGTGGGCGTTCTGAGCGTGGCGCGCTTCGCCCTCACCAAGCTGGTGCGCAGCAGCGAACGGGAACGGATCCTGACCAGCTGGAGTCAACGCTGGAACGATTTCCGCGGCCGGGATTAAGGCCATCCCGCGAGGGGGCGAGGAAGCCCGGTTGATAACTTGTGCCGATTGCATCCATGCCGACGGTGACCATCCAACTGGGCCGATCCCGAACCGTGCGCCGCGCCTACGGCATCGATGAGATCGCCCTGGTGCCGGGGGGTCGCACCGTCGATCCGGCTGTCACCGACAGCAGCTGGACCTTGGGTGGCATCGAGCGCGAGATCCCGATCATCGCCAGCGCCATGGATGGGGTGGTGGACGTGGGGATGTGTTTGGAACTCACCCGCCTGGGCGCCTTGGGGGTGTTGAACCTCGAAGGGGTGCAGTGCCGCTACGACGATCCCAACCCCGTGCTCGACCGAATCGCTGCGGTGGGTAAGGAGGAGTTTGTGCCGCTGATGCAGGAGCTCTACAGCCAGCCCGTCCGGGAGGACCTGATCCGCCAGCGCATCGGCGAGATCAAGGCCGGTGGTGGTATCGCGGCGGTGAGTGCCACCCCCGTGGCGGCCCTGAAGTTCGGCAAGGCCATCGCCGAGGCCGGCGCCGAACTCTTCTTCGTGCAGGCCACGGTGGTAAGCACCGAGCACATCGGCCCCGAAGGCCAGACCAGCCTGGATCTGGAGGCCCTCTGCCGCGATTTCGGCGTGCCGGTGGTGATCGGCAACTGCGTCACTTACGAGGTGGCCCTCAACTTGATGCGGGCCGGCGCCGCCGGCGTAATGGTGGGCATCGGCCCCGGGGCGGCCTGCACCAGCCGCGGGGTGCTGGGCATCGGCATCCCCCAGGCCACCGCCGTGGCCGACTGCGCCGCCGCCCGTGACGAACACTTCGAAGCCACCGGCCGCTATGTGCCGATCGTGGCCGACGGCGGCATCGTGACCGGCGGCGACATTTGTAAGTGTCTGGCTTGCGGCGCCGATGCCGTGATGATCGGATCCCCGATCGCCCGGGCTGCTGAGGCCCCGGGCCGCGGCTTCCACTGGGGGATGGCCACCCCGAGCCCTGTGCTGCCCCGCGGCACCCGCATCAAGGTGGGCACCACCGGCAGCCTCGAGACGATCCTGCGGGGACCGGCCGGCCTCGATGACGGGACCCAGAACCTGCTGGGCTGCATTCGCACCTCCATGGGCACCCTCGGAGCCCGCACTGTGAAGGAGATGCAGCAGGTGGAGGTAGTGGTGGCCCCCTCCCTGCTCACCGAGGGCAAGGTGTATCAGAAGGCCCAACAGCTCGGCATGGGCAAGTAGGGAAGCAGCACATCGGCACAGGACGTCGATCGCACTACCGAACCCCACGATGGCGCTACCCTCAATTACGTGGGGGCCACGGCTCGCACACTCCTCACACCCCCCGGCCCGGCGCGCCCGGGCTTTTTGTCTTCTCCCTCCCGGAGCAGCGGTCCCGGGGCCGACAAAGCCTTCACTCTGCGGAACGGTTTGTGCCTGAAGCACGGTTTTAAGCCTGAGGCACAGTTTTAAGCCTGATGCATGGTTTTAAACCTGCGCCACGGTCTCTCCGCTGGGCCTTGGACTTCCGCTTGCGGCATGCCCTTACGCCTGCAGCATGGTCAGCGCCAAGGCCGATGGGCCAGCCCCCCTCCGTTTCCAACGGCCTGCAACGCTCGGTTTCAACCTGAGTGAGCGGATCAATGTGGTTGCTAGATTCGCAACAATGCGAACCAGCCCAGTATGTCCAGCTCCGCCGCCGTCACCGACGCCTCCTTCGACCAAGACGTCCTGAAGAGCGACGTGCCCGTGCTGGTGGATTTCTGGGCCCCCTGGTGCGGCCCCTGCCGCATGGTGGCTCCGATCGTCGATGAGATCGCCAAGGAATTCGCGGGTCAGATCAAGGTGTTCAAGCTCAACACCGATGAAAATCCTAATGTGGCCAGCCAGTACGGCATCCGCAGCATCCCCACCCTGATGCTATTCAAGGATGGCCAGAAGATCGAAACCGTGGTCGGCGCCGTACCCAAGACCACCCTCCACACCACGATCACCAAGTACGTCTGAGTCCTGAAGCCCACCCGCCGGCCCTGACACTCCCACAAAACCCGGAACCCACCCACGGGCGAAGCCCGCTTGAGGTTCTGGAGGAACAGATCCAGGGCGACCCGCAGCGTCGGCTGATCGAAAAGGCCGTGGTTTCGCTGCTCGAGGTGGCCCGGCGCGAGAGGGAATTGCCGGAATGGCGGCTGATCAGTGGCGCCCTGGCCGACATCAGTGAGGCCCTGGAGGAGTTCCAGCCCCACCGCAGCGTGCGCAAGATCAGTGTGTTCGGCTCGGCACGCACCCGGCAGGACGACCCCTGCTACGACCTGGCGAGGGACCTGGCCGCTCTGGCGGTGGAGGCCGGCTTCGATGTGATGACCGGGGCCGGCGGTGGGGTGATGGAGGGGGCCAACCGGGGGGCGGGCTGCGACCACAGCATTGGTCTGAACGTGGATCTGCCCTTTGAGCAGCATCCCAATCCCTACGTGAGCGGCTGCGGCGGCCGCCTGCTGTTCTTCCGCTACTTCTTCACCCGCAAGCTCTTTTTCATGCGGGAGAGCGATGCGGTGGTGGTGATGCCAGGCGGCTTCGGCACCCTCGATGAATTCTTCGAGTGCCTCACCCTGATCCAGACCGGCCGCACGCCGCCGATCCCCCTGGTGCTGCTGGCTCCCCCGGGGGATGACTTCTGGACCGTCTGGCTCCAGAACGTGCACAAGGAGCTGGCCAAGCGGGGCCTGATCTCACCCGAAGATGGCGCCCTGGTGATGGAGGCCTCCTGCGCCTCTGAAGCGGTGGCCCTGATCAGTCGCTTCTATCGGGTGTTCCACAGTGCCCAGCCTGGGGAGGATCGCATCGAGCTGCTGCTCAAGGCGCCCGTACCCCGCAGCCTGCTGCCCAACCTCAACGACCACTTCCACGACCTGCTCGACAACGGCGCGATTCAGGCGGGCGAAGCCTGTGACGATAACGGCATCCTGAGACCCTCCCTGCGGCTGCGCTTCGACAAGCGGCGAGTCGGCAGGCTGGTTCAGCTGATCGACCACCTCAACGGGCTGGACCTGCCGGAGGCCACCCCCCTGGAGCAGCCCGGTTGTCGCTTCACCCCCCAGGCCAGCCCCGCCTGACCCTCCCGCAAGCCTGATCTCCGCCATGTCTCGCCTCGGAATGATCGATTACGGCATGGGCAACCTGCACTCGGTGCAGCGCGCCTTTGAACGGCTCGGCGCCGCGGTGGAGTCGATTCACGACGGCGCGGCCATGGCGGGATGCGATGCCCTGGTGCTGCCGGGGGTGGGGGCCTTCGATCCGGCCATGGAGCGGCTGCGGGAGGGCGGTTTGGCCACGGCCCTGCAGCGGGCCTGCGCGGCCGGCCAGCCGCTGCTCGGCATCTGCTTAGGGCTGCAGTTGCTGTTTGAGGGCAGTGATGAGGGCCAGGCCACCGGTCTGGGCCTGCTGGCCGGGCGGGTGAGGGCGCTGCCGCGCTCGCCAGGCCAGCCGATTCCCCACATGGGCTGGGCCCCCCTGATTCCCGCCGAACCGAGCCCCCTGCTCCCGGCCGAGGAGCCGCCGGCCTGGGTCTACTTCGTGCATTCCTATGCCGCCGATCCCATCGATCCAGCCAGCGTGACGGCGCGGGTGGACTGGGCCGGCACCCCGGTCACCGCGGCAATCTGGCAGGGGCACATCGCCGCCTGCCAGTTCCATCCCGAAAAATCCGGGCCCGTGGGCGAAGCGATGCTGGCGCGCTGGCTGGCCTGGCTGGGGCAGCCGTGAGTCTGCGGCTGAGCGGCGGGCGGCGGCTTCAGAGCCCACCCGGTGCCGTGGCCCGGCCCACCGCCGCGCGAGTGCGGCTGGCGGTGATGAACCTGCTGGCTCCGCGGCTGAGGGGATGCCGTTGGCTCGATCTCTGCTGCGGCAGTGGCGTGATGGCCTGCGAAGCCCTGCAGCGGGGAGCGGTGGCGGTGGTGGCGGTGGAGCGCGACCGTCGGGTGGCGGCCGTGGCCCAGGCCAACCTGGAGCTGGTGGCCACCTCGCTCCCAGCACCTGCTGCCGTGACGGTGCACCGCCGGGAGGTGCTGCAGTGGCTGGGTTCTGAAAAGCCCATCCCCTTCGATCTGATCTATTGCGATCCCCCCTACCGGGCGGGGCTCCACGGGGCGGTGGCTGAAGCGGTGATGCGGGGCGGGTGGTTGGCGCCGGAGGGGGTGCTGGTGTGGGAATGCGGTAGCGACGCGCTACCCACAGCGCCGCCGGGGTGGCTGGTGCGGGACCAACGCCGCTACGGCGGCACCACGCTGATGCAGCTGGAGTTGGAACAACAGAGGCACCCCGGAGACGGCGCTACGCCGGTGGATCAGCCACCCCAGGTTCAGATCTCAGCCGCCGAGGGCACCGCCGCGGCGGTACTGGTTCCAGGCGGCCACGAACAGCCCCACCAGGGTCACAGGGATCAAACCCAGAACGATGCCGCAGAGGAGGGGTTCGATCATGGCCAGCAGTCGGGTGGTTGTTCAAGCCACAATTCTCCCATGGCTGGGGCTTCCCTGGCGACCCATCGCCACCAACCGTGACCGGCTCCCCCCCCCCTTGCCCGAACGGCCCCGATCTGGGAGCGATCGCCAGCGGCCAGGCCCCCGCGGGGATTGCAGCGGCTGCCACACCCAACCGCCGCAGCCTGATCACCGCCCTCGTGGTGCTGGCCGCCGTGGCCTGCGCCGTGCTGGCGCTGGTGCTGCTGCAGGTTTCCCGCATCGACCCCTACACCAGTGCCACCTTGGATCGGGTGGGGTCGGTGGAGGATGGCGGTCGCCTGTTCCGGCTCAACTGCGCCGGCTGCCACGGCCTGGCGGCCCAGGGTCTGGTGGGTCCGAATCTTCACGGCGTGGATCGCCGCAAGAACGACCGCCAGCTGATCCAGCAGGTGGTGAGCGGCCGCACGCCGCCGATGCCCCGTTTCCAGCCCGATCCCCAGGCCATGGCCGACCTGCTGGCCTTTCTGCACAGCCTTCCCTCCTGAGGCGCCGCCAATGAGCCTGCAGGTGGTGCTGGTGGAGCCTGCGGGCCCGCTCAATGTGGGCAGCGTGGCCAGGCTCTGCGCCAATTTCGGCATCGACGGTCTGCGGCTGGTGGCACCCCGCTGCGATCCCCTCGGCGAGGAAGCAAGGCGGATGGCGGTGCATGGGGTGGGGCTGCTGGAGCGGGCCAGCCTCTGGCCAACCCTGGAGGCCGCCCTCGCCGACTGCGACCGGGTGGTGGCCACCAGCGGCCGCCTGGAGGGCCCGCCTCTCCCCCTGCTGCCCCCAGCCGACGCCCTGGCCTGGCTGCTGGAGGGATCCGCTTCACCCCAGGCCGATCCGGCGCCCCAGTCGGCGGGGGCGCCGGTCGCCCTGGTGTTCGGCCGGGAAGACCGGGGCCTGGCGAATGGCGAACTGCTTCAGGCCGGCCGGCTGCTGCAGATCGGCACGGGCCCCTCCTATTCCTCACTCAATCTCTCCCATGCGGTGGCGGTGGTGCTGCATGAGCTGCACACGCTCCGCCGCGGCGAGCGGTCGCTGGCCGCCTCCCCTCCCCCAGCAGTGTCGGCGGGTGGGGCCACGGTCTGGGCCGATCCCTGCCGCCGCCACGACCTGGAGGCCGCCCTGGCCGATGCGGAGGCACTGCTGCTGGAGGTGGGCTTCCTGCTGCCCCACACCAGCCGGGCCCGGATGGCCAAGCTGCGGGCACTGCTGCAGCGCGCCCAGGTGAGTGAGGGCGAGGTGGCCTTGCTGCGCGGCATGGTGTGCCAGTTGCGCTGGGCGAGCCGTCGGCGGGTCAGCTCAGGATCCGACACGTAGCGTCGGGATCCTTTCTGCTTTCAGACCTTCGTGAGTGTTGGCCGACCGCCCCGCCGACCCTGGCTCCAGCCCCTACTGCTGCTGTTGCGGTTGGGGGTGATGGGGGTGGGGCTCGGGGTGCTGGTGAGCACGGCCCTCAAGACCCTCGCCCCCCGGCTGGCCCAGGGCAGCGTGGCCGTGCCCCAGCTGGATGCGACGCCGCGGGTGGTGGGCGGCCATGGTCTGGCGCTTGGCCGTTTTGATCCCCGCACCGAACTCACCGCCCTGAGCCAGGAGTGGGCGCGGCTGGCGGCCGCCCAGAAGGGACTCACCGCATCCGGCTTCCTGCTGGTGCTCGACGACGGCCGCTACGCCCAACTCCAGAGCGACCTGCCGATGCCGGCCGCCAGCTCGATCAAGAGCCCGATCCTCCTGGTGGGCCTCGACGAGCTGGACAGGGGCAAAGTGCGCTGGAACGAACCGCTCCCCCTCACCAAGGACGTCATGGGGGAAGGGGCCGGCTGGATGGCGAATAAGCCGCTCGGCACCCGCTTTCCCTTCTTCGAGGCCGCCACCGAGATGATCCGGGTGAGCGACAACAGCGCCACCAATCTGCTGATTAAACGACTCGGCGGCATCGAGACAGTGAATCAACGCTTCCAGGCGCTGGGCCTGCCGGCCACGGTGCTCCGCAACTGGCTGCCCGACCTCAAGGGAACCAACAGCACCAGCGCCCGCGACCTCGCCCGCACCATCGCCCTGGTGGACACCGGCGAGAAACTCAGCCCCCGCGCCCGCGACCTCTACCGCGAGATCCTCTCCAAATCGAACACCAACACCCTGATCCCGATGGGACTGCTGAAGGGTCTGGGCAAGGGCCAAACCACCACCGATCCCGACGACGACCTGCTCGCCGATGGCATCACCACCTACAACAAAACCGGCGACATTGGCATCGCCTACGCCGACGCCGCCCTCATCCAGCTGCCGAACGGCCAGCGGGCCGTGGCGGCCTTTCTGGTGAAGGGCCCCTTCAATGACCCCCGCTCGGCTGAACTGATTCGCTCTATGGCAGCCACGGTGTCGCGGACGCTGGTGGGCAAATCATGAGCACCCTGCCGTCCGCCCCTTCCCGCACCGCAGCCGGCCGATTGCGGCGGGCCCGTTCCCGATCCGCCCACCGGGGCTCGATCCTCGCCATGGCCGTGCTGGCTGTGATGCTGGTCCGTCCGGTGGCCGCCCAGGATGGGGAGGCTGCCCAGGCTCCTCCCGCCGCAGCTTCGCCCGCTCCAGCGGTCCCCGCCGTGCCCACCAGGCCCGAGAGCGCCCCCACCGTGCTGCGTCGCCAGCGGGTGGAACCCCTGCCTGGAGGCCTGGATGGGGTGTTGCTGGTGAACGACAACAACCCCGAGCTGATCCGCAGCGAGGGGATCCTGCTCTCGGGCTTCGATCCCGGCCGCGGCTGGGATGGTCGGCCGCTGGGGGTGAGCGCCGCCCACCTCAACGTGCCTCTGAATGGCGTCTTTGAGCTCTTCAGCCACCACGTGTTCGCCGGCAATCGAGAGAGCCTCGATTCCACCCTCTGGCTGGCGGTGGTGGGGGCCCCCCGCGGTGCGGCGCCGGTGAAGCTGCGGCTGCGGGGCGGATCCACCGCGCTCTCCCAGGCCACCGCGGCGGGACAGAGCGCCGCCCCCTTTCTCCCCCTGCCCCCGCTGATGCTCCAGGAGAGCACCCAGCCGGTGTGGTCGGGTCCCGGCAGCCGGGTGGCCACCGAGCTGCTGCAGCGCGGCCGCAGCCCTGAGCTTCCGGGCGAATGGAGCCTGCCGGCGGGGATGCTCACCCCGCTGGTGGTGCTGCCCCTGCCGGTGCGGGGCCTCGATCCCCTGCTCAACGGCCGCAACCTGCAGCTGCGCCTGGCCAGCGAGGCCCCGGTGGATCTGGCCGTGCTGGCGGCCTTCGGCCCGAACGACCGGCCGCCGGAGGCGGCCGTGTGGAGTCGCATCCTCGAAGGGCCCCTGAGCCCGAAGGAACACCAGCCCACCCCCCGCGGCGCCAGCGGCCCGATGATCTATTCCAGGGTGAGCGGCGTGCAGGTGGGCAGCACCTGGCGGGGCAAAATCACCGATCCGGGCCGTGCGGTGCTGACGGCCAGCCGGGCGCCGATCTCCTGGCCGATCGCCTCGCTGGCCAAGGGGAGCCTGGGCACCGGCCAGGTGCAGACCGCCGAGCTGAAGGCCTTCTATCCCGGCACCGCCTGGGCGGCCCACGGCAACTACGGCGTGACCTACGACCTCACCCTGCCGCTGCGCAATGACACCGCCGCCCCGGTGAAGCTCCAATTGGCGCTGGAGTCGCCCCTCAAGCACGACCAGCCCCTCGGCGGCCTGCGCTTCCGGATCACGCCGGCGGCGGCAGTGATGTTCCGCGGCACGGTGGAGGTGGCCGGCCTCGATGGCGCCGAGGGGCGGCCGCTGGGTCGCCAGGCCTTTCACCTGGTGCAGCGAGCCGGGCAGCAGGGTTCGGCCCTGGGCACGGTGAGCCTGGCGCCCGGCCAGGAGCGCACCCTGCAGGTGCGGCTGATCTATCCGGCCGATGCCACCCCGCCCCAGGTGCTGAGCCTGCTGCCGGCCGAGGCGGGTGCGGCAGCGGCGGTCGGGGCTGCTCCGGGACTGGCGATGCCCAACGGTGCCCCGGGCGCGCTCAGACCCGCGCCGGCGCAGGGCGCCTTGGGGGCCGGGGCGGCTGTGAAACAATCGCCCTCAACGCCGTCAACCGCTCCGTGAGTCAGCCCAGGAAGCGCAGGGTCTTCCCCTTCACCGCCATCGTGGGCCAGGAGGAGATGAAGCTGGCTCTGCTGCTCAACGTGATCGACCCGCGCATCGGCGGCGTGATGATCATGGGCGATCGGGGCACGGGCAAGAGCACCACGATCCGCGCCCTGGCCGACCTGCTGCCCGAGATCGATGTGGTGGCGGGCGATCCCTACAACAGCTCCCCGGAGGATCCGGATCTGCAGAGCACCGAGGTGCGCCAGCGGGCCGATCAGGGCGAGAACCTGCCGGTTGAGCAGCGCCAGGTGCCCATGGTGGACCTGCCCCTGGGCGCCACCGAAGACCGCCTCTGCGGCACGATCGACATCGAGAAGGCGCTCAGCGAGGGCGTGCGGGCCTTCGAGCCAGGTCTGCTGGCCAAGGCCAACCGTGGCCTGCTCTATGTGGATGAGGTGAACCTGCTCGACGATCACCTGGTGGACGTGCTGTTGGATTCGGCCGCCTCCGGCTGGAACACGGTGGAACGGGAGGGCATTTCGGTGCGCCACCCGGCGCGCTTCGTGCTGATCGGCTCCGGCAACCCTGAGGAGGGGGAATTGCGCCCCCAGTTGCTTGATCGCTTCGGCATGAGCGTGGAGGTGCGCACCGTGCGCGATCCGGAGCTGCGGGTGCAGGTGGTGGACCAGCGCACCAGCTTCGATGCCGACCCCGACAGCTTCAATGACGCCATTCAGGCGGGCCAGGACGCGCTGCAGGCGCTGGTGGTGGAGGCCCAGCAGCGGCTGCCCCAGGTGGCGATCGACGACGACCTGCGCATCCGCATCTCGGCGGTGTGCGGCGAGCTGGATGTGGATGGATTGCGGGGTGACATCGTGACCAACCGGGCCTCCCGGGCCCTGGCCGCCTTTGAGGGCCGCAGCGAGGTGGCCGACGACGACGTGGCGCGGGTGGTGGCCTGCTGCCTGCGCCACCGGCTGCGCAAGGATCCGCTCGAGCAAATCGATTCCGGCGATCGGGTGGTGAAGGTGTTCTGCAAGGTGTTCGAGCGGCCCCTGCCGAGTGACCGCAGCGCTTTTCAGCTGGCGTTGGCGGCCTGAAACCTCCAGCGACCCGCGGCCGTGTCGCGGCGCACCTGGAGCTGGCTGCCCAGGGCACCCGGAAGGGCCAGCCCGCCGACCAGCGTTGTCTTTGGTCCGTCACCGACCGATGGCAGCCATCAGCAACCCCTCCCACCCCTTCGCCCAGCCAACGCCCCAGCCCCTGGCCCTGAGCCTCGAGCCTCCGGCCGTTGCCGCCCCGGATCTTCCCGTGCGCCCGATGTTCTGCAGCCTGCCCATCGGCAAGCCCCACGCCCCTCTCTCCTGGCTGGAGCTGCTGGGCGAACGCTGAGTCCCACGGGTGAACCGGTCGCAACTCCGTTCATTCCTAAGGTGTGCTCTATTGATCGAGGGCGCATGGCCCGCCGCCCGGCAGCACGGCGACAACGCCCTGATCGCAAGAGGCTGCTTGCCTTCGCCCTCCTCGGGATCGTCGCCCAGGGCCTCCCCGTTGCTCCGGCCCGGGCCATACCGGAACTGGTGCTGCTCCTGCGCCATGGCCACAAGAGCGGCGAGGCGGGCGACTACAACCTCTCGCCCCAGGGTTTCGAGCGGGCCGTCGCGCTGGCCTCCCTCTTACCCCGCTGCTTCGGTCGCCCAAGCCAGATCCGCTCGTTCTATCTCGATCCGGAGTCCAGCAAGAACGCCCGCAGCTATCAGACGGCCGTGCCGCTGGCGGTGGCCACGAGCGTGAACATCACCATCGACAAGGACTCCCTCGAGAACTCCTTCCGCTCCGGCCGCCACATCCTCACCGACCCTTCCTTCGATGGCCGGCGGGTGGTGCTCTTCTGGGAACACCGGCGGCTGCCGGAGCTGGCCGCCGGCCTGGGCTGGCCAACAATGGCGCCGATCGGCGACGACGACTTTGACCAGTTGATCGCGTTGCGCTACCGCCCCGCCGAGCTGCGGCCGGAGGTGACCCATTACAGCCAGTCCCGGTTGCTGGCCGGCCAGCAACGCTGTGAATCTCCCTTAGCGCCGCACCCTGGACCGCGCCCGCAACAGCGCCCTGGCCCGCTCTGACCCCAGCGCCGGACCCGCCGGGCAAGCACTGCCGCCACCTGCCTCTTCCCACGCCACCCCTCGCCCGCCAATCACCTGCCGCCATGGCCGCGTCCACCCCTCGCCGCTGCCCGCCCCTCGATGGGATCCGGAGGATGGCCGGCCTCCTTCCCGCCCTGGCCCTGCTGCAGAGCGCCCTGGTCGCCCCACTGCCCGCCCTGGCCGGGCCGGCCGACCAAGCCCCCGGCATCGCCGCCGGGCTAAGGCTCGATCGGCCCGCCCTGGGCCGCGTCACCGGCACGCCACCGGCGCCGGGCAGCCGGGAGGAGGCCAGCGACATGGCGATCCTGCTCTGGCTGCAGCGCTTCCGTACGCCGGAGATGGTGGCGGCTACCTGGCTGCTGCTGGATCGCCACCTCAGCACCTTCAGCAGCGCCGTCGGCGCAGAGCTCGGCACCGCCACGCCGGCGCTCAAGGCCGGGCTGGAGTCCTTCATGGCCCCCGTGAGCGCGGCCTACAGGGAGATCAAGCTGCAGCGAGCCCGCGTCCGTCCCTACCTCGCCCACCCTGAGCTGCGCCCCTGCCTGCCACCGGAGGCCACCGGCTCCTTCCCCTCCGGCCACGCCGTGTGGTTCCGGACCACCGCCGAGCTGCTGGCCGACCTGATGCCGGAGCGCCGGGACCGCCTCGAGCGGGTGGGCCACCAGGGCGGTGCCAACCGGGTGTACTGCGGGGTCCACTACCCCTCCGATGTGGAGGCCAGCCAGCGCCTCGGGGCGGAGGCGGCTCGGCAGATCATCGCCAGCCCCCAGTGGCGCGCCTTCCGGCAGGACCCCTCCCTGCAGCAGGAACTGATGCGGCTGCGCGCCACGGAGCAGCAAGCGCTGCCACCGTTGGTGCGGTGAACGGGCCCCAAGCATGATCATCCTTGGCATCGACCCCGGCCTGGCCCGGGTGGGCTATGGCGTGATCGAGGTGCAGGAGCGGGCCCCCTGGCAGCCGGGGGAGCCCCGGGCCGAACCAGGCGTTCAGCGCCTGCTGGATTGCGGCATGATCCGCACCGATCCGGGCCGGAGCGAGGGCGAGCGGATGGTGGAGATCGCCGCCGACCTGCGCTGGCTGATCCGCCACTGGCGCCCCGAGCTGGCGGCGGTGGAGAAATTCTTCTTTTACCGCTCCAGCAACACGATTGCGGTGGTGCAGGCCCGTGGCGTGGTGCTGATGACCCTGGCGCGCTTCGCCATCCCGGTGGTGGAGTTTCCGCCGATGCAGATCAAGCTGGCCGTGGCCGGCCATGGCCACGCCGAAAAGGATGAGGTGCTGGCGGCGGTGATGCGGGAGCTGAACCTGGAGCATCCCCCCCGGCCCGATGACGCCGCCGACGCCCTGGCGGTAGCCCTCACCGGCTGGTTCCAGCGATGAGCGGCCCGGGCACGGCACCCGTGGCGAGTGAGGGACTGCCGCCACCACCGGACAGAGCAGCGCTGCGGCGCCACTTCCGGATCCTGCGGACAGAGGCCCTGGCCGCTACCGAACCCGGGATCCTGGCGGCGGCGCGGCGGGAGCTGCCGGAGCTGCTGCCGGCACACGATCACCTGGGGCTCTACTGGCCCCTGGCGGGGGAGGCAGACCTTCGCTCCCTGGCCCTGATGCACCCCTGCCTCGCCCTGCCCGCCGTGGCGGGGGAGCCCCCCCGGCTGCTGTACCGCCTCTGGCGGCCCGGCGCCCCCCTCGCCCCGGACCGCTGCGGCATCCCGGCCCCCCTGCCCGCCGGCCGAAACGACGCCAGCGAGCAACACGAAGCCCAGGGCCGCCTCGAAGGAGCGGCACCGGATGGCTTCAACGCAGAGCCGGTGCTCCCCCCCAACGCCCTCGGCCTGCTGCTGGTGCCGGCCCTGGCCTTCGATCCCCACAGCGGCATCCGGCTGGGCTACGGCGGCGGCTGGTACGACCGGCTGCGGGCCAATCCGGCCTGGCGGGCCGTGCCGGCCCTGGTGGTGCTGCCATCCGCCTGCCTCAGCGCCAACCTGCCGCGGGAATCCTGGGACGTGCCCTTCGAAGGCTGGCTGGATGAGCACGGGGTCCATCGTTGTGCTGGCCGCCCCGCTGGAGAGCCGGAGAGTGGCCAGCCGACTCCCACCTCCTTGTAACGCATCGCAGCAGCTTTCTCACCACGGCCGGGAATTTGCCAGGATCAGCGGGTTACGTCCCTGCGTTTCCTTGGAACCTCTCCGAATCACCCCCTGGAACGCAGCAGCCCACGCAGCACCCCACACAGCCTCATACGCAACCCGTACCGCAGCGCGTCTCTCCTCGGATCGGAGCGGCAGTTCCGCCACCCCCAAGGCGCTCACCGCCTCCGAACGGGTGATCGCCGCAGAACTTCAGGCCCGTGGCCAGGCCTGCGACGCCCTCTCGATGATGGTGACTTCAGTGGCCAGAATGGTGCAGGCCGGCCGTTGCAGCGAGAATCGCTGGAATGCCGGCTGACCCCGGCTCCGGCCTCCCCCCTACCCGTTCACCATGCGCCGCCCCCTCCTTCCGGTTCTGCTCGGAGCTGCAACCCTGGTTCTCGCTCCAGGCCTGGTGCGGGCCCATGCCATCCAGACCGACCTCACGGTGGTGGGGCATTCCCACAGCCACCTGGAGGCCAGCCTTCCGGCCGCGGGCAGCAAGCTGGAACTGGCCAGCCACTTCTCCACGGGCCTGCCCGCCCGCGATGCCAGCGTGCGCCTGATTCCGGCCCAGGGGGGAACCCCGATTGAGCTGGGCCGCACCAACGCCGATGGCCGTCTGGCCTTCGCCCTGCCCGCCGGCACCGGCCGTGATGCCGAAATCCAGGTGGATGCCGGGGCTGGTCACCGCGACTGGATCGAACTCTCCGAGCTGGGCAGGGGTGCCCGTCAGGCCGCCCTGCCCTGGGGAGCCCTGCGCGGCAACCTGCTCACCCTGGCGCCCCTCGCCGCCTTGGGCCTGCTCGGTGGCCTGGCCCGCCTCAACCGCCCGCGCGGTTGAGGGGCTCCTCCGGCATGGCGAGCACCGGCAGCGCAGCACTGGATCGGATCGTGGAGCGGCTGGGGAGCGCCGCCGACCCCAAACGCCGCTATGAATATGTGCTCTGGCTGGCCAAGCGCCTGGAGCCCCTGCCCGAAGAGCTGCGCAGCGAGGAGCGCAAGGTGCGCGGCTGCGTTTCCCAGGTGTATGTGGTGGGCGACCTGCTGGAGGGCAAGCTCCACTGGCAGGGTGATTCCGATGCCCAGATCACCAAGGGGCTGCTGGCCTTGCTGATCGAGGGCCTGGAGGGGCTCACGCCCCAGCAGGTGGTGGCGATCGATCCAGCCTTCATCGCGGCCACTGGCCTGCAGGCGAGCCTCACCCCCTCGCGGGCCAATGGCTTCCTCAACATCCTCCGGGCCATGCAGGCTCAGGCGGCGGCCTTCGAAGCTGGGCGAAGGGCTCCAGAGGAAGCCAAGGGCGCGCCGGGCGGCGGCGGCGAGGGATCGCCCGAGGGCGGCGGCAAGGGTTAAGGGGCTGAGCTGCGCTCTAGAGGCCCCACCCTCGGGGAGTCCGCTGCATGGCGCCGATCACGCCGCGGGCCGAAGGCACTGCCGGCCGATTTCTAGGATCCATGGATTGTGGAATGGGGCCCCATGGCGATCGGTGTTGGCCTGCTGGGGCTGGGAACGGTGGGGGCGGGGGTGGCCGCGATCCTGATGGGTCCCGAGGGCCGCCATCCCCTGGTGGCCGAACTGGCGCTGCGCCGGGTGGCGGTGCGCGATCTCGACCGCCCCCGCCCCCTGGAGCTCGATCCGCAGCTGCTCACCACCAGCCCCGAGGCGGTGATCGATGATCCCGCCGTGGAGATCGTGGTGGAGGTGATGGGCGGCCTGGAGCCGGCCCGCAGCCTGATCCTGCGGGCGATTGCCGCCGGCAAGCCGGTGGTGACCGCCAACAAGGCGGTGATCGCCCGCTACGGCGAGGAGATTGCCGCGGCGGCCGCCGAGCGCGGCGTGTATGTGCTGATTGAGGCGGCGGTAGGCGGTGGCATCCCGATCATCGAGCCGTTGAAGCAATCGCTTGGGGGCAACCGCATCCAGCGGGTGAGCGGCATCATCAATGGCACCACGAATTACATCCTCAGCCGCATGGCCGATGAGGGGGCCGCCTATGGCGACGTGCTCGCCGATGCCCAGCGGCTGGGCTACGCCGAGGCCGACCCGGCCGCCGATGTGCAGGGCGGTGATGCCGCCGACAAGATCGCGATCCTGGCGGGCCTGGCCTACGGCGGTCCTGTTGCCAGGGCCGGCATCGCCACCGAGGGGATCGACCGCCTCGATGCCCGCGATGTGGCCTACGCGGCCCAGCTGGGCTTTGTGGTGAAGCTGGTGGCCACGGCCGAGCGCGTCGGCGATGGGCTGGAAGGCCCAGGCGAAGCCATCCCCCTGGATGTGCGGGTGCATCCCACCCTGCTGCCCAAACACCACCCCCTGGCGGGGGTGCATGGGGTGAACAACGCGATCCTGGTGGAAGGGGATCCGGTGGGCCAGGTGATGTTCTACGGCCCGGGCGCCGGTGCCGGCCCCACGGCCTCGGCGGTGGTGGCCGACATCCTCAACATCGCCGGCATCCGCAGGGCCACCGGCTCCCAGGCCGGCGCCCGCCTCGATCCGCTGCTGGCGGCGAGCAGCTGGAGGCGCTGCACGCTGGTGGATGGTTCAGGCACCAGCCACCGCAACTACGTGCGCCTGCAGACCCGCGATGAGGCTGGCGTGATCGGCCGGATCGGTACGTGCTTTGGCGATGCGGGGGTGTCGATCCAATCGATCGTACAGTTCGAGGCTCGCGAAGGGGAGGCAGGCGGCGGCGCCGAAATCGTGGTGATCACCCACGAGGTGCGCGAGTCGGCCTTCCGATCCGCCCTGGCAGCAATTGAGGCACTGGAGGAGGTGCGCACGGTAGCGGCCTGCCTGCGCACGCTCTGAGCGATAAAAAATGCCCCCGCCAAAGGGCGGGGGCAATGACAGCTCCGAAAGGTGAAATCAGCCCAGTGAGGAACCGGTGGCCTCAGCCCCGCCTAGCGGCCAGCACGCGACTGCGCAGGCGGCGGGAGAAGCCGAAGGCGGCACCGGCGCCAAGGAGGGGCAGGGGGCCAGGGACAGTGTCGCCGGGGGCGCGATCTTGCAATTCGAAGGTGTTAATGAAACCAACAAGCGACCCCTCATCGACGTTAAACGTATCAACCACACGGATTGACTTGAGATTCACATCCTCAAAAGGCTTAGTCGCAAAGGTATTACTCTGGTTGACGGACAACTCGAGGGTGGGAGTATCGGTTGGCACTTCCTTGATCACAGTATAAACCGGAGAAACAGGCTGAGACGACCCCTGTGACGTGAGGCCAGCCGTAACAAAGAAACTATTAGCGGGAGGTGCAATCAGTAAATCATACGCAATCGACGCAGGCCCTACTGGACCCTGTAGACGTGGCTAAAAAAATACACTTGCCTCAAGGATATTAGAACCTGGACCCTGCTCCAGAAACGAAAAGAAACCATCGCCAACAGCATTAGTAAAATCCAAGTTCTTCAACGTGGCCGTACTGTTGACGACAAAAGTAGTCGAAGAAGTACAAGCAGCAAAAGTTGTATTTGCTCCGAATGAGCAATAGTTAGTACGCGCCGATCCAGGCAACAGCACGCCTGCCCCAGCCAATAACCATGGAACCGGCCAATAAACCGGCTTGCCGAGAGAAAAGGGTTTTCACGAACAATTAAACCAATGTGATCTCTCACAATTTAAACCATAAAGACATATATTGAAGGGGATAGAAGCTACGCCAACGACGCGGAAGTGATGCATAAATGCAATTAATGGACCATCTCACGATTTCCGCCTAATCAATGCTGACGATCTGCCGCAGGACGCGTCTAGACGCACACGCCTAGTCCAGGCAGCGAACAAAACGCCCCCGCCCCTGATCTCGGTATCCGCACAAACATTCCGAACCGCTCGTCGCGAACGGCGGGCCCGTGATGCAATAGGAATGCTTAAGAAAATCAGGGGTCGTCACCCACCGACCCTCCCGCCCATCAACCACCCATGGACCTCCAGCAGGGCACGTGCATCCTTCTTGAGCCTGAAGCCGTCGATGATCTGGCGATCGAGGGCCTGGACTCCGCCTCCCTCTCCATCGGCCAAGCAGGGGCCGACCAGGGCCAGGCTGAGCTGATGTTTCAGGTGATCGGCGTCGACCACAGCGGCGATCGCTGCTGGTTGCGGCGCTGGCCCCTGGCCCGCCATGGCTCACCGGTGTTTGAGATCTCGCTGAATCAGCTCGAGGCCAGGAGGAACCACAGGCCTGCAGCAGTGGTCCGCGGCGGTGGCGAGGCCTGAGGGGCGAGGGCTCTGCCCAGCTGGCGCGATGTCGCTTCCGCACCCGAGATCCCCCTGGGGCTGGCGACCGAGAAGGAGACTGACGTGACCCCCTTTATCGGTCCAGGCCTTATGAGAGTGGGTGGGTGTGCTCATGCTGCAGCTCCCTGTTGAGCTGCCTCCAGGGGCGTACGCCCCTGTAGGGCCGAGTGCGGCCTGAGGGTGTTGTACTCCCAGCGCCAGCGCTCGGCCAGGATCTGCGCCTCTGGAGCGGTGGTGAATAGCTCGGTGTTGAGGAACTCATCCCGAAACCGACCGTTGAACGATTCCGCGAATCCGTTCTCCCAAGGCGATCCTGGCGCGATGTACGCCGTGCTGGTAGTGGTGCTGGCCTTACACCAGTCCCGTAGGGCCTGAGCAATGAACTCCGGCCCGTTGTCGCTGCGAATGAACGCTGGCGCCGGGTATAGGCTCGTGAGCCTCTCCAGCACCGCCACCACGTCCTTGGCCTTGCAGCGCCTGCCCACCCGGATCGCCAGGCAGAGACGGCTGTGCTCGTCGATCACATTCAGGAACTTGAGTCTGCGGCCATCCGCTGTGGCGTCGAACTGGAAATCCATCGCCCACACCTGGTGGGGATGCTCGGCACGGTGACGCCGCACTGAGCCGTCTGCGGGTCGTGCCCGCTTTCGCTTCCTCGGAGTGGGCCGCTGCAGGCCTTCCTCCCGCCAAAGCCGTTGCACCCGCTTGTGGTTCACCGTCCAGCCCTCCCGCCTGAGCAGCCTGTAAGCCATTCGGCGACCCCAGCGGATGTGGTCCGCGGCGATCTCCCGTAGGCGATTCCTGAGCTTGCCCTCCTCGATGTCGACGACCTTGCCGGCGTGGCGCTGGGTGCTCCGGTGCTGTCCAACAACCCGGCAGGCCAGCCGTTCAGAGGCCCGGTAACGCTCCTGCAGAACCGCGACGGCTCTGTCGCACCGCGAGGTGCGCTTTGCAGCGCAACGACGCTCCGGGCTCAGAAGTTTCCCTCGGCGAGGTCCTTGAGCATGGCCTTCTCCAACTCGGCTTCTGCCAACAGCTTTTTGAGCCGGGCGTTCTCCTTCTCCAGCTGGGTCAGTCGCCTGGCCTCCTCGGCCTGCATGCCGCCGTACTGCTGGCGCCAGCGGTGATAGGTGGGCTGCGTCACCTCGATGACGCGGCAGACGTCGGCGACGGTCTTGCCCTGGGCGATCAGCTGCTCGGCGGTCTTGAGCTTGCGGATGATCTGCTCCGCTGTGTGCCTGGTGCGTTTCATGGTGGAGTCCCCAGCCCAGTCTGGCCGGCTGAAGACTCTCATTCACCCTGGACTCGTTTCCGGGGTCCACGTCA
>JAPLIE010000157.1 GCA_026389265.1 Cyanobacteriota bacterium | reverse complement strand
GCATGACCCTTGTTGAGATGGTGCGATGGGCCAAGTGATATCGTCAATGGTCGATATAAGAACTTCTTTCCATGCCGCCCGATTGGCGGCTTTTTCATGTCCGCAGAAGCACTGGAATGCGCTTATTTTTCGAGGTGCCCTAAAGTTGTTTCAATTCGATTGTGGCCCGTGCACTTCCAGGACATCATCGCCACCCTCAATCGCTTCTGGGCCGAGCAGGGCTGCCTGATCCTTCAGCCCTACGACACGGAGAAGGGGGCGGGCACGATGAGTCCCCATACGGTGCTGCGGGCGATTGGGCCGGAGCCCTGGGCCGTGGCCTATCCGGAACCCTGCCGCCGCCCCACCGACGGCCGCTACGGCGACAACCCGAACCGGGCCCAGCACTATTTCCAGTACCAGGTGCTGATCAAGCCCTCTCCCGCCGGCATTCAGGAGACCTACCTGGCTTCCCTTGAGGCCCTCGGCATCCGCCAGGCCGACCACGACATCCGCTTCGTGGAGGACAACTGGGAATCCCCCACCCTCGGCGCCTGGGGCGTGGGTTGGGAGGTGTGGCTCGATGGCATGGAGGTGACCCAGTTCACCTATTTCCAGCAGTGCGGCGGCATCGACTGCCGGCCGGTGTCGATCGAGATCACCTACGGCCTGGAGCGCCTGGCCATGTATCTGCAGGATGTGGAGAGCATCTGGGATCTCCACTGGAACGGGGTGCGCCGCTACGGCGATATCTGGCTGCCGTTTGAGAAGAGCCAGTGCACCTACAACTTCGAGGCCTCCAATCCGGGGCGCCTGCAGCAGCTCTTCGCCATCTACGAGGCTGAGGCCAGTGATCTGGTGGCGGCAGGTCTGCCGGCGCCGGCCCTCGACTTCGTGCTCAAGTGCAGTCACACCTTCAACCTGCTGGAGGCTCGCGGTGTGATCTCGGTGACGGAGCGCACCGCCACGATCGGCCGCATTCGCGCCCTGGCCCGGCAGGTGGCCGAGGCCTGGCTGGCGGAGCGGCGCTCTCTGGGCTTCCCGTTGCTGGAGGGGGAGCGGCGCGAGGCCTGGCTGGCCGCCGAGGCCGTGGGCGAGGCAGCCGCTGCAGGGGTTGCCGGCTAATCCTTACGACAGTGGCGCACAGAGACCGCTTGCACCTGAACTTCCCGCAATGACCTGCCTGGGACCCCCAGGCACGATTCCGGCAGCTTCGCTGAACTCCATCCTCACGCTCCTCGGGCAGCCGAGACGCCAGCCCCCGGTCGGCTCGGGGGAACGCTGGAACATCCGCTTGCGATCCGCTGGCTTCCCTTCCCTGGACACGATCACCGGGTTGCCCAGCTCCGGTGGCCCTCTTCTCCCATGGAGCGCCATCCCTGACCCGGGAGCCCCTCCACTCTCAGGGCAGTTCACCGGCCCGGATCCGGGCCATCCCGGGCTGGGCTCCCCTGCCGGTGCTGCTCGCTCTGGCCGCCCTGCTGCTCGTGCTCGCTAGCCGCGCGGCTGCCCCTGGTCCCGGCGACCCCCTGCGCCTGCTGGCAACACCCGATGCCCGCCAGAGCGTGCGTCTGCACGGCCGTCTCCAGGCCGATCTACGCCCCGGAGCCGGCCCCTGCCGGGGTGTGCTTCAGCTTGAGGGTGAGCACAAGGGTTCGACAGCTCTGCGCTTCCCCAGTTGTCCCGCCCTCCAGGAGGGTTGGCGCCTGGAGGTGAATGGCCTGCTGCGGCGCCCCCGGCTGGCCCCCCATCCCCTGCTGGCCGGCGCTGCCGAGCGGCTGGCCCAGCGGGGCATTCACACGGAGCTGCGGGTGGATCAGGTGAGGGTTCTCGAGCGCCCTGCCACCCCTGTGGCCGACCTGCGGCGCCGCATCGCTGAGCGTTTCCTGGCGGTGGCGGGGCCTGAGGTGGGCGGGCTGCTCGCGGCCCTGGTGCTGGGCAGTGCCGTGGTGCCTCTGCCGGAGGCGCTATCCGCCGATTTTCGGGCGGCGGGTCTTTCCCATGCCCTGGCCGCCTCGGGCTTCCATCTCACGGTGCTGCTGGGCGCCGTGCTG
>JAPLIE010000200.1 GCA_026389265.1 Cyanobacteriota bacterium | reverse complement strand
TCGGCGTTGGAGCGGGCGATCGCCTCGGGGGCGAACTGGATCGCCCCCTCACCGGACTGGAACTGCTTGTTGACGGCCTCCAACACCACCTCGTGGCTGGGACGGCTGTGGAACACCCTGGTGTGGTTGGCCATGCGCAGGGCATCGCGCTGGGGATCGATCCGCCAGTTGCCCTCGCTGTCCTGTTGCCAGAGGTTGTCCTTGGCCCGTGAGGCCTCCAGGTCGTCGGCCGCGAACTGGCGCATGCCGGCGCTGCGGCGGATGTTGCCGGCCACGATCGTGACGGCCGCCTCATCGATCAGCAGGCAGCATTCCACCGAAGTGAGCTGGCGGCCGCGGGCGTGGTTGAGCAGCTGTGCCACCCGCCCGTAGAGATCCTTGAGCTTGACCGGATTGGCCATGCCGCCGAATCCTTTCAGGCTCTCGCCCACCGGCCGCACATCGGCGAGGTCGACCTGAATGTGGATCGTCTCGCTGAAGCGGCTGTCGCTGCAGAGCTGCAGCAGCAGCCGGTAGCTCTCCACCCAGCCGCCACGGGTGTCACCCACCTTGATACTCACCCGGTGCCCATCGATGCTGTGGGTGGTGTGGTCCTGTCGCTGGTCGGCCGGGGTGACGCCGATGTCGCTGATCACTTTGACGGCCAGCTCATTGCGCACTGCAGGCAGCCGCTCGATCAGATGGTGTTCGATGATGGCGCCGGTGCCGCAGCCCATCATCGCCAGGTCCATCATCAGGGCGAAGGCCTCCCAATCCACCAGGTTGGTGGAGGTGCAGTTGTAGGCCCCAGAGAAATTTTCGGACCGCTCGATCCAGTCGGTGCCGCCGATCCACAGCCAGCGGCCAGAAGGGAGGGCCTTCTGATGGCGCTGCATGCGCCGCAGGAGCTGAACTTCGTCGTCGTTGAGGTGGCCGAGCTTGCGGAGGCCCTCCAGGTTGCGCTCCGCCACCTCATGCCAGCTCTCGCGGCCGGATGGGGTCTTGCGGGAATAGGTGCGATAAAACACCGGGTTGGCGGCAGGGGCTGTCGGTGGGAACACCTCGCCACCGTCTGCACCCTCGGCACCCCAAGACTGACCCGAAACGCCACTGTTCTGGGGCGAAGCCGACTCCGTCAGGGGAGCGGATTCGGGCCGGGAAGGGGTGAGGGTCACAGCGGCGCTGACCTGGGTGAACGGTACCCTAACGCCATCGGTGGTGTGGTCAAGCCGAAGCAGGCACCATTGGCGGTGGCCTTTGCATCATGTCCCCGCCGAGCTCTCACCTAAGCCAACGGCGCTTCTACCGGCATCTGCGGCACGTTGTTGGTGAGAGATCGGCGGCTGCACGCCGCTGGCGATAGTGGTAGCAAGCCGCTGGCGATGATCGCGCCAGAGCCACCGATGGGATGAACAGGATCTGCGAGCCTGAGCTGATGCTGGAGCCGATCCAGGCCAGGGCCTATGCCGAGGCCGACTTCAACGGCTCTGACCGGGCGTTCACGGCACGCATCCTGACCCTCCTGGCTACGCCGGCAGCAACGCTGGCCGATCGGCCGCCACTGCGAATCGTGGATCTCGGCTGCGGTCCCGGCAACATCAGCTTCCGTCTCGCCAGCGCCCTTCCGGAGGCTCGCCTGCTGGGAATCGATGGCGCCGCCGCGATGCTCGAAGGGGCCCGCGCCCGCCAGGCGCTCGAACCCCGTCGCTGGCCAGGGCTCCGCTTCCTGCAGGCCCCGCTGCCCCTCGCGCCGGAGGCCCTGGAGAGGCTCTCCACCCCCTTCAGGCCGCCCTACGACCTATTGGTGAGCAATAGCCTGCTGCACCATCTCCATGATCCCGCCGTGCTCTGGGAGGCGATCCGGATGCTGGCCGCTCCGGGAGCCTTGGTGGTGCTTAGAGATCTGCGTCGTCCGATGACGGAGACCGCCGTGCGAGGCCTGATGCAGCGCCATGCGGCCAGAGCTCCGGCTGTGCTGCGTCGCGATTTCAGCCACTCCTTGCGGGCGGCCTTCAGGCCCCGGGAGGTGGCCGACCAGCTGACGGCAGCAGGACTGAGCCATTTCACGGTGACGGAGCTGGGCGACCGCCACCTGGAGGTGGTGGGCCGGCTGGCCTGAGCCGAACCAGGCCCTCATGGTCACCCCGAGCGGAAGACATGGTGAGGATGCCGCGTTGCAGCCGGGCCCCCCTCTCCTCCACCAGGTTGCTCTCAGCGCCGCCTCCGGCAGTTCGAAGCCCACAACGATGTTCAGCCCCGGAGCCTTGATCGGCCTGTTTCAAGGTGGACTGCTCAGCATCCGCCGGCTGCGCCTGCTGACGGCGATCAGCCGCGGTGCGGACTTCAACAACATTGCCGATCTGGTCGACCGCTTCCTCGACACCCCCAGATGGAAGAATGCATGAGAGAGGCAAGGGTCATTCGGCCCCACGCTCCTGCAGCAGCGGGAACCGCCGGGCTGCCTGCTGGAGCAGTGGCCCCACGGCGATGGTGCCTGGCAGGCTGGAGCCCATGAGCACCGATTCACCATTGACCGCGCCCATCGGCTCCGCGGCGAGCCCAGCCGACCCGGAGCGCGCCGCGCTGGTGGAAGCGGTGGCCCGGCGCCGCAACTTCGCGATCATTTCCCACCCCGACGCCGGCAAGACCACGCTCACCGAGAAACTGCTGCTTTACGGGGGCGCGATCCAACAGGCGGGCGCCGTGAAGGCCAAGGGGGAGCAGCGCAAGGTCACCTCGGACTGGATGGAGCTGGAGAAGCAGCGCGGCATCTCGATCACCTCCACCGTGCTGCAGTTCGACTACAGCGGCAGCACGGTCAACCTGCTCGACACCCCCGGCCACCAGGACTTCTCCGAGGACACCTATCGCACCCTCGCCGCGGCCGACAACGCGGTGATGCTCGAGGACGCCGCCAAGGGCCTGGAACCCCAGACCCGCAAATTGTTCGAGGTCTGCCGGATGCGGCGGATCCCGATCTTCACCTTCATCAACAAGATGGACCGGCCCGGCCGGGAGCCCCTCGAGCTGATCGATGAGATCGAGAAGGAACTGGGGCTCGCCTGCTGGCCGGTGAATTGGCCGATCGGCAGCGGCGACCGCTTTCGCGGCGTGATCGACCGCCGCAGCCACGAGGTGATCCTGTTCGAGCGGGCCGAGCGGGGCCGTCAGAGCGCCGAGAAGCGCCTGGCCGGAGATGCCCCGGAGCTCGCCGCCCTCGTAGAGCCCGAACTGCTGGAGCAGGCCTTTGAGGAACTCGAGCTGCTGGAGGGAGCCGGCGCCGACCTCGATCTGGAGCTCGTGCACGCCGGTGAACTGAGTCCGGTGTTCTTCGGTTCGGCGATGACCAACTTCGGGGTGCGGCCCTTCCTCGATGCCTTCCTGGAGCTCGCCCAGCGGCCCACGGCCCGCACCAGCCGCGAGGGTCCGGTGGATCCGCTGCGGCCAGGGTTCAGCGGCTTTGTCTTCAAGCTGCAGGCCAACATGGATCCCCGCCACCGCGACCGGGTCGCCTTCGTGCGGGTCTGCTCCGGCCACTTCGAGAAGGACATGACCGTGCAGCACGCCCGCAGCGGCCGGGCCATCCGCCTGTCGCGGCCCCAGAAGCTGTTCGGCCAGGACCGCGAGGTGGTGGAGGACGCCTACCCGGGTGATGTGATCGGCCTCAACAACCCCGGCATGTTCGCGATCGGCGACACCCTCTACCTCGGCCCACGGGTGGAATACGAGGG
>JAPLIE010000121.1 GCA_026389265.1 Cyanobacteriota bacterium | reverse complement strand
AGGTCTTGCCGGTGCCTGGAGGCCCCACCAGCAGCACTCCCTTGGGGATCTTGGCGCCGACGGCAGTGAAGCGATCGGGGTTCTTGAGGAAATCCACCACCTCGGTGAGCTCGAGCTTGGCGCCCTCGATGCCGGCCACATCGCCGAAGGTCACCTGGGTTTGGGGTTCCATCTGAACCCGGGCCTTGCTCTTGCCGAAGTTCATGGCGGGATTGCCGCCGCCTCCCTGGGCCCGCCGCAGCAGGAAAAACAGACCGCCGAGCAGGATCAGAGGGAAGAGGAGGCTGCCCACCGCCGCCTGCCAGGCCGCCGGTTCGCGGCTCGGCTGGACGGCTATATCCACGTTGTGATCCTTGAGGATACTGAGGAGTTCCTTGTCCGGGGCAAGGTTCACCACGGCGCGCTGGCCGTCGTTCTCCACGACCTGGGCAGTGCCGCTGTCGCGGGAGATCAGCACCCGCGAGATCTCATTCGACTGAACGGCCTCCACGAAGTCGCTGTAGCGCAGGGTTCGGGGGGCCCCCGCCGGATCGGGACGCTCCAGGAAGGCGGTTCCCAAGGCGATGAAGACGATCACCAGCAGGGCATAAAGCCCCGCGTTACGCCAGCGTTTCTTCAAGGCCGTGCCTCCAGGCGAGACGGTAGTTAAGGAATGTTAACCGCAGGCCTAGTGGCCCGGTTCAGTCTGGCCCACGAATGGGCCGGCGGGGCCCTCAGGCTGCGGCCCGCAGCACCTCCACCACGCTGCGGAAGGCGAACCACTCGGGAATCTCCTCGCCACCCCGCAGCATCGCCCGGAACTGGGTGCCGCTGAGCTTGCGCACATGAAGGCCGCGGGCCTCGGCGTGCTCGGCGGTGACATAGCCCTCCTCCTCGGTGTAGACGAGGTTCAGGGATGGCACGGTTTCCATGCCGAGTTCGGAGGCGTTGTCGCGGGCGAAATCCTGGGCCTCGTAGGCGCCGTAGAAGTCGTCGCCGCTGAGGCTTGACTTACAGCCGGCCATGTCGCGGCCAATGATGAAGTGGGTGCAGCCGTAGTTCTTGCGGATAATCATGTGCTGGAGCGCCTCGCGCGGACCAGCCATGTGCATGGAATAGGGCAGGTAAGCCCAGCGGATGCGGGGGTTGTTCACCTCCGAGGCGAGCCGCTCGTAGGTCTGGAAGCGCACTTCACCGGCGATGTCGTCGTCCTGGGTTGGGCCACAGGTGGGGTGCACCAGCACCACGCCGCCCTTGCTCACGTTGGTGGCCTCAAGGGCGCGGGTGAACAGTTCGTAGTGGGCGCGGTGGATGGGATTGCGGCACTGGAAAGCCACCACGTCCTCACCGCTGGGCAGGGTGGAGCGCACCTCGGCCGGCGTGCGGCAGGGAAAAACACGCCGGGGCAGTTCGAGGCTCTGCACGCGACCGCCCAAATAGAAGCGGCCCCGCTCTGTGGCGATCATGCGCACGGCGGGGTGCTCGAGGGAGGTGGTGCCGTAGCAGCCCTTGGCCTCCTTCACCTTGTCGGGTTCCCAGCGGCTCTCCACCGTGAGCACGGCCAAGTCCTGGCCCTGATAAGAGAGCAGCAGCCGGTCGCCCATGGCGATGCTGGCGTCGTCGGTGTCGAACACGATCGGCAGGCCGAACAGCAGGCCGCTGCTGGTGCGGTGGTTGGCCACCACCGCCTCGTAGTCCTCCTGGTGCATGAAGCCGCGCAGGGGCGAGAAGCCGCCCACCACCAG
>JAPLIE010000046.1 GCA_026389265.1 Cyanobacteriota bacterium | reverse complement strand
GCCAGTTGTAGAGCTCCTGCTGGGCACTGGTGAGGGGCTCCGGGCTGGCGATGGCCGGCGATGCGAACACGAGCAGTACGGATGAACCACCCCTGTTCTGCCAGGGTTGGGCCGATTTGTCCAGGGTGGTGGCGTCCAGGTGGTGCGGTTCGGGCTGTCGTGGGCGCGTTTCTCTTGAGGGACGGCCGCCGCATGGCGGGGTGGGACCCGGAGGCTCGGGCGGGGCTTCAGAGGCCGCCCAGCAGGGTGGCCAACAGGGCCTGCTGGGCGTGAAGGCGGTTCTCGGCTTGGTCGAAGACCCGGCTGGCGCTGCCCTCGATCACGCCGGCGCTGATCTCTTCGCCGCGGTGGGCCGGCAGGCAGTGCAGCACGATCGCGCGGGGATCGGCTTCGCTGAGCAGGGCCTCATCAAGGCACCAGCCGGCGAAGGCCCGCTCCCGCTCGGCCTGCTCCTCCTCCTGGCCCATGGAGGCCCACACATCGGTGTAGAGGGCCTGGGCGCCCCGCACCGCCTCCAGCGGATCGTGCACGACGCTGATCTGGGCCCCCTGCTCCGCCAGGGCCCGGGCCCGCTCCAGCACATTGGGATCGGGGGCGAAACCTTCCGGGCAGCCGATCCGCACGTTCACGCCCAGCAGGGCGCCGCAGAGCATCAGAGAGTGGGCCACGTTGTTGCCGTCACCCACATAGGCCAGGGTCAAGCCGGCCAGGTCCGCCGGGCTGCTGCCGAACGCCTCCTGCAGGGTGAGGAAATCGGCCAGGGCCTGGCAGGGGTGTTCCAGGTCGGTGAGGGCATTGATCACCGGGATCGTGGCCCAGTGGGCATAGGCCTCAAGGTCGGCCTGGGCGAAGGTGCGGATCGCCAGGGCATCGCAATAGCGGCTCAGCACCCGGGCCGTGTCGGCCACCGGTTCTCCCCGGCCCACCTGGGTCACGATGGGAAGCAGGTCGATGGTCTGGCCGCCCAGCCGGGCCATGGCCACCATGAAGCTCACCCTGGTGCGGGTGGAGGCCTTGCTGAAGATCAGGCCCAGCACCTTGCCGCCGAGGTCGATGCGGCGCCGTTCTGCCTTGAGATCGGCCGCCAGCGACAGCAGGGCCCGGGTCTGCTCCGGGGTGAGGTCGGCGGAGGAGAGGAGATTGCCTCCGACAAGCCGATCCAGCGGGGCCCGGTCAGCGGAGGCCGACGCGTGGGGAGGGGTGGCGGGCCTGGGCCCATCTCAAAGAACCCTTATCCGGGATCGGCATGCCCTCCGTCAAGAGGGAAAGCGGGATTCTTACGCCGGATCAGGGATTTCCCAGTGGCCTAGGGCGCTTGCTCAAGCCGCCACCGCCTGCAGGGCCGCCTCCGTGGGCAGGGTGCTGGAGGCCAGCAGATCCTTGAGTTCATCGCCCTCGATCACCTCCTTCTCGAGGATCCTGTGGGAGATGGAATCGAGCAGCTCGCGGTTGTGACTCAGGATCGCCAGGGCCCGGTCGTGGGCGCGGTCCACCAGGCCCCGCACCTCCCGGTCGATCGCCTGGGCGGTGGCATCGCTCACGGAGCGGCGGGGGTTGTTGTTGCCGCCCAGGAAGCGTCCACCCCCCTGCTTGTCGTAGGCGAGGGGGCCGAGGGTGTCGCTCATGCCGAAGGTGCCCACCATCTGTTCGGCGATGTCGGTGGCGCGCTGCAGGTCGTTGGCGGCGCCGGTGGTGACCTCGCCAAAGACGATCTCCTCGGCGCTGCGGCCGCCCAGCAGGGTGGCGATCTGGCCCTCGAGATCCTCCTTGGAGTTGAGGAAGCGCTCCTCGGTGGGGAGTTGCAGCGTGTAGCCGAGGGCGCTCATACCTCGGGGCACGATCGAGATCTTGGCCACCTTGCTGCCGCCCGGCATCAGGTGGCCCACGATCGCGTGGCCCACCTCATGGAAGGCCACCACCTTCTTCTCATCGGCCTGCAGCACCCTGCTCTTCTTCTCCAGGCCTGCCACCACCCGTTCAATCGCTTCATTCAGATCGCCCTGCTCCACGGTGGTGCGTTTGGCGCGGGCGGCCAGTAGGGCGGCCTCGTTCACCAGATTGGCCAGATCGGCACCGGCGAAGCCGCTGGTGGCCTGAGCGATCTTGTCGAGGTCAACGCCTTCGGAGAGCTTCACCTTCTTGGCATAGATGCCCAGGATCGTGCGCCGACCGGAGAGGTCGGGGCGGTCGACCAGCACCTGGCGATCGAATCGGCCGGGCCTCAGCAGGGCGGCATCCAGCACTTCGGGCTGGTTGGTGGCCGCGAGCACGATCACCGGCTTGTCCTGGGAGGCGAAGCCATCCATCTCGGTGAGCAACTGGTTGAGGGTCTGCTCGCGTTCGTCGTTGCCGCCCATCATGCCCATCGAGCCGGCGCGGCTCTTGCCGATCGCATCGAGTTCGTCAATGAAGATGATGCAGGGGGCCTTCTTTTTGGCCTCTTCAAACAGGTCGCGCACCCGGGCTGCACCCGCACCTACAAACAATTCCACAAATTCCGAACCGCTGATGATGAAGAAGGGCACGCCGGCCTCGCCGGCCACCGCCTTCGACAGCAGCGTCTTGCCGGTGCCGGGAGGACCCACCAGCAACACCCCTTTGGGGATGCGGGCGCCGATGGCGGCATACCGCTCGGGCGTCTTGAGGAAGTCCACGATCTCGGTGAGCTCCGTCTTGGCCTCATCAACGCCGGCCACATCGGCGAAGGTGACCCGCGATTCCTCATCGGGCACATACACCTTGGCCTTGCTCTTGGTGAAGCTCAGGGCGCCCTGGGCGCCGCCCATGCCGCCGCGGCGGGCAAAGAACTGGAGCACGCCGATGAAGATCAGCGGCGGAACCACCCAGCTCAGCAGGGTGGTGATGAAGCTGGGCTTGCGAGGCGGAGCAGCGGCGAACTCCACGCCGTGCTGTTCCAGCCGCTGGGGCAGCTCCATGTCGAAGATTGGGGTGGTGGCCAGCACCGTGGGCGCTCCCTCGGCCGGCGGCTTGATCAGCTCGTAACGAATCTGGTCGGAGGTGATGAAGGCACGCTTCACATTGTCGGCGTTCACTTGGTCGATGAACAGCGAATAGGGGACCCGCGGCACCTGCATCGCCGGATTGGGCAGGAAGTTGCTGGCCAAGAGCAGCACGCCGAAGCCGATCAGCAGCAGGTTGATCAGGCCGAAGCGCCGGCTGGGGCGGTTGTCGTCCTGGCGGATAGCCATGCGGCGGAGGAATGG
This sequence comes from Cyanobacteriota bacterium, assembly GCA_026389265.1. Lineage (GTDB taxonomy): Bacteria > Cyanobacteriota > Cyanobacteriia > PCC-6307 > Cyanobiaceae > Cyanobium. The sequence continues at coordinate 9,947 of JAPLIE010000046.1, read as the reverse complement.
AGATGGCGCCAGGCTAGGCGGGTGTGCCGCCCGCTGGACTGCCTGCGGGGTGGGAGAACCGAAGGGGAGACGGCTCGCTTCGTAGCCGCAGCCCTCGGTTCGTCACTGGTCGCTTCCTTCAACCGCCCCTCTTCCACCCGATGTGCGGCCGCTTCTCGCTCACCACCGCCCTCGATGCCTTGCTGCCGCGGCTTCAGGGGCCTCTGCCGGACGGCCTGGAGGAGCACTACGCCCCCAGGCCCCAGGTGCGCCCGGGCGAGCCGTTGCTGCTGCAGCGCCAGGAGCACGGCAGCCTGGCGGTGGGGTTGGCCCTCTGGGGCTTGGTGCCGGAGTGGAGTAAGGATCCGCTGGGCCGAAGCCGGCCGATCAACGCCCGCTGCGAAACGGTGGCGGAGAAGCCCTTTTTCCGCGGACCCTGGCGCCATCGGCGCGCCCTCATTCCCGCCGATGGCTTCTACGAATGGCAAAACCGCACCGATCCGGCTACTGGAAAGGCTTGGAAGCAGCCCTGGCTGTTCCGCCGTCGTGATGGTGCCCCTTTCTGGCTCGGCGGCCTCTGGGATCGCTGGTGCGGCCCTGATGGCGGTGAGCTGGAGAGCTGCGTGGTGCTCACCACCGCCCCGAACGACCTGCTGCGCCGGGTGCATGACCGGATGCCGGTGGTGATCCCCGATGGGTTGGAGCAGGCCTGGCTGGAGGCCACTGACGGGCCGGGTCTGCGGGCTCTCGAGCCCCTGATGGGCCCCTGGGATCCGGCGGCCTGGGAGGCGGTGAAGCTGGAGCGGATGCCCTGAGCCCGGCTGAAGGGGGAAGAAAGCCGCGGGGGAAGGAATTAGAACGGAACCAAATCGTCCTTGATGTGATGGGCCTGGAGCAGTTGGATGCGTTTCTGGCCCATGCCCGGCAGTGGCCCGAACTGCAGCGGCAGTTGCAGGATCAGTCGAATCCACTCGATCTGGCCGACTTTTTGGCTCTTGCCCGCGGCGCTGGTTTTGAGGTGATCGAAGCCGACGTCATCGCCGCGCAGCTGCGTCAAGATGAACACCTGAGCGATGCAGAGCTTCAGGAGCAGGCTGCTCGGGAGGCACGGCGGATGCGAAACTTCATCAGGGGCTGATTGGATGTCTGAACGGGCCGCCGCTTATCCCCGCCCGCCGGCGTTGCTGCCCTGCAAGCGCCATGTCCGCATAGAAGCCCTTGGGCGCCTGCTCGCCGACACCTACCGCAGCCTGCGGGTGCTCGAGACCTTCCATCCACCCACGTTTTATCTGCCCCCCAAGGCCCTAGATCTATCCCTACTGGAGCCGGCTGAAGGACGCAGCTTCTGCGAATGGAAGGGCTTCGCCCGCTACTTCGATGTGGTGGCCCCCGGGCCTGGTGGAGAGCCGCGACGGCTGAGAAGGGCGATCTGGCAATACCCCGATCCCACCCCTGCGTTCCGCGAACTGGCCGGCTGGTATTCCCTCTATCCCGCCGCCATGGAGGGCTGCTGGGTGGACGGCGAAGCGGTGCTGCCCCAGCCCGGTGGCTTCTATGGCGGCTGGATCACTAGCGATGTGGAAGGCCCATTCAAGGGGGATCCGCTCCATCCGGAGTTGGTCTGAGCATGGGATCTGGCCGAATTCTGAGGCGTCTGTGGCGAGACGCTGGGTGATCTATGCGCAACAGGGCCCAGAGCAGTGTTGTGGGGAGACAGGGGCTTGGCCCCTTTTCCGTGGCATAGCGAGCAGGGAAGACTCTGGTCTTGTTCCCAACTCAGCTTCAAGGTGTCCTGGCCAGGTAAGCCTCAATCACTTCGCTGGACACTTTGATGTGCTGCTCAGGCCCGCTGGAGGGGCAAAGAGCGTGCAGGTAGTCGAGGCCGTTGATCTTCGCCAGCTGGAAGAAGTCTGGGCGCACACCGTGGCCCTCTTGGAAGAGTTCCAGCACGCTGCCTCCGCGGGCATGCAGCAGGTTGGTGAGGCTGGCGCCGTGGGGGGCCACGATGTGGGTGGCTTGGCGGAACAGGGCGATTTGCTCGCCGAGCGAGAGCTTTTAGACTGGATTGCCACAAAGCTGTGGGGTTCGAGCAGGGCCAGCACAGCCTCTTCGTTGGCCACTTGGCGGGTCGGGACGCCTTTGCGGGAGAGGTAGATCCGCCGCGGGAGGGCGATGCCGTCCTCTGGGGTGGCTTGGCTCAGGCGTGCGGCTAGCTGCTGGAGCGCCCAGGGCGAGGTGGCATCGAAGGGGGCGTCGCCCAGCCGTTGCCAGCGGTGGGCCACGTAGGCAATCAACCGCTCCACGGCCAAGCCCCCCCGCACGACCGGTCGGTGGGGAATTTGGCGATCGCTGCGAGGCGTTCCTGGGGGGGCAGCAGAGATCGCAGCCGCAGGTCCCGGCGCAGCCGCCCATCAATTTCCTTGAGATGGAGGGTTTCCTCCACGATCTGCCGGTTGCGAGCCACCCCTACGAGGTTGGAGCTCACCAGGCGGGCGCCCGGCTCCACCACATAGCTCTGGGGGTCGAGCAGGATGGGCTGCAGAAACGCGTCGATACGACCAAGCGGTTGACTCCAAAGGTTGGCCAGCCGGTAGTGGCAGCTCTGGCGCCCATGGAGCTCGATGACCTCGCGTTGCACGCTGTTCATGGCGTCGATCCAGGCCTGGCGATGCCCTTCACCACGGTGTTGAGCCCGGCGTGGTCTGCCGGTGGCTTGGGGCTTTCCAGCTCCCAGAGCAGATCGCTGCCCAGATCACGCCGTTCCAGCGCCCGCCAGGACTGGACCTGATCCAGACCCTCCAGGCCCAGATCACCCAGCGCTGTGCGCGCCGCCAGGCCCCCCAGCAGCCTGGGGGCGATCACCACCGCCAGCTCCTGCACGCAGCCCTGGCGCAGGGCTGATGCCGCCAGCTCCGGACCGCACTCCCAGAGCACCCGGTTGCAGCCCCGGGCAGCCAGGGCTTCCAGCAGGGGGGCCGGTTCGCAGGCCGCCAGCTCCAGCCGTTCCACGCCAAGGCGATCGAGCAGGGCGCAGGTTGCCATCGCCCTGGCCTCCCCTTCCTGCTGGGCCGGGGGATCCATTGGACCGTGGGCCACCAGGGTGGGGGCCACGGCCTGATCCCAGAGCTGCGCTGCCTCGGGCAGATCTAAGTTGCGGCTGAGCACCACCCGCAGGGGTTCGGGGGCCCGAAGGCCGCGGCTGGTGAGCAGGGGGTCATCGGCGCGCACGGTGCCACCGCCCACGATCACGGCGTCGCAGCCGGCCCTCAGCTGATGCACCCAGGCCCGGGCATCCGGACCACTGATCCACTGGCTCTGGCCGTTCGGCAGCGCCGTGCGGCCATCAAGGCTCATCGCCCACTTCAGGATCCCCAGGGGCCGGCCGGTGCGGACCCGGTGCACGAAGGCCCGGTTGAGCCGCAGAGCTTGCGCTTCCGCCACCGCCTCAATCACCTCCAGTCCGGCTGCCCGCAGGCGGGCGATGCCGCCGCCAGCCACCCGCGGGTCGGGGTCGGCCATGGCCACCACCACCCGGGAGATGCCGGCTGCGATCACCGCCTCGCAACAGGGGGGGGTGCGGCCGTGGTGGCAGCAGGGCTCCAGGGTCACGATCAGGGTGCCGCTGCGGGCCTGGTCGCCGGCCTGGGCCAGGGCGCCCACTTCGGCGTGGGGTTCGCCGGCGCGGGCATGGAAGCCCTCTCCCACCAGCTGGCCTGCGGCATCAAGTACCACGGCCCCCACCAGGGGGTTGGGGCTAGTGCGGCCCTCCCCGAGGGCCGCCAGGGCCAGGGCCCGGCGCATCCAGGGAAGCCAGGGGCCTGTGCCTTCGGGGCCAGGAACCCTCACCCCCTGCCCTCCGCTCCATCCCAGAGCGGCAGGCTTCGCCATTCCTCCACCACATAGGGGGGCACCGGCAGCTCTGTAAACACACCCGGCAGCTCCAGCCGCAGCGGGCGGTTGTTCTCCAGGTCGGCCAGCAGGGGGGTGAGGTCGAATTCGGCGGCGGCGGCCCGGCCGTCACCGGCCAGCTTGGGACTGCTCAAGGTGGTGTCGGCCAGCTCCCAGAGGCGCCTGCCACTGGTCACCAGCAGGGGGGTGGGGTGATCCAACCGCACTCGACCGGGGTAGCTCACGATTCGCAGGGTGATCGGAGCCTCCGGCCGCGGTGGACCCTCCCGGTAGGCCACCACTTGCCAGCTCTTGTAGTCGAGGTCGCGCAGGCTTTCGAGGCTGCGCACCACCCCTGTGGCGGTGGTTTCATCCGGGTGGGCATGGATCAAGGCCCAGGCGGGGGGTGCTGTCACCGGGAAGGGGCCCAGGCTCAGCAGGGTGATCACCACCAGGCCGAACAGGCCACGGAGTAGGCCGCCTCCCAGGCTCAGCATCTGCCGCGGCATTGCACCCTTGCGGGCTGGTTGGATTCCGACGCGGGGTCTGCCTTGGTGGTGAGGTGCCTGGCTGGAAGGCTGCCGGCCTGGTGGGGACTGCCGGAAGCCGGGCCCTGGAAACGCTGTCATGGCTCCCCTCCACCGATGGGTTGCCGCTCCGCCCCCGGGATTGCCTGCCAGCTGGTGTGGGTGGCCCACAGGGCCCAGATCGCCATGGCCCGCAGGTAGTGGCAGGCGCGGAAGGTGTTCACGGCCGTGATCGCCTCGGGGGTGCGGAACTGCAAGCCGCCGCCGTACACCTGGCCCACCACGGCACTGCAGATCGCCAGAGCCGTGTCGCCGTCGCCCATCAGGCGGTAGTAGGCCGCTAGACCGAAGTTGATGCCGGTCCACACTTCCAGGGGGTGGGTGCCGTTGGGGTCGAGGGGGGTGCCGTCGCGGCGCAGGCCGTTGGCCACCCCCAACTGGCCGCCGTGGAACCCCACAAAGCAGGCCTCCTTCACGGCCTGGAGCGAGGAGCGGGCCCGATCGTCGGCCACCACGGGGGGCAGGCCCAGCAGGCGGGCGTAGAAGTCGCCGCAGAGCTGATCGGCCATCACCACCGGGGTGCCGCTCTCGGCATCGATCTTGTAGTACTCGCCGTTCCAGAGCAGGGCATCGAAGTTGGAACGGCTCTGCTCCAACCAACCGCCAAACTCTCGCTGCTCGGCCGAGGTATCGAGCCCGAGTTCGAGCTGCAGCCGCTGGCCCATGGCCAGGGCCGCCTCCAGGGCCGCGATCCAGAGGGCGCCGCAGTAGGCGCTCACCCCCTGCAGCGGCCAGTCGTCGAAGGTCTGGTCGGGGGCGCCGCCGTTGTCGGGCAGGCCGTCGTTGTTGGCGTCGAATTGCTTGAGATAGCGCAGGGCCGTCACGGCAGCGGGCCAGCAGTCGGCCAGGAAGCGCAGGTCTTCGCCGCTGGGGGCCAGGCGGAAGCTGCGCCAAACCTGTAGCACGAAGTCGCTGGCCAGGTCCTTCCAGAGGTTGCAGTCCTGGTAGGCGGTGTAATTGGTGGCGTCGAAGGGTCGCTCATTCGGCGCGCCCAGATCGTGGGGGGTGGCGCCGGCCAGTTTGCGGGGGGCCTCCACCCGGCCCTTGCCCTGGGTGAAGTACCAGCCGATTGGCCGGGGGGTGGGATCGGCCGCCGGGATCGCCCGGGCGAAATCGCGCAGCACCGCCTTGTCGAGTTCCGGCCAGAGCTGCAGCAGGGCGAAGGAGCCGTAGAGCCGCACATCGAGGCTCTCGTACCAGGCGTAATCGAGGCACTCGAGCACGCCGAAGCGCCCCACCGGATCCTGCGGGGTGGCTGCGGTCCAGAGGCTGCCGCCGCTGGCCAGGTCGTAGAGCTCATTGAGCAGGGCCATGCGCAGGGGATCTGGCAGGTCGGTGCGCTCCACCACCGGCTTCTGCCAGCTGTCGATGGCCACCCGCCAGCTGCGCCAATCGGCCAGGGCTTCGGCGGCGATGGCGACGGCGTTGTCGCCACTGCTGCCGAAGATGTCGGTGTAGCGGCGCAGGGCGCGGGTGCCGCTGGCGAAGGCCGTCACCGGCAGGTCCCAGCTGATCACCACCGGCAGCTCCAGGGTCTGGCCAGGTTCGAGCCGAAAGCGCACCGCCAGGGCGGCGCTGGCGTGGTCGTGGTCGGCGCTGCGGCGGTCGTTGTCGCTGTCGGGGATCGAGCCATCACGCTCAAAGGGCGTCCAAATCTCGGCGCCATCGCCGGCCGGGTTCCAGCGGCTGCAGCGCATGATCTCCAGCCCCGGATGGGCCAGGGTTTCTTCATCGGGCACCGCCAGGCACCACTGGCCCTGGCCCTCGGCCAAGGGCTCGGCCTGCTCCCCTTCCAGCAGCACGACCTTCAGGCCCGGCGCATCCAGCTTGCGGTTGCGCTGGCCCCGAGTGCGGCCGATCGCCGGCACGTAGTTGTGTTCGGGGCTGCCGTCGTCACGGAAGTGCACAGCGGCGGCCGGGTCGGTGTTGGTGAACCAGCCAACCGTGTTGCGCCAGCTCAGCAGCAGCGAGAGATCAAGGGGGACGGCGGTGGGGTTGCTGAAGCTCCAGCGGAACACCGCCACCGGGTAGCTGGTGCGGCGGTAGTCGCCCGGGAGGATCGGGCTGAAGGCCTCACAGCTCACCTGGGCAGCAAAGAAGTTCTCATAGCGAAAGCTGCTGCAGGGGTAGCAGGCGCTGTAGGTGCCGCTGCTCTGCTCGGGGGTGCTGGCGGGATACCAGTTCCAGGCCGCCAGGGGAGGCTGGGGGGCATCCGGTCGGGAGTCGTCCCGCAGGGGGGCTGTGGCCAGGGCATGGGCCTTGCTCTGGTGGCCGTCGTGTTCGAACAGGGCGAACTGGCAGTCGGGCAGGGTGCCGAACCAGTGCTCGCCGCCATCGAGGTGCCAGAGGTTGAAGGCACCGTCGGGACCGCGGCCGATGCAGCCGGCCCCAAAGCCCCCCAGGGGTGCACCGTGATTGGGGCCGTCGTCGAGGTTGCTGGGGTAACGCACCGTATATGGCCGCTCCCAGCCCAGCCCGATCGGCCGTTGCCAGGTGGCGCCTGGCTCTTCCGACCCTGGCCTGCCGCGGCGACGGAGGAGGAGACCAGGGAGGCCGAAGGGCACGGGACTCAGGCGGATGATGTCAGCTTGTCAGAAACGGGGCGTTGGCTGGTCGGGCGATCGGACAGCAGTGCAGGGGGCGCCTTGGTTCACGTCTGCCATCGCCAACACGCCAGTTGTTTCAATCCCCTTCCGAGCGCGCCAATCCAGGCGATTGAGATCGGGCGGAAACGGGCTGCAACGTTGTTTCGGCTCTCTTGCCCTGGTCCGGTAAAGTTCATCTACATTGCCTCTCGTGTGGTCTGCAACGATTTTTAGGAGGATTATTGTTGACAAGTGAATGATTAAATTGACCAATCATCGGAAATTAACTCAAGCAACTTCCCCTCTCCTCGAATGAGCCTAAAGCGCCATTGTCATCCCCTGGAGCCACCCGTTCCCCTTCTTGGGGTTATCTGGGGTTTCTTCTATGAGCCCCTGAGGCGTTCAGCACCCCAGCGCGGCGGAACTTATCGACCGGAGATTGACGGCTTGCGGGCTCTGGCCGTGCTCGCTGTGATTGCCAATCATCTGAATCAAGCGGTTGCTCGGGAAGGCTTTCTTGGTGTTGATATCTTTTTTGTGATTTCTGGTTATGTAGTGACGTCGTCGCTGTTGGCTCGGCAGGTAACGTCTCCCCTTTCTTTTCTGCGTAGTTTTTACGCAAGGCGATTCAAGCGATTGCTGCCGGCATTGATTGTCACGGTGGTGCTTGTTGCATTGCTTTTTTGTTTGTTCGTGTCTCCAGGAGAAGACCTTTTTCATCCTTCGATGCGAACGGGAATCGCTTCTCTGTTTGGCATTTCGAATCTTTATTTGCTCAGGCAGGGGGCAAATTATTTTTCCTTGGCTATCTCTTTCAATCCTTTCTTGCACACCTGGTCGCTTGGAGTTGAGGAGCAGTTTTATCTTTTCTGGCCGCTCTTGCTGCTTGCCTGTGGCTTTGGCCGTGCCGGTGCTGAACGTGCGCGCCAGCGTCGCCTGGCGTTCGTCACCCTGCTGTTACTGGTTGCATCGTTGGCTCTTTATCTCAGGTTCAGCCTGAACGCTCAGGTGGATCAGGCTTTTTATCTGATGCCCAGCCGTTTCTGGCAGCTTGCGATGGGCTGCCTCGCCTATCTCCTGCATCGTGGTGGCGGCACGGTTCGAGATCTCGGCAGAGCAGTGCCTATTGAGAGTCATCGTTCGAAGATCGCCACCGGCCTGGTCGCCGCTTTAGTGCTGTTGCTGGTGATTCCACTGCCCTTGTCGTTGCTCAATGTGCTCCTCATCACCGTGTTCACGGCCATGCTTCTGGTGTTGTTACAGCCGGGTAGGGGGCTTGCTGCCTCCCTGCTCGGCCATCCGTGGATCGTGGCCATTGGGTTACTTTCTTATTCTCTTTATCTTTGGCACTGGCCGATCATTGTCTTGGCTAGATGGACGCTTGGAGTGAATCGATTGACGATTCTACCTATTCTCGTGGCAACATTGATTGCTGCATCGCTGTCCTATCGATTGGAGATTCTTTTTCGTTATAGCAAGGGGGAGGCCGTATGGCAATCCAAGCCTCTGCTGTTTTTCCCGGCCCTTTCACTTGTAGCCGCAGGTGTTATTGTGGGGCTTCAGGGGCCGTTCAAAGGCTCGTTATTTACTGGTCGCTTTAAAGCCGAGGCTGCCGAATCCTCTGGCAACAAGAAGATTGATGGCACAACCATCAGCACCACGAATTGTTTTCTTGATCCCACCGCGCCACTCCCGCCTGATCACGGGTCAGAGCGCTGTCGGGCGATGCCCAACGCCGATCATCCAACCATCTATTTTGAAGGCGATAGTCACGCCCATGCCTTGATGGCATTGGCTCAGCAAATTCTCCAAGAAGGCTCCCATAACGTTTCATTGTTTGCCCGTGGCGGATGTCTGACTCCTTACTTCTCTCCCTGGCCGGGCGGCAGGCAGGATGATGACAGATACAAGCTCTGCAGAGCGCATGCTAGTTCCAGGGCAAAGTATCTGAAATCCGTCCTAAAGCCAGGCGATCGTGTCGTTGTCGTGTCTTTTGTTCGCGGTCCATTTGATTCGGTGGATTCGGTTTCAAGCTATCGAAATTCTGTTCTCAATCTGGCGCGAGATATTCAGAGTAAAGCTGCCAGTCTCGTTATGTTTGCTCCCCTCCCTTTGTTCGCTGATGCAGCCAAAATAGCTTTTCCTCACAGCCTCTGTCGCGTTGAATGGTTCCGGCCTTCCTGGGCACTGTCTGATGCTTGTCAACCAGCCCGGGTGAAGCGTGATCGCGAAATCAGTGATACCGGTTCCTTGAGGGATCTGCTGCTGGCATTAGATCGTGAAGTCCCTGCAATCAAGGTCTTTGATCCGTTCCCCATCATTTGTCCTGTTGGTCAGGAGTTCTGCTCTACCTACAGCGGTAGCCAGAGAATCTTCAGCGACAGCAATCACCTCACCGATGCCGGTGCCCTGAAGCTCTATCCAGCCTTCCGAGCTTTTCTGGCCCGTATCGATGCCTGATCACCCCATGGTTCTTCTTCGCCCATCCCTTCCAGCAGCTCTCGCTGAGCCGCTGTTGCTGCCGGGTTCGGCTCCAGCTGATCCAGCCCGATTTCCTGCTCGATCAGGGCATCGATCGTGATGGCCGTGCGCACCAAAGCCTGATAGCGCCTGACCAGTCGTTGGTTGCGCTCAAGCCACCCACCCTGGCCCCCCGTTTCCCTTCCATGGCTGAGCCTGATGGAGTGATCCTCCTCCAGAAGTCCCAGTTCCTCCTGGCCGCCCAACAGTGCCAGCTCAAGGGCATGGATGCGCGTACGGCGGTCCGTCATGGGACAGGCAGGAAACGGTGTCGACTTGGCTGTGCCACGGTTCATCATCATGGGGAGTGAACCGGTGCCGGAGCAGGAGTCCGCAGTCCTTGAGGTGGTCGGCACCGATGCCCGTGGCCTGGAGGGTCTGTCGCTCC
>JAPLIE010000087.1 GCA_026389265.1 Cyanobacteriota bacterium | reverse complement strand
AAGCTCCTGAAGCTGTTTCCTGAGGTAGCGGTGAAGCCGGGCTCATAGGACTGGCGCCGGCAAGAGCACAAACAACCCGATCACGTCCACCGGCAGGCTGGGTTCACAGCGGAAGCGCATCCGCAGCGATTCGCCCGAACGCAGCGAGGCCTCGCGCAGCCGGGCTCCGCCACGGCCATCGCCTGGCCTGAACCAGCGGGATCTCAAGGCCTATGTCGTCGCCCTGGAGCGCGGTGAGTTGCCGGTGGAGCGGGGCCTGGTGGTGCGCGATCCGGCGGTGCTGGAGCGCCGCAGCCTGATCCGCGCCGTGATGTGCGACTTCCAGGTGGAGCTCAGCGAAGCGCGGGGTCGCGGTTGGTGTGAAAGCCCTCAGCGGGCCTCCGCCAGGAAGCGGCGCAGCTCCTCGTTGAGGTCGCGCAGCACCGAGCGGGGGCTCACCGCATCCAGCAGCTCCAGGATGGCGTTCACCTCGGCCTGGCTGATGGCGCGGTTGCCGGTGACCGCTTCAAAGTTGGCCTTCACCACATGGTCGCGGATCTCCGCCTCCGTGGCGCTGCGGGCCACGAGCTCGGCCACGTAAGGGTTGGAGCGGGCGGCCTGGATCAGGGCTTTGTTGAGCAGCTCGTAGGAGATCTCCCCCTTCTTATTGGTGTAGGCCTTCACGATCGCCTGGTAATCGGCGCTGTTCACCGTGGCCAGATCGGCACCGGAGGGTTCCTCAGCCAGCTCCGGCGACACGGCCGGGGCATCCACGGCGGCTGGTGCCGGGGCGCCGGGCACCGCCGCCGGCGAACACACCGGGCCGCGGCTGCTGTAGGGCAGCCCGGAGGTGAGCTCCAGCGCTTCCTGGAACGCCTCCAGCGGGTAAAGGTCGGCGGGGGTGTTGGCGGCAGGGTCGGGCTGGCCGCTCTGGTGGTTCAGCAGGGCCAGGCCGGGCTGGGCGGTGTCGGGACGCAGGATCACCACCCCCGACTGGCCACCCCGAAGCTTCTGGCGGTAGGCCACGGCCTCCAGGGTGGAGAGTTCGACGAGGCGGGTGCGGATGACCATGGGGGAAAAACTGTCTCAGCGGGAACCTAGACACGGGACTGCACGTCCCCAAGGTGTCGGCCGGCACAGGGAAGAAGTGCTCTGCGCCATGCCCCTCCCAAAGGGGATGCGGTGAAAGCTGCCAGGTAGCCCCCATTCCAATTCCGGCGGCACTACTGAATTCTCCTGCTATGTATCCACGCAATGAACTTATTACCTTACCGATGCCAAACTCATCAAAGCCTTTGTTTATGTCTTGCAAGGCGAGATGGAGTTTCATTGCCTGGGTGTTCCTATAGGTCTATCGGCAGATGCGATAATATCTTGATACATTTCATCAAGATGGAGGCGCAGGGCAATCAATTCATCGCGGCGCTTTTCTTTGAGCTTGAGTATTTTTTCAAGAGGCACATCGGATTTCTTGATTAGGCAGCAAGCTCCGTCAGCAGGCCGTTCCCGCTTAAACTGGTACGCCTGTACCAGATGCGTTTGCCATGGCCATGAATCGAATCCAGTTTCAGGCAGGCCTGTCGCTGCCTAGGTTCATAGAGCTCTACGGC
>JAPLIE010000153.1 GCA_026389265.1 Cyanobacteriota bacterium | reverse complement strand
GGCGCCGGGCTTGAGGCGGATCAGGCCGACCTGGAGGGAATTGGAATCGATCTTGGGGAAGAGATGGAGAAAGGTGTTTTCGGCGGTGATCAGGTTGGCTTCGGCCGCGAAGGTGGCCCCCATCACGAAGGTGTCGATGATGCTGAGGCGCTTGTTGTTGACCTCCACCGAAAAGGGCTGGCCCTGGCGGAGCGTGTTGATCACGTTGCCGTATTGCTTCTTGGAGTTGCGATCGAACAGGGCATTGCGCAGCACCTGCAATTGACTGCGGTTGGCCTCGATCTCGGGGAAGTTCAGGGAGGGCTGGTCGAGGTTGACGCCGTAGACATAAACATCAAACGACTGGCGGGTGGCCGGGGTGATCCAGGTGCCTCGCGCGATCCGCAGGGGCGAGACTGCCGCCACCCCATCGACGCCGAGCACCTGATAGAGGCGACTGCGCGGAAAATCCTGCAGCGAGCCGAGGTTGCTGTATTTGGAGCTCACCATCACCAGATCGGCCTGGAGCTTCTCGATGGGCTTCTTCTGGCTGTTGTAGAGGCTGTCGATCAGGCCCAGCTGAAAGAACATCAGCAGGTTGGAGAAACTCACCCCGGCGATGCCGATCAGCAGCTTGGTGGGGTTGTTGCTCACCTGCAGCCAGGCGATTGGGGTGCGCTGCAGCAGTTTCTGGAAGGCGCGCCGCATCAGGGGGTCCTCGGCGGCTGGCTGTTTCCTGGCAGGGCCCTCGGCGGTGCGCCGGGGCCGGTGGGGGTGGCGGGGGCCGCTGGCGCGCCCGCTCCGGATCCGGCGTGAGGTCCATCGTTGGGGCGGGGCGCCGCAGCCGGGCTGAGGGCCGCCTCCTCAGGGCTGAGGGGATTAAACACCACATTCACCTGCAAGTTGGAGGCGCCGCCGATGGGCCGTTGCTTCAGATCGGTGGGATCGATGCGCAGCCGCACCTGGAACACCCGCTGATCCTGGTTCTCGCCCGCCTCGCCGGCAAAAATCGACTGCCGTTGCACTTGGGGGAGGATTTGATACACCGTGGCCCGGGCGCTGCCCTCGAAGCCGTCGGCGGTGATCGTGGCCCCCTGGCCTGGGCGTACCCCCTTCACGTCGCTCTGATACACCTCGGCGGTGACCACCATGCGGCTGGTATCGGCCATCTCGAGGATGCCGGAATCGCCCACCTTGTCGCCGGGTTGCACCACCACCTTGAGGATGCGGCCGTCCTGGGGGGCTTGCACCGTGGCGAAGGCCAGCTCCTGCTTGGCCCGGTCGCGGGAGGCGATCGCCTTGCGCAGTTCGCTCTCAGACGCCGCCACATCCACCGGGCGCACCTCCTTGATCTGCTCGAGTTTCTGCTTCTCGCTGGCGATCTCCGAACTCAGCGAGGCGAGCGTGCCGGCGCGGGTCTCGATCGCCTGGGCCAGGTCGGCTTCGGTGGTCTGGGCGCGGGTGCGGTAGCGGTCGCGCTCTAGCTGGGAGGCACCGCCAGCGGCGTAGAGGCCGTCGTAGCGCTTCGACTCGGTGCGGGCCTCGAGCATGGTGGATCGCTTGCTGTTCACGTTCTGGTCCTGGGCGAGCTTTGAGCCGGCGAGCTTTCGCTCCAGGCTCTCCACTTTGTAGACCTGCGCCTGGATCTCCCCCTGCTTGGCGCCGGCCTTCACCTGCTCAAGCTTGCGTTGCGAGAGGGTCACGTTCTCCTCGGCCTCGGCCAAGGCGGCAGCCAGGCTGGCCTTGCTGTTGAGCACCGCCAGGGGCTGGCCCTTTTTCACCTCCTGGCCCTCGTCCACCAGGATGTCTTGCACCCGGTCGCCGCTCAGGGAGGTGGGCACCGACACCTTGCGGATGCGGGTTTCCGGTTCGAGCCGCCCCAGGGCCGAGATGCGACGCGGGCCCTGCACCACCGGCGCTTCGGGGGGCTTTGGTTTGCAGGCCACCAGCACAGCCGGCAGAGGCAGAACCGCCAGCAGCAGGGGGAGGCTGAACCGCAGCAGGGGCTTGCGGGGGCCTGGTGCCAGGGACGGTCGGCGCCGGGGCGATCTGGAGGCGATGCCTGCGTCAGCGGGTTGGTTGGGCGGAGGCAGGAGCGAGCGGGTGGCCATCGGCTCGGGATTCACGCGCTTGGCTTGCTCACCATGGGTTCAGGTTAGGCAGATCGGTCCGATCCTCCAGGGGGTGTGGGCAAAGTCGGGATCACCGTCATGAAGGGCGAGGGAGCGGCTTACCCGTGATCCCGCCAGTCATCCCGGCGTGTTCGTGCGGCTGCCCCGATCACGGCCCCGGGATCGGGGGCTGCAGGATGCGAAGAGATCCGCTGCCAACCGGGGCGGGGCTGCGGCCCGGTTCCCCATGCGACGATCGCGCCATCCAGCGCTCGGAACCGTGCGGAGCCTGCGCAGTGGCCAGATGGGAGCCGAGCCGCTCCGTTTCCATCTGGTGCTGGCCGGTGGTGGACACACCCATGCGCTGCTGCTGCGGCGCTGGCTGATGTGGCCTCGGCTGCGGCCGGCCCAGACGCTCATCACCCTGGTGAGCCGCCAGAGCACCGCGTTTTACTCGGGCACGCTGCCGGCCCTGGTGGCCGGCCTGATCGCGCCGGAGGCCTGCGCCATCGACCTGCGGCGCCTCTGCGCCCTGGCGGGCGTGACGTTCCTGCGGGCGGAGATCGTGGGGCTCGATCCGCTGGCGCGGGAGTTGCGGCTGCAGGGCCGGCCGCCGCTGCGCTTCGACCGGCTCAGCCTCGATGTGGGGGCCGTGACGGCCGGGGTCAGCGCGGCCAACGGCCAGCCCGTGAAGCCCCTGGAGCCCTTTCTGGCCTGGCTCAGCGCCCTGGCGCCTGGATCAGAGCTGCGCATCCGCGGCGGCGGCGCGGCGGCCGTGGAGCTGGCCCTGGCCCTCAGGGCTCGCGGTCATGGCCCGCGCCTACTGCTGCGGGGCCAGGAGCTGCGGCTCGGTTCAGCTGCGGCGAATCGGTTGGGCGAGCGACTGCTGGCCGATGCCGGCATCCCGCTGGAGCGGACTGCGCCGCAGGAGGCTCCGGCCGATCTGGCCTGCACCGGCAGCCGGGCGCCGGCCTGGCTGGCGGCGGCGGGGTTGCCGGTGGAAGCTGCCTCAGGCCGCGTGGTCACCGCCGCCAGCCTGCAGGTGCTGGAGCATCCCCACCTCTTCGCCACCGGCGACTGCGCCGTGCTGGCTGAAGCGCCGCGGCCGGCCTCAGGGGTGTGGGCGGTGCGGGCGACGCCGGTGCTCACCACCAATCTTCAGCGCAGCCTGGAGCAGCCGGAGCGGCCGCTTCGCCCGTGGCGGCCCCAGCGGCGGGCGCTGCAGCTGCTGGGGGATGGGGGCTGGAGTCCGAAGGGGCCGCGGGCCGTGGTGTTCTGGGGGCCCTTTGCCCTGGGGCCCAGCCGCTGGTTGTGGCGCTGGAAGCGCCACCTGGATCAACGCTTCCTGGATGGCTTCGCCGCCTTGGCTCCGATGGGGCCGGAGGCCATGGCCTGCCGCGGTTGCGCCGCGAAGCTCGCTGCCGCTCCGCTGGAGGGGGCCCTGGCCCGGCTGGAGTGGATGGCCATGGCGCAAGCGCCCTCCCCCAGCGCCACGGCCCTGAATGAGAGGGGGGATGGGGTGGAGCTCGAATCTTCGCCAGGTGGTGCAGCCCCCGGGTGTGCGCCAGGTGGTGCTGCCCCGGCGGCACCCCCAGCTACGCCCACAGCTCCCCTCCCGCCCGAGGACGCGGCGGTGCTGGCCATGGCCACCGATGGCTCCCTGCTGCTCCAGAGCGTGGATGGCTTCCCGGCCCTAGTGGCCGATCCCTGGCTCAATGCCCGCCTCACCACCCTCCATGCCTGCGGCGATCTCTGGGCGAGCGGGGCAGATCTGGACAGTGTGCAGGCCCTTGTGACCCTGCCGGAGGCGGCGCCGGCCCTGCAGGAGGAGCTGCTTCTCCAGACCTTGGCGGGGGTTCGCTCGGTGCTCGATCCGCTCGGAGCACGGCTGATCGGCGGCCACACCCTCGAGGGCCGCGATGGGGCCGGTCTGGCTCTGGCCCTCACGGTGAACGGTCGGACCGAGCCCTTGCGCCACTGGCGCAAGGGACCCCTGCGGGAGGGGGACGCCCTGCTGCTTTGTGGGCCCCTGGGCAGCGGCGTGCTGTTCGCGGCGGCCATGGCGGGGGCAGCCCGGCCGAGCTGGATCGATGCCGCCCTGGAGACGATGCAGCGCAGCCAGGCGCCGCTGGTGGCGCTGCTGGCCGCCCATGGCTGCCATTCCTGCACGGATGTGACGGGCTTCGGCCTGCTCGGGCACCTGGGGGAGATGCTGGCGGCGGGCGGTGCCGGTGCTCGCTCTGATGGCGACGTGCTGGGTCCCGCAGGGGTTGCCGAGGACAGGGCCGCCGCCGAGGTCGAAGACGAGGACGGCAACCAGGACAGTCGGGGCGGGGCAAGAGGCCGAACGGACGCCCGAAGGGGAGCCCCCCACCCGACGGTGCAGATTGACCCGAGAACCATTCCGGCCTTCACCGGCGCCCTGGAGCTGCTGGATCAGGGCTGGGCCAGCACCCTGGCCCCCGCCAATGGCCGGGCACTGGCGCTGCTGGAGGGGCCGGTGCGATTGGTGGGGGAGGCCACTGCGGTTGTGAAGGCCCTGCTGATCGATCCCCAAACCTGCGGCCCCCTACTGGCGGCCCTGCCCGCCGATCGGGCCGGCGCCGCCCTGGCCGCGCTGCAACGGGCCGGCTTCCTGGAGGCGGCCCTGATCGGCCGGGTGCTGGGGGCTCGGGAGTTCTCACCAGGGAGCTGAAGGGGGTGTGAAGGCCGGCCTGAAGCCCTTTGATTGGCACCCCAGGCAAGACAGGCCGCGTCGGGGCGGCCAGCGGGGCGAGGCTGCGGGAGCTCGCAGCCCTTCGTACAAGGTTCGGTCCAAGCAGAAGCAGCGGCTTCATCCGACCCGACTTGGCCGGGCCACCACCAACCCCCGCTCCAGCAGCAGCCGGGCCGCCTCCGCCGGCGCCAGCTCGCCCAGCTCCACCGCCTGCACGGCATGGCTGCTGAGGTCGTGGTCGTAGCAGCGATCGTAATAGTCGAGCATCTGGCGGCAGGCGCTGGCCCAGTCGGCGGCGGCGATCGCTTCGAGGGCGAGAGCAGTGCGCTGAGGACCGAGCCGTTTGGCGATGCGGCAAGTAGCTTCGACCAGACCGGCGGGATCCTGCTGGCCATAGATCGCCACCAGCTGGGTCAGCCGCTGCTCCAGGGGGCGTTGGATTTCCAGAGCCGGGGCCGCTTGCATCTGGCGCCAGAGGCCGGCCGGGATGCGGCAGCGGCCCACCTGGGAGCTCTCGGCCTCCAGCCAGATCTCCTCGGCCCCCTCGAGGCCGACCAGGTCGGCGGCCAGCAGGTTTTCGTAGTGCTCGCTGCTGGGCTGGGGCGGCAGGCCGAGGGCGCCGAAGCTGCTGCCGCGGTGGTGGGCACGCCCCTCCAGATCCAGCACCGCCACGCCCCGCTCCCGCAGGGCCAGCAGCAGGTCGGTCTTGCCGCAGCCGGTGCGGCCCCCCAGCAGGCGCAAGGGCCAGGGCCGCTCGAACAGCTCCAGCACCCAGCGCCGATAGGCCTTGTAGCCACCCTCCAGCAGCAGCACCGGCAGGTCGAGCTGGCGGGCCAGCCAGGCCACCGAGCCGGAGCGCATGCCGCCGCGCCAGCAATGGAGTCGCAGGCAGGGAGCGATGTGGGGGTGAGCTGCGGCGCTGGTTGCGGTGCGGTGCTCCGCGAGAGCGGCCAGCAGCGCCGTGCCGAAGCTCTCCATCCGCGGCCCCACCAGGGCCAGCCCGCGCAGCACGGCGGCCTGGCGGCCCTGCTGCTTGTAGAGAGTGCCGATTTCGGCCCGTTCGTCGTTGTCGAACAACGGCAGGTTGATGGCGCCCGGAATGTGCCCTTGGGCAAGCTCCGCGGGGCTGCGCAGATCGATCAGCGGCCCGGCCGCCGCCAGGAAGGCCTCCACTCCTTGGGGTGAGGGGCCGGCCTGGGCGTTAGTGGCTGAGAGCGCGGAGGGAAGGGCATCCATCGGCTGCAGGCTGGCATGGGGGCAGCGCCCACAGGCCCATCACGCCTTTGCCATGACCACAGCGAGAAAAATCCTGTCTGGTGGTCAGGAGCCTGTCTGGGTGGTCGGGAGACTGTGGATGCCGCCCCCCCAGGCTCGCCCGGTTGATCCAGCGCTACCGGGAGGACCTACAGGGTCGCCACTATGCGCGCCGCACGGTGGCGACCTATCCGCGTGAAAGGGGCAGTATTGAGGTGAATGCCTTTCTGACTCATCTGGCGCTGGAGGGTCGGGTGAGTGCGGCGACTCAGAACCAGGCGCTATCAACACTGCTGTTTCTTGACCGGGAATTGCTGGGGCGCGATCTGGATCTGGAGGCTATGGTCACCGGAAGCCAGTGCGATGCTCTGAAACGGCACCTCCAAAATGTTCGGATCTGGAGGCGGGTTGAGGAGCGGTGATTTTCCCCCCATGCCTTGGAGGGTTGCCACACTTTGCGCCATTCGTTCGCGACCTATTTGCTAGAGAGTGGGAGGACATCCTAACCATACAGGAATCAATGGGGGACGCTGATCTCAATAGCACGAGCATTGTTGTGCACGTGCTCAAGCGGGGGCTGATGGACAGCATCAACCCAGCCGACCAGTTGCAGCAGCCATTACAAGTGGATATCGGGTCCGATAACCACTGTTCGCGATGGATACCAATTGCCGAAAGCGACTGCAGTTACCATAGTTGGCTCTGCTGCATGCAAGTGCTTCTCGGAAAGCAGCAGGAGCAGTACTGTGGCTCGCGGAAACCACCCAGATTGCGTTAGCCCCTTTCTTTCCGGGACTTTCGACCGCAACTGCATCAACTAAGGAGCCACTTTTTGTGCCAGAGATCATGATCAAAATGGAAAGGCCCTTCGCCGAAGAGCTTTTTCGCGATACGAGATGCTGATTGGCCGAGATTTCCCCGGCTATCGTAACCATGTTTATCGCACGATCACTTATGCCATGCATTTTCTAGGCAATGCCAAAGAACATGAGAGGCTTATCGAGGCTGCGTTTGTCTATCATGACATCGGACTCTGGACAGATCACGAATTGGCCTACCTAGAGCCGTCCGAGGCTGTAGCAATAGCCGACAACCAGAAGTTGGGGCTTGGGTTGGATCCTGATTTGCTTCGCGGCGCTATTCATTGGCACCACAAAATTTTTCCCTATACAGGTCCACATAGAGAAATCATTGAGGCCTGTCGTAAAGCCGACTGGATCGATGCTTCGAAAGGAATGCTCCGTAAGGGCATGAGCAGAGGTGCGATAGCAGAAGTCGAAGCAGCGTTCCCAAGCCTAGGTTTCCATGACTCATTGATGCGCCTTGCGAAAGATTATGGATGCTCAACGCTTGCTGGTAGCATCAAGGTAACTCTTGGTATTGTAAAGTGGTGACCGCAGCCTTGATGTCGGGCCAACAATTAATTCAAGCCGACTCCGCTTCGCGGCGCGACTTAATTTCTGCGTTCGGTGGCATTGCCGGCGCGCCTTGCCCTCCTTCGCGGACTGCGCCACGACGACGAATTACCAGATTGATCGTAGCCTTTGCGGCCCTGATTCCCTTTGCGGAGATGGGTGCGCGGCAGCCGACTCAGGTCTGGCCGGAAGCGGCGGCCTGAACCCCGAACAGCTCCACGGGCCCGATCCCCTTCACCTCCCGGCTGCCGAGGCTGGCGGGGCGCAACTCCGGGTCGCCTATCAGCAGGGCGGCGGTGGCGGTATCGAACACCAAGGGCTCCTCCACCTGGCGGGTCATCGCCTCCAGCCGGGCCGCCAGGTTCACGGTGTCGCCGATCACGGTGAATTCCAGCCGCTTCGGACTGCCGATCTGGCCGGCAATCACCGGTCCGCTGGCCAGGCCCACGCCGTTGTCGAGCTCGGCCAGTCCCCGCCGCCGCCAGTCGGCATTGAGGGCGGCCAGAGCGGAGCGCATCGCCAGGCCGCAGCGCACCGCCTGGCGGGCCTCCTCCCGGGCGCCCCGACTCAGCGGCGAGCCGAACACCGCCATCACCGCGTCGCCGATGAATTTGTCGATCGTGCCGCCGTGCTGGCCCACCACCTCCACCATGGCGCCGAGGTATTCGTTGAGCTGGCGCACATGCAGCTCGCTCTGGCCCGCCACGCTGCGCTGGCGGGTGAGGGTGGTGAAGCCGCGGATGTCACTCATCAGCACGGTGACCTCCAGCTGGCGGCCCCGCAGGATTCCCTCGGCCGCCTCCGGATCCGCCAGGATCTCGGCCACCACCCCAGGCGCTACGTAGCGCTCGAAGGTGCGGCGCAGCCGGAGTCGTTCGCCCGCTTCCCGCAGGTAGGCCTTTCCGCCATAGAGCAGAGCCAGAGCTCCCAGGCCGCTCAGGGGAGCCAGCAGCGGTAGCCAGCGGTTTCCCCGTTGCAGCACCAGCAGCCCCGCCGCCAACTGCAGGGCCAGCAGCAGGGCCACCAGCGCCAGCCGCGCCTGGATCGCGCTCAGCCGGCGGCCGGCGGCCAGGGCCAGCAGCAGGGGCGCCACGGCCAGCAGGGCCCGTTGCGGTGGCTGGGCGGGCCAGTTCTGCAGCCCATCGCCCCGCAGGGAGTTGGCGGTGGCGGTGCCCAGCATCTCCAGCCCCGAGAGCGACCCGAAGGGCGTGCCATAACCGGCGCTCCCCTCGCTCACCACCGGACCCACCAGCGCCACGCCGCCGGCCAGGGCCGATCGGCGGGGGTGGTGAGCCCAGCGGGCGGGGTCGAGCACCTCCCAGGCGCTCAGCCGCTCCAGGCTGCCCTCGGCGCCGTAGGTGCGCAGGGCGCTGTGGCGGTCGTCGCTGCGCGGCGGCCAGCCCGCCAGCCGCAGCACCGTGGTGGAGAGGGCGGGCGGTGTGTCGCTCACCTGCCGGGCGTGCAGCAGGGCACCGGCGTAGGCCTCGGGGTGGAGCAGCCGATCCCCCGGCCGCGGCACCAGGATGTTGGTGAGACCGAGCTGGGCCGGGCCACCGATCGCCGCCACCAATGCGTCGTTCGGGCTGACCAGGGTGAGGGAGCCGGCCCCCTGCTGGTCTTCGCCTTCCTGCATCTCGGCGGCCAGGGCCACCCGGCCGCGGTGGCGCGCCAGCACCGCCGCTAGGGCCGCGTCGTCGGCGGGGCCATGGGAGCTGGGGCCCTCGAACACCACATTCACCGCCACGGCCCGGGCCCCGGCCGCCAGCAGCCGCTCGATCAGCAGGCCGTAGGCGGCCCGGGGCCAGGGGAGGGAGCCCACGTCCCGGGCCCAGGCCGGCAGCTGGCGGTTGCGCTCATACCAATCCCCCTGTTGCAGCGTCGCGTCGTCGACCGCCACCAGGGTCACCGCCGCCGGCGGACGGCGGGGGCCCAGAAGCCGTTGCAGCTGGTCTTCGAGGCCCCGCTCGGCCACCCGCCAGCGGGGCCCCGGCCAGCCCGCGCTCACGCCCACCCACAGCAACAGCAGAGCCGGCAGCAGGGCACCGGGGAGCCGCCGCTTCATGGCCGGGAAGCACCGAGCCCACGGGGCAGGCCGCTCAGGCCGTCATCAGAACAGGCGGGGCAGGCCAAAGGAGGGCAGGGAGGGGGTAGGCAGGCTGGGGGCCAGGGGGGCCGAGGGCAGATTCACGGGCAGGCTCACGGAGGGCTGATAGCGGCGCAGATAGCTCTCCAGGGAGCCGGCGTTCGGCAGCGGCAGCCGGAAGCCGTCGAACAGCGGTCCGCGCAGGATGGCGTCGTAGTCGCTGCTGCTGAGGCTCAGCAGGGCCAGGATCACCCCCTGGGCCGACAGCCGCAGCTTCTGGCCCGCCTGCACCGTGGTGGGACCCGTACCGGTTGGAGTCCCCTCCTTCAGCGGCTCCACCTCCACCGTGCCCTCCAGCACCGAGAGCTGGGAGTCGCCCTGTTCATCCACCTCCAGCAGGTAGTTGGTGCCCCGCACGCTCAGCCGGGCGGAGCGGGTGCAGCCGGCGGCCTTGCCCGACACCAGCACCTGGCCGCTTTCGAGCAGGAAGCAGCTCTGGCCGAGACGCATCCGCGAGAAGCGGTTGATGCGGCCCACCGCACCGCCGGGGAAGGCGAGGGCGCCGCGGCTCGCCTTGGTGCTCACGTCATCGGGGGCGGTGGCCTGCTGGTTCACGCGGGCCTTCTGACCATCCACAAACAGCTGGTCGCCATCGAGGATTTCCTGGATCACGGCCCGTTCGGCGCTGCGGGCGGGCAGCGGTGGGAGCAGGGTGAGCAGCAGGGCTCCGGCCAGGCCCGCCAGACTTAGACCCGCCAGAGGGACTCTCGCCAGATTGAGGCCCGCCTGACTGAGGCCCGCCCGGCCGAGGCGCTCTGGCCCAGTCCGGAGGCCCCGCCTCATGCTCTGCCCCGCTCCAGTGGATCGGCGAGGCCTCAGCGATCGGCACGGCAGGAGCATCGGCATCGGCTCGGCACGGCAGCGCCAATGCACTCTGGCCCCATCCCGGCAGCTCAGGCCCCTATCCCCGGGCAAGCCTAGGCCAGCGGCGTCAGGATGGGTCGCTACCTGTCGTGCCGATGGCCCCGCCCAGCGCGATTTCCTCCTGGACCATTCCCTCGTGGTCGGTGGTGTTGCCCGCCTTCGGGCTGGTGGTGCTGCTCACCCTGGCCTGCCGGCGCCGCGGCCTGCCCCTGCCCCCTCGCACTCTGCCGCTGCTGGCCACGGTGAGCACGGTGGCTCTTCACTTGGTGCCGCTCTCCTTGGTGCCGGCATCCGGCCGCCTCTGGCTCGCCATCGGCGTGGACCTCCTGCTGGTGCTGGCTCTGATCCGGTTGGTGCTGTGGCTGGTGCTGGAACTGCCCGGCGGGCTGGGGTGGTGGCGTCCGCCGCCGGAGTTGCTGGTGCAGCTGCTCCTGGTGGCCGCTGGTGCCCTGGCCGCGGTGCTGCTGGTCAACCGGGTCGGCCGCCTCGATGTGGTGGGGCTCGTCACCACCACGGCGGTGCTCACCGCCGTGGTCGGTCTGGCGATTCAGGAGCCACTAAAGGATCTGATCGCCGGCCTGGAACTCCAGCTCAGTGATGACCTGCGGCTGGGGGATCTGGTGGAGATCGCCGGCGAGCAGGCCCGGGGCCGGGTGGAATCGGTGAGCTGGCGCGACACCACCCTTCGCACCTCCGACGGGGTGCGGGTGGTGCTGCCCAACACCCAGGTGACCAATGGAATCCTGCGCAACCTGAGCTTCTCCGGAGCGGTCTCGGACCGCTTCGATGTGGGTCTGGACTTCGACCTCCCCCCCGGCGGTGCGCTGGCACTGCTGGAGCGGGTGGTGGGGAGCCATCCGCTGGTGCTCCAGGAGCCGCCTCCTGAGGTGCGGGTGAAGGCCTTCGCCGACAGCGCCATCACCTACGAAGTGCAGGTGTGGTTCCGCGAACCCAGCGATGCGGTGCGCCGCTCCCTGCGCAGTGCCCTGTTGCAGCAGATCTGGTATGCCCTCAAACGAGAAGGTCGCAGCATCCCCTTTCCGGTGCGCGAGCTGCAGCGTCGCCGGCCCGATCCGGTGGCCGAGGCCTTGGTGGCCTCTCTGCCGCCCCAGGAGGGAAGGCTGCTGCTGGCGAGCCACTCCCTCTTCGCCGAGCTGCCGCCCGCCGATCTGGATTCCCTGCTCAGCCACAGCCGGCCGGTGCTGTTCACCGCTGGGGAGGCGATCGTGCGGGAGGGGGCCACGGGCCGCTCTCTTTATCAGGTGATCACCGGCCGGGTGGAAGTGGAGAAGGAGGTCCAGCCCGGCCACATCATCCATGTGGCCGAGCTCGGGCCCGGCGAGGTGTTCGGCGAGATGACCCTGTTCCAGGGGGCACCACGCAGTGCCACGGTGCGGGCTCTGGAGGATTCGCGGTTGCTGCGGGTCGACCGGGCTGGCGTGCGGGAGCTGCTGGAGCGCGATCCCGACCTGCTGGAGCGCTTCGCCCAGCTGGTGAATTCCCGTCGGCGCGAGCTCGAGAGCCTCGGCCATGAGGAACAGCAGCGGGAGGCCTCCAACCTGCTGGAAGCGATGCGCAATCTCTTCTTTGCCCTGGGGGGCGGCTGAATCAGGCCGGTCGGCGGCGCCCTGCCATCGCCAGCAACTGGCGCACCTCCGGCACCCCCGCCAAGCTGCCGATCAGGCCATAGGTGGCCAGGGCCAGGCCGGCGCAGAGCGAGTTCTGGAGCAGCAGACCCAGGAAGCCCGCCGGCCACGCCACCCAGGTGGACAGCCCCCAGGCCACACAGCCGGCGGCCACCGCGGCGAGCAGCAGCAGCAGGGTGTCGCGGCTCCAGACGCGCAGGGGCAGGCCGCCGAGCCGACCGGCCAAGGCCCAGGTGAGGCCCAGGCAGGTGATCAGGTTCACGCTCACCGTGGCCAGCACCACCCCGGGGGCGCCGAAGTTGAGGGCCGGCAGCTGCAGCCCCCAGGGGGTGGGCCCGCCCACCAGGAACCAGTCGAAGCAGGCATTGAGGCCGATGCCGGCCACTGACCAGCGGAACGGGGTGTTGCCATCACCGAGGGCATAGAACACCCGCACCAGCACATCGCGGGCCAGGTACACCGGCATGCCCACCCCGTAGGCCATCAGCAACGACGCCACCATTTGGGCGGCGCCGTGGTTGAAGGCGCCCCGCTCGTACACCAGCCTCACGATCGGCACCGCCAGACCCACCATCAGCGCCCCCAGCGGCAACATGCTGGCCGTGGAGAGCATCAGGCCCTGGCGAATGCGGGCGATCAGCTCGGGCCGGTCGGCTAGGGCGGTGAGCCGGGAATACACCGGCAGCAGGGGCACTAGCAGGGCATTGGAGAGCAGGCCCAAGGGGGTCTGTACCAATAGGTTGGCGTAGCCCAGGCCCGCCGCCGCTCCCACGATCCCCGAGGCGAAGAACAGATCCACGAACACGTTGATCTGCAGCATCCCCGAGGAGAGGGTGGCCGGCGCCATCACCGCCAGCACCTCCTTCACGCCGGGGTGGTTCCAGTCCCACACCAGCTCGAACTTGTGCAGGCCCTGCTTCGCCAGGGCCGGCAGCTGGATCAGCCACTGCAGCAGCGCCCCCACCGTGGTGCTGACCGCCAGGGCGATACCGCCGAGCATGGCCCACTGGGGCAGCACGATGGCGCTGCCCAGCCGCCACCAGAGCAGCCCGATGCCGCCGATCACCGCCAGGCTTGAAAGCAGGGGGCTCACAGCCGGCAGCCAGAACTCATCGGCGGCATTGAGGGCCCCGAAGCCCAGGCCGATCAGGCCGGCGAACAGGGCCATCGGCGCCATCCAGCGCATCTGCACCACCGCCAGCTCGTGGCGGCTGGCATCGAGGCCCGGGGCCACCAGTGTGATCAGAGGATCGGCCGCCACGATCAGCAGCAAGGTCACCGCCAGCAGGGCCGCCCCCACCATGGTGTTGATCGCCGCCAGCACATGGGCCCCCTCGTTGCGATCGCGTCTTGAGAGCACGCTCACCATGGCGCTGTGGAACGGTCCGTTGATGCCCCCCAGCAGAATCAGCAGGAAGCCGGGCAATACATAGGCGTAGTTGTAGGCGTCGTAGGCGGCGCCCACCCCGAAGGCCGCGGCGATCACCTGCTGGCGCAGTAGGCCCACCACCTTGCTGAGGGCGGTGGCCACCGCCACGACAAGGGCAATCCTTCGCAGTGATTTCGCCATCGGGCCGGGCCTGGGGCCCATTCGGTCGCTCGGCAGTATGGCCGTCGGCCTCCGGTCGCTCGAAGCGGTCCCGCAGCCGCCGGTTGCTGGACCTTACGGGGCTGGACCCTGCAGGTTCGGTCCAGCGCCTCGCGAACTGGTGCCGCCGGCCGCAGCCGCGGGGTCCGGCCTGCTGGACTGCCCGGATCGGCCGCTGCGATCCAGGAGTTCCGTGATGCCCCGCGCTGTGAGCGATTCCCAGTCCCGCTCTGCCGGCTCCGCCGGGACCGCTGGCCCTGCTGGTTCCGGCGGCCCCGCGGGCACTGCCCCGGCCGGCCATCCCACCCCCCACCCGGTGCTCACCCTCGAACCCCTGGTGGAAGGCGTGCTGCTGAAGCGCTACAAGCGTTTCTTGGCCGATGTGGAACTGGCCGATGGCCAGGTGGTGACCGTGCACTGCGCCAACACCGGTCCGATGACCGGGGTGCTCCACCCCGGCGGCCGGGTGCGGTTGCGCCATGCTCCCTCCCCGACCCGCAAGCTCGCCTGGACCTGGGAGCAGGCCGAAACCACCAGTGCCGACGGCCGGCCGGTCTGGGTGGGGATCAACACGGCCCTACCCAACCGGCTGGTGCGGGCCACGATCGAGGCCGGCTATCTGGAGCCCTGGCTGGGCCCGATTGCGGCGATCCGCGCCGAGGTGCCTTACGGCGAGAGGCGCCGCAGCCGCATCGACCTGCTGCTCACCCCCGGCCCCGGCCTCGATGGCGCCCCGCCGGCTGATCCGCGGTTGATCTATCTGGAGGTGAAGAACACCACTTGGAGCGAGGGGGATCTGGCTCTCTTCCCCGATACCGTGACCGAGCGGGGCCAGAAACACCTGCTGGAGCTCGCCGCCCTACTGCCCACGGCCCGGGCCGTGCTGTTGCCCTGCCTGAGCCGCGCTGATGTGACTCGGTTCGCGCCCGGCGATGCCGCCGATCCCCGCTATGGCGAACTGTTTCGCCAGGCCTTGGCCGCCGGCGTGGAGGTGCTGCCCTGCATCTTCGAATTCTCGGGCGAAGCGGTGCACTGGCTGGGCCTGGCTTCGGTGCTGGAGCGTCAGCCCACCTGATCACCGCAGGCCCCATAGAGTCACGGCAGATCGCGCCTGCCGCCATGGATACCCGTGCCTTCAAGCGCTCCCTGCACCATTCGGACCGCTACAACCGCCGCGGCTTCGGCCTGGGCGACGAGGTGGCCGGCAGCCTCCAGACCGCCTACCAGAGCGATCTGATTGCCAACCTGCGCAGCAATGGCCAGGAACTGAAGGAAGGGAGGCTAACGGTGCGGCTGGCGGAGGCCTTCGGCTTCTGCTGGGGAGTGGAGCGAGCCGTGGCGATGGCCTATGAAACCCGGCGCCATTACCCCACCGAGCGGATCTGGATCACCAACGAGATCATCCATAACCCTTCGGTGAACGACCACCTGCGCGACATGGATGTGCTGTTCATCGCGGTGGAGGGTGGCGTGAAGGACTTCTCCGAGGTGGCCGCCGGCGATGTGGTGATCCTGCCGGCCTTCGGGGCCACCGTGCAGGAGATGCAGCTGCTGAGCGAGCGGGGTTGTCACATCGTGGACACCACCTGCCCCTGGGTGTCGAAGGTGTGGAACACCGTGGAGAAGCACAAGAAGCAGGCCTTCACCTCGATCATCCACGGCAAGGTGAAGCACGAGGAGACCCTCGCCACCAGCTCGTTTGCGGGCACCTATTTGGTGGTGCTGGATCTGGCCGAGGCCCAGATGGTGTGCGATTACATCCTGGCCGGCGGTGCCGCCACTGCCGATCCCGCCGAGCGGGCCGCCGCTCGGGAGGCCTTCATGGCCCGCTTCGCCAAGGCCAGTTCCCCCGGCTTCGACCCCGACCGTGACCTCACCCGCCTCGGGGTGGCCAACCAGACCACGATGCTCAAGAGCGAAACCGAGGAGATCGGCCGCCTGTTCGAGCGCACGATGCTGCAGCGCTTCGGTCCGGCCGAGCTGGGCGAGCACTTCCTGGCCTTCAACACAATCTGCGATGCCACCCAGGAGCGCCAGGACGCCATGTTCGCCCTGGTGGACGAGCCCCTCGATCTGATGGTGGTGATCGGCGGTTACAACTCCTCCAACACCACCCACCTGCAGGAGATCGCCGTGGGCCGCGGCATCCGCTCCTTCCACATCGACACCCCCGAGCGGATCGGTCCGGGGAACCGGATCGAGCACAAGCCGCTCGGCGGTGAGCTGGAGGTGGTGGATCCCTTCCTGCCGCAGGGGCCGATCCGGGTGGGCATCACCTCTGGTGCCTCCACGCCCGATCGGGTGGTGGAGGATGTGATTCAGCGTCTGATCGCCCTCACCGCCGCCTGAATCCGGCACCCCTTCTGGCCCGAGTCGCTGCAATTCTTGTGACAGCAGCAGCCCCCTGTGGCTTTAGATTCGTTTCATAACTCCACTTGGGTGGTTCGTTCACTGGCCTCGCATCCATCGGCCTCACTTCCATCGGCCTCGCATCCACTGGCCTCGCTTCGCGGTCTTGATCCGCCGGGCGGGTCCCCTGTCGGTTTCCAGGCTGGCCGCTCCCCATCCCTTCCGACGGGTCCGTCGCCCTTGTCCCTTCTGGCCTCTTCCGCACCGACTGAGAGCTTCTCCGACCCCGATACGCTGCGCCACAGTCCCGATGGGCGGGTGCGCCGTTACGGCAGCAGCTTCGCCGATCTGATGGAGATGCGCGCCCCCGCGGCGGTGGTGGAGGCCTACCTCGACCGGCATGAGGGCTGGTTTCAGCGCTGTGCCGCCCCCATGGCGGTCACGCCGCTGGATCGCAATGGCTACGTGCTCACCCTTGGGCGCTTCGGCAACTTTGGCTTCGAGGTGGAGCCCACCATCGGCCTTGAACTGCTGCCCCAGGCGGCGGGGGTCTATCGCATCCAGACGGTGCCCACGCCCGGTGCCGATGCCACCCTTTCAGGCCTCTACGACGTGGACTTCAATGCCGCCCTGCGGCTGGATGAGGCCACGGATCAGGAGGCCGCCGCTGAGATTTCCGTCGAGGAGGTGGACACACTCATGGCCCACACCCTCGTGCGCTGGAACCTTGATCTGGCCGTGTGGATCAAGCTGCCCGCGATGATCAGCATCCTTCCAGAAGGCCTCGTTCAGACCAGCGGCGATCACCTGCTCCGCCAGATCGTGCGGCAGGTCTCCCGCCGGCTCACCTGGAAGGTGCAGGAGGATTTCCACGCCAGCCACGGCATCCCCTGCCCGCCGCGCCGCAGAGCACGCTTCTGAACCGGTTCCGGTCGGATTTTGGACCGAAAGCAGCGAGTCGGGCGGATTGGCCCCGGGCTGGGATCGTCGCGATCCGACATTGCAGGTCGCCAGGGCCGGCACGGTTCCGAATCCTTTAGCGGCCCTGAAAACACAGCGGCCCTGAAAGGAGGCTGGATGCGGCCCTGGTGCTGTCCCGCTCTGGTGGGTACCGGGCTCTGGTCGAGGCCGGTGGCTCCTCTGAGGCCTGCTCAGGCCTGGGGCTGCAGGATCTTCTGCACGATCTGGAGGCCGGTGAAGGCCTGCCAGAGGAAGAGGGTGAGCACCGTCATGTTCAGGCCCACATGCACCTTGCGGGCCACGAGATTGCCCTTCTGCATGGCGGTGGTGAGGGAGGCGGCGATCGCCACCAGGGTGGTCATGCCCAGGCCCACCAGCAGGTGGGGTCCCACGAAGAGCTTGCCGTTGTTGAGGTAGGTCACGGCCATGCCACCCAGGGTGCCGAGCACCATCACGGCCAGGATGATCTGGCCGATCTTCAGGTGGCGCTGGGCGAACTGCCCCTGGATCAGGGGTTTGCGCTCCTCGGCCGTGGTGGCGGTGCGCAGTTTCTTGGCCTTGATCCCCAGGTAGAGGCCATAGCCGCTCAGGGCCAGCAGCACCCACATCAGCACGGGGTGCACGAAGCTCATTCCGAAGGCAACGGAGCTGGGGATCTCGAGGGGCATGGGAGGAGAGCGGCATGCGGCCAGAGCGATGAAACTACTGCGCTCCCGGTTGCGGAGGCTGCTGCCATGCCGTGCTGCTGGGCGGGGCCGGCTGAGTCCCCGCTGAAATCGTTACAGAGCGTCGAACAGACCTCAAGACCCGAAGCCCTCTGGTGCCGCTGACCGCAAGCAGGACCCCTGCAGGCAGATCAGGGCCGGAGCGTCCGGGCAGCCGGTGCGTGCTGGAACGTCAGTGGAGGAAGTGACGCCGGCCGGTGGTCACCATCGCCAGGCCGAGCTCGTTGCAGGCCTGGATCGAATCGCCATCCCGCACGCTGCCGCCGGGCTGGATCACGGCGCTGATGCCGTGGGAGGCGGCCAGGCGCACGGTGTCGTCGAAGGGGAAGAAGCCATCGCTGGCCAGCACGGCGCCGCGGACCCGCTCCCCGGCCGCAGCCAGGGCGATCTGGGCCGATCCCACCCGGTTCATCTGGCCGGCGCCGATGCCCAGGCTCTGGCCAGCGGCGGCCACGGCGATGGCGTTGGAGCGCACGTGGCGCACCACTCGCCAGGCGAAGCGCAGATCGGCCCATTCGGCCTCAGTGGGTTGGCGCTGGCTCACCACCTGCCAGCTGGCCGGATCGATCGCCTGGTCGTCCAGGTCCTGGGCCAGCACCCCGCCCAGCACGCTGCGCAGCTGCTGGCGATCGGCCGCGGCGATGGCGGCGGGCTCCAGCTCCAGGAGCCGCAGGTTCGCCTTGGCCGCGAGCCGCTCCCGGGCGGCGGGTTCGAATGCGGGGGCCACCACGCACTCCAGAAACAACCCCGCCAGGTGTTCGGCGGCGGCGCCGTCCACGGGCCAGTTGAGGGCCACGATGCCCCCGAAGGCCGAGACCCGGTCGGCATCGAGGGCCCGCAGCAGGGCTTCGGCCCCACCGGCGCCAGTGGCCACCCCGCAAGGGTTGGTGTGCTTCACCACCACCGCCGCCGGCAGGTTGATGGCCGGATCGGTCGGCTCGCCGGGCGGGCTCCCGGTTCCGGCCGGCTCGCCGTAGCCGAATTCCCGCACCGTGGCCAGGGCGGCGTCGAGGTCGAGCAGGTTGTTAAAGCTGAGCTCCTTGCCCTGCAGCTGGCGGGCTGCCCCCAGGCCGGCTTCGGCGCTGCCGTACCAGAGGGCCTTCTGGTGGGGATTCTCGCCGTAGCGCAGGCTCTGGCGGGCCGGCAGCGTGAGCTGTAGCGGTGGGATGACCTCAGCCTCGGCTCCGGCGCCATCCGCCGGGGAAGGCTCCTCCGCCCCCAGCCGGCCGGCCAGCCAGGCGGCGATGGCGGCGTCGTAGGCGGCGGTGTGGGAGAAGGCGGCCAGGGCCAGCCGGCGCCGCAGCGCTTCATCCGCACCACCGGCGGCCAGGGCCTCGAGGAAGCCGCCGTACTGGGCCGGATCGGTGAGCACGGCCACATCGGCATGGTTCTTGGCCGCGGCGCGCACCATGGCCGGACCGCCGATGTCGATGTTCTCCACGGCGGTCTCCCAGCTCACCTGCGGGTCGGCCACGGTGCGCTGGAAGGGATAGAGGTTCACCACCACCACATCGATCGGATCGATGGCCTGGGCGGCCAGATCGGCCTGGTGGGCGGGATCGGACCGCTTCGCCAGGATGCCGCCGTGGATGCGAGGGTGGAGGGTCTTGACCCGGCCGCCAAGAATTTCGGGGGCGCCGGTGTGCTCCGCCACCTTGGTGACTGCAAGCCCGGCCGCCGCCAGGGTCGCCGCGGTGCCGCCGCTCGAGAGGATCCGGTAGCCGTGGGCCAGCAGGCCCTCGGCCAGGGGCAC
>JAPLIE010000147.1 GCA_026389265.1 Cyanobacteriota bacterium | reverse complement strand
GAGCTGGAGCGGTTTATCCATGCCGACGACGATCTGCCCGTACTGGTGAAGGCCGCCCTCGCCCACGTGCAGTTCGAGACGATCCACCCGTTCCTGGATGGCAATGGCCGCCTCGGACGACTGCTGATCGTGCTGATGCTGGTGGATGGCGGCATCCTGCGCCAGCCCCTGCTCTATCTCAGCCTGTTTTTCAAAGAGCACCGCAGCCGCTATTACGAGCTCCTCAATGAGGTGCGCCAGCAGGGTGACTGGGAGGCGTGGATAGCGTTCTTTCTGGAGGGCGTGGAGAGCACTGCTGCTGCCGCTGTGGACTCGGCCCATCGCTTGCTCGACCTGTTCCGGAGCGACGAGATGAAGCTCACAGGATTGGGCCGATCGGGCACCAGCCTGAGACAGGTCTACGCGGCGCTCAGGCAACGGCCCTTGGTCGGGATTCCCCAGCTCGCGGCCAGGGCGCAGGTGAGCTTCCCCACCGCAGCCAAGGCCATGGAGCGCTTGGTGGCTCTGGGAATCGCCAGAGAAGTGACCGGAGGCCAGCGCAATCGGGTGTTTGCCTACGACGCCTACCTCACCATCCTGAGTGAAGGGGCTGAACCGCTCTGAGTGCCTTGCAAGACCCACAGCCCATGCCATCAGGGCCTCGGCGCCATTCGCCGGCTACCGGTGGTGGGATCCTGCTCGCGGGCTCCCGGGATTCGCCATGATTGCCATCCCTAATCCCATGACATCGATGCAGGCGAGTTGGACTGGCCAGGTGATCGCTGATAGCGGCGACATCGTGAAGGTGGAGGGCAACGCCTACTTCCCGGCGGAGGCGCTGAGCGGCGACTGCTTCCGGCCCTCCAGCCACCGCACCGTCTGCGGCTGGAAGGGTGAGGCCCACTACTACGACGTGGTGGTGGACGGGAAGGTGAATGCCAACGCCGCCTGGTTCTATCCCGACCCCAAGGCCGCCGCCGAGGAGATTCGCGGCCGCGTGGCCTTCTGGAAAGGGGTCACGGTCAGCAACGGTTGATCGACGGCCTGGCCGCCGCGCCGGCCCCGACCGGCTGCTGGTGTTGCTTTGGGGAGCTTCTGCGATCAGCTGATCCTGGAGGGCGGGGAACGGCCGCTGTTCCTCTGCGGCAAGTCACTGGGTGGCCGGGTGGCCAGCTTGCTGCTCGATGCGCTGCGCCGTGGCGGCTCCGTTGCCGGAGAGGAGCTGGGTGAGATAGTTCGAGGCGGGATCAGACGCGAGACTCAATCTTTATGCGGTCAGCTTGGGGACTCTCTGATTTCTGATGGTGATATCATAATCTATCCAACGTTGCCCTTGAGTGGCAGGCAGGGAGCTTGGGGTGGTGAAGCTGAGAGCTGATGGCGGCCTGTCCACTCGAAGGGCTTGTTCGAAGTGTCGCTACCTTGCAGTTCATTTATGCGGACTGTCGCCGAATGAATCACCCACTATGTAAGTCATGGTGGAGGTAGTCCCAGATCCTTGCAGATCTTCCGTACAAGTAATTCCTTGATTTCAGTATGGCGCGGAATCGAGCTACGAAGATTTCGTGATGGGTTCTACCACCATGGATGGTTGCCACCCTCCCTCAGCTGTTCACAGCCAGAGCTGGTGAGGTAGCGAAGCAGATCTCTACGCTTCACAGGAGCAAGGCCAGCTCCTCGGCCCCTGGGCCTGCAGCTTCTAATGCATCCTGACGGTTCAATTCCAGTGCTTCGCGCAGAACCTCTTTTAATGATTCCAGAAGCGCTTCGCGACTCTGCTCTTGAGCATTCACGCCAGGAACCTCTTCCACCCATCCAATCCACCAAGGACCATCCTGTCGAATCACAGCGGTGTAGGCGGATGCTGAAGTCATCTCTGTACCCAGGTTCTGTCCTTAACTTAGCTCAGATCAGAGTTGATGCGAAGGATCTTGACCTCAAGCATCTGAGTGGACAATCGACTGTCCAAATGATTGTGTCGCCTACTGCACACTTATTGCCATGCTCCGTGGATTCACGCCGATGCCTTCGCCCTTCCCTCCACGATCCCTCCAGGGTGCGGATCGGCGCCGGGCTGGTGGCTTACCTCTAGCCATAGGCTCAGGAGAAGACAGCGCAGATGGAGGCGCCAAGAGTCAAGCAAAGTCATTGATGATAAGTTACTCCTGAGGATTGCAAGGCAAAAAATCTGGCGGCATTGGCTTCTGTGGCTTCTTCCAATTGTAAGCCTAATAGGCCCATTCATAAGCGGTAGATTAATCCGCAATTACAAACCTTGCATTATAGTATTGGCAATAGTTATAATAATGGCGATAGCGGATAGTGCTCCTCTTCCCTATGATTTAGTAGTTTTTTTAATCATGCAAGTTATAGGAGCGATGCTAACTCAGATGCAGATTCAACAAGCTAGATTTGAAGTTGATTTACGCCGAATGTGTGAATAGCCCTGGACCTGCTGCTGACCCTTGCAGCGGCCCCCGCCTTGGTGGCCCTGCTTGCCGAAGGCCAAGCCTGCGATGTCTTCGCCTACTTGTGACCTCCTGAACAGTGTTACACGAGCCTGGGTCAAGCGCAGCAGCGGATCAGGGGTGAAGGCAGATCGAAATCGCGGTTGTGCTGCTACCAGCAATTCGACTGTCTGCTGGTGGGGTGATGTCCGCCCCTGGGATCGCTTCTGCCCTGCCCCGCCTGACCGCTTTGGGATCCTGTGGCCCAGGCCGCCGTACCTGCCTCATCTTCTCGTCGCAAGTTGCCCCGCCTGCGTGGGGTGGTGCGGTGCCCAAAGCCATAGCAGGCGAGAGCTGCCTGTCCCGTGGGAGGCTCCCGCGCAGGAGCCAACGCCGTCTTCAACGCTGAAAACAACATCCTCAAGCGGGCCCTCGAAGGGTGAGCCAACCCAACTTGTCCGCCGCCGGGGGCTCATTCGGTGGTCACTCCAATCCCTCGCCTCCTGGCATCCTCTTGTAGCGGGCGGCTATCTCTTCAGCCTTCTCGAACATCCTCTGGGGGATCTGTGATGATGTCGGCCGGCCCGGCGCCAGGGCCTTTGTGGAGAGGGAGATGGGGTCTAGGTCGATAATCATCACCCTTAACTGATCGCCAACATTGAGGACCATGTGTGGAGTTTCAATGTGCTGGTCGCTGATCTCAGAGATGTGCAGCAGGCCCCTGTCGCCGCCGATGCCGATGTAGGCGCCATAGGGCTTGATGTCCAGCACTGTGCCGAGAACCACTTCGCCCACCGTGAAGATATGCTTCTCATTGTCCCAGTCAGCCAGGGCGTGGAGGCTAGTAACTCCAAGGTTTTTGGGTAGCAAGCGGTTGACGTAATCGTCTACCTGGTGCTTGAGGAGTAAGCGACGAAATCAAGGGTTGTTAGCAGTCAATGCCTGATTCGAGGATTGAAGAAAGCTTCTCAATATGAAGTTTCGTTCGACAGGGTCTTCGATTGCCGCGATTTGATTGCGGATAAGAGACTTTCTAAGTTCAAGTTGGTCTTTTTCAGCGTCTCTGTCTCGCGCTTCAGCGTCTGTTCTTGCGCTTTGAGCTCTTGTGTCCGTTGCCGCAAGCGAGAGAGCTGTCTGGAGGCGATAGCCATATTCGGCTCCGTAGATGGTTGACAGAATGACCAAGACCAAAATTGTAATCGTTTCATAGG
The DNA here is from genome assembly GCA_026389265.1 of Cyanobacteriota bacterium. GTDB lineage: Bacteria > Cyanobacteriota > Cyanobacteriia > PCC-6307 > Cyanobiaceae > Cyanobium. The sequence continues at coordinate 28,483 of JAPLIE010000147.1, read as the reverse complement.
GCCACCTGCCACCGGTCTTGTCAAACGCAAACACTGAGAGCAGGTCTTTCAGCCTTTCGTCTGGCAAGCCGAGCCAGGTCGCGCCCAGTACCTGGACAAAAGGGGGGCAAAACCCTGCCAGTGGACACTCGAAGCTCTTTTCCCAGAGGAGCTTTTCCCAGAGGAGGAGGAGGGGCTCCCATAGGGCGTTCCACCAGGGGGGTAGTGAGAAAATCTCCAAGAACACGCAGGAAGGGCTCCAGCACCCTCCAAAGGCGCCTGATCCTGGGGTTAGTGCCCTTCACCTGACCGCCCCTGGAAACTCTGCAGAGGAGTTAGCACCCCGGCGCCGCCGATGGCACACCCTGCCGATGATCTGGTCCAGCTGCTGGCCGATGTGCTGGCCTATCGCCCCCAGCCCTTGGCCTGGCCACGCCCCCTGCCGCCTGGCTGAGCCTGCGCAAGGTGGCTGAGATCAGCGGCCATCGCCGCCTCGCCGCCCCGGGCGTGACCTCGATCAGGATGCTGCGCGGGAGAAGGCAGGAGGCTGCCAGGAGCCCACCCTCACCCCCCAGCCTTCGCCCTCCCGAGGGTGCGCGGATGCACCGGCACCTCCACCGCCCGCAGCAACCTTTCTGGATCACTGGCGGCGATGGCAGGCCAGAGCCGGCTTACCACGTCTGCCGCGCTGCTTACAACATCAGGAAGGATTCCTTGGGGTCCCGTACTTAGTTTTGGGTGCTCTCTCTCGTGGCTTGGGTCACGGCCTAGACGGAGCAAATATCAGTGTTTAGCCCCATATCAGAAGATCGTCTAGGGCCAGATCACTGAAGGGCCGGGAAATCAATGACTCAACCGATTGTTTCGGGCTGTTGATGGAGCAGCTCCAGAATTCGACGGGGTGATCCCCTGCTCGAAGGTCATCGTGAGGGCGGGCCGCAAGGGGGTGATGGTGCGGGCGGCGCTTTCCAGAAACACCACCAGGATCGTTATCAGCAGGATGAAATCCCGCAGCCCCGGATCGCCCGGCCGCTCCCTGGTACCGCTCCGACCGGCCATGTGATCGCTAAGGATTATCTGTATCGGCTCCCAAAGCGGATTGCGGCGGGTCTGGGCCACGCTCTCCCGCAGACGGTCTCGGTAAGAGGGATCGGCCAGCCGCACCACCCCGAGGCTGGAATGGCTCAGAGACTGGCGTAGACGCTCAGGTCGCGCTCGGGGTAAGCCTTCTCGATGTGGGAGAAGACCGCCTCACACTTCTGCTGATAAAGCTCCGGGGTATAGGCGCGGGGCAGCCCGATGTCGAGAGCCTCTTCAATCTGCAGTTTCAGCTTGGCCCTGGCTGAAGATTTCTGCTGCCAGTTGAGCACCAGCAGCGCCTTGATCCGCTCCACCAGCTCGCGGGCGGATTGCTTGACCTTGGCGCGGTCGCTGTCTGACAGATCCGGGGCAGATTGCATCAGGATGTCGAACATCGCCAGCTCCTCCTCGCTGAGATTCTCGCGGATGTGGCGTTGCTGCTCCTGGCTGAGCTGAAGGCTCAGCTGCAGCAGCTGCTTGTAGATCTCCTCCACGCTGCGGCTACCGGCGTTGTAGCTGGCGATGAGGGCTTCGAATTTCTTGCGGAAGTCGGCACGGGTTGGGTTGAGCTGCACCATCCGGGCGAGGTGGGCCGCAATCAGGGCCTTGAGTTCTTCCAGCTCCGTCTTCTTGTTGCGCTTCTGCTTGAACTTGTCAGCCAGAGCCTGGAAGTCGATTTTGGACAGATCGATGCTGGGGGGGCCCTGATCACGGATGGCGATGCCGGTGATCGACTGATCGAGCACCTGGCCGATCTGGCCCATCACGGCACTGATGTCGGGCGGGTTGGGGTTGAGCGTTAGGCGAATTTCAGCGGCAATGCTGTTGAGAGCCCCCACCGAGGCGGCGAATTCCTGAGCCGCTGGATCCGGCTTGATCGCGGCGACCAGCAGTTGCACGAGGCGCTGCTGCTCCAGGAACTTCTGCCGCAGCGACTCCGGCGCGATCAAAGCCTCAACCGCATCCTTAATCAGCTGCAGCCGCTGCATACCGTCCGTCTGGGCATGGATCGCCGCGAGATCCACCTGATACTCCACGCAGAAGCGAATGGCGTCATCGAGCACCTGGCGCAACTGACCCACCAGCACCGCCTTGTCCTGGGTGGGTTTGGAGCCGCCACCGCTGCGCCCGCCATAAAGCGCAAGCGCCTTCTCCAGCGAGGCGAACACATTCGCGTAATCCACGATCAGGCCGCTGTGCTTGCCGGGGAACACGCGGTTGGCCCTGGCGATCGTCTGCATCAGGGTGTGGTCGCGCATCGGCTTGTCGAGATACAGCGTCGAACAGCTCGGCGCATCGAAGCCGGTGAGCCACATGGCGCACACGAACACCAGCCGCAGCGGATCGGTGGGGTCCTTGAAGCGTTGATCCAGCGGCGGATCGGACGTGGTGAGCCGGCGGCGGTGGGGTTCGATGTCGAGGCCCAGGACCGCCATGTCGGCGATCTCGTTCTGGGCAGCCGACACGATCACGGCCAGCTCGGTGGTGGTGAGGATGTGCAGCCGCTGGCGCAGCTCCCCCGCTTCCTCGGTGGGATCGAGCTCGCTGGGATTGGGTGGCAGTTGTTCCACCAGGGCGCGCACCCGTTCGGTTTCCGCTTTCCAATAGCGCTGCACCTTGTCGTGCATGCGCAGGGTGGTGGCCTTGTCGATCGAGATCGCGATTGCCTTGCCCATGAAACCCCGACCGAGGAAGTGACGGACGATGTCGCGGGCGATCGTCTCGAGGCGGTCGTCCCTGGTGATGATGTGGTACTGCCGGCCCAGTTCCCGTTCGAGTTTCTTCTCCTCCTCACCGTCGAGATCTGCCGCCTCGATCACTCCATAAAGGTCCTCGTTGAGATCGGCATTGACCAGCTGCAGTTCGGGCGTTCGGTTCTCATAGAACAGCGGCACGGTGGCGCCGTCCTCCACGGCCTGCTGGAAGTCGTAGATCGAGACATACTCACCGAACACCTCACGGGTTCGTTCCTCGCCATCGATTAGCGGTGTGCCGGTGAAGGCGGTGAACAACGCCTTCGGCAGGGCCGTGCGCATGTTCAAGGCCAGGGTGTCGTACTGGCTGCGGTGGGCTTCATCGGTGATCACCACCACATCGGTCCGGTCGCAAAGAAGCTCGGGGATGCGGAACTTCTGGATCAGGGTGAACACGTAGCGGTGGTTGCCGCGCAGCAGCTCAGCCAACTGGGCGCCACTACCGGCATGGCACTGATCACCTTCGGATTGGGAGACCACCCCAGCGGCCTTGAAGGTTTCGGCGATCTGCTCATCAAGGTCGGTGCGGTCGGTGACGATGACGAAGGTCCAATCGCCGGGAATCTTGCGCTGGATCTTCTGGCTGTAGAAGCCCATCGAATAACTCTTGCCGCTGCCCTGGGTCTGCCAGAACACGCCCGCCCGGCCATGGCCGCGTCGGCGGGCCTCGAGGGTGGCGGCGATGGCGTTGTTGACGCCGATGAACTGGTGGTTCTGGGCGCTGATCTTGATCAGCCCACCTTTGCTGTCACTGAACAGAATGAAGTTCTCGACGTAATCGAGGCAGCGCTTGGGCTGACAGACACCACGCAGCAACACCTCCAGCGACACGCGCCGTGGTTCGTCCTCGCTTTCGATCCGCTTCCATTCGAAGAAACGCTCCCAGTCGGCACTGAGCGAACCGATGCGGCTGGCGGTGCCGTTGGAGGCGATGAGGAAGGCATTGCTCCAGAACAGCTGCGGGATGGCGGCCTTGTAGTGGCTGAGGTTGTCTGTGAAGGCAACGCGGGCCGAGACGCCGGGCTTTTTGAACTCGATCACCACCAGCGGCAGACCGTTCACGAAGCCCACCAGGTCGGGCCAGCAGTTGTAGAGATCCCCCTTCACGTTGAACTGGTTGATCGCAAGCCAGTCGTTCTCCGCCGGTCGGTCCCAATCGACCACCCGAAGCCGCACCTTGCTCTGGCCGCCCCGTTCAAGGTCGGGCACCGACACCAGCACACCGTCCTTGAGCAGCCTGTAGACCTCCCGGTTCGCCGCCACCAGGCCCATGGCCGAGCGGTTGCGGCTGAGCTCCTCGATGGCGGCGTTGATCGCCTCTGACGGCTGGCCGGGATTGAGACGCTCCAGGGCGGCCCGCAGGCGCGGCACCAAGACCACCTCGCGGCGATCACGGCGGCCGAGGCTGCCGCCCTCCGGCGCGAAGGTTTCCTCCAAGCCGCAGGTGGTCTGCCAGCCCAACTCGGCCAGCAGCCCCAGGGCGGGCTGTTCCACCAGGTGGTCTTCGTTGTAGGGGTTGGGGGTCATGGCAACGAGGTGCTGCCGTCTGGTTCGGTTAGGGCTTGCTCGATCGCTTCAATGCTGGGCAGGCTGGATTGCAGGTCGCTAGGTAGGGATTCGGTGAGCTGGTATTCAGCAACACCAATCGGCTGGTTGATGTTGCGCAGGGCATATTCCGCTACCACTTTGTTCTTGCTCTTACACAGCAACATGCCGATAGTGGGTGCGTCGTGTTCGCCCTTCAGCTCGGCATCCACGGCTGAAAGGTAGAAGCTCAGTTGGCCGGTATGTTCGGGCTTGAAGGCCGTGGCCTTGAGCTCGATCACCACATAGCAGCGCAGTTTGAGGTGATAGAAGAGCAGATCGATGAAGAAATCCTCGCCGCCCACCTCCAGCGGAACCTGGCGGCCCACATAGGCGAAGCCGGCCCCCAGTTCCAACAGGAAGCGGGTGATGTGCTCGACGAGTGCGTCTTCAATAGCCCGCTCGCCGGCTTCGTCACCAATCCCTAGGAAGTCGAACAAGTAGGGATCCTTGAGTGCTTCTTGCGCGAGATCGGAGTTGGGAGGGGGCAGGCGGAGGTTGAAGTTGGACACGGCCTGCCCTTCGCGGTCCAACAGACGCCGTTCGATGTGATGCACGAGAATAGAGCGCGACCAGCCCTGATCGACAGCTCGCTGGGCATAGGCCAGCCGTAATTCGGGAGATTTAATCTTGCTGAGCAACACCAGATTGTGCCCCCAGGGCAATTGTCCAACAGCCTGTTGGACAATTTGCGTATCCGGCCAGGCCTCGGCAAAGGCGCGCATGTAAAGGAGATTGGCGCGTGAGAAGCCCTTCATGGCTGGAAAGGCATTACGCAGGTCCTGCGCCAGCCGCTCGATCACCTTGGAGCCCCAGCCCTCGCGGCCCTGACGCTCCAGGATGCCCCGGCCGATCTGCCAGTAGAGCAGCACCAGCTCGCTGTTGACGCTGCGGGCCGCCCGCTGCTGGGCGGCGTGGATGCGGGCCTTGAGCTCGGTGAGCCAGGGGCCGTAGTCGACGGGCAGGGGGACGATCTCAGGCATGGCCACCACCAACCCAGGCGCGCATCCAATCCATCATCAAATGATGCCTAAAGTGATGCAAGTCCTGGGCTGAGCCATGCGCACCACCGTGACGCTCGACGATGAACTGCTGGCCAAGGCCGAGCAGCTGTGCGGAGATCTGGAACGCAGCGCCCTGCTCAAGGAGGCCCTGCGGGCTTTGGTGCAGCGCGAGAGCGCCAAGCGCCTGGCGGCCCTGGGCGGCAGTGAACCCGCGCTGGAGACGATCCCCCGCCGGCAGAGCGCAGCGTGATCCTGGTCGACACGTCCGTCTGGGTGGAGCATCTGCGCCATGGCTTGCCCCGTCTCGCCACGCTCCTGCAGGAGGGCGAGGTGCTGATCCATCCCTGGGTGATCGGCGAACTGGCCTGCGGCAATCTGCGCAATCGCCAACAAGTCCTGGAGTTGTTGCTGGGCCTGCCGATGGCAACGGTGGCCAGCGACGCGGAAGCACTGCTGTTGATTGAGCGTGAGCAGCTGATGGGCCGGGGCATTGGCTACATCGATGCTCACCTGTTGGCCTCTGCCCGGTTGAGCCACTGCCGGCTGTGGACTCAAGACCGACGGCTGGCCGCCGTGGCCCAGGAGCAAGGGTTGGGAGTAAGCCAACCAGAACAGGAATAAGCCCGCGCTGGCGACAGCCGATCAGCAGCAGCCAGGCCAGATGCGTAATGGCATCGACACCTGCGGCATAGGCCAGGATCTGCCCCAGGTGCTTGTGGCTGGTCTCCTCCAGCTGGTTCTCAATCACCACCTGCTGATCGCCATCGGTGCAGAGAATATCGAGCTTGAAGTCGCCCACCAAGTGCTCATTGGCGACAAGCTCCAGCTCACTGATGCCCAGGGCCTCTGCCAGGGCCTTCAGGTTGTCGTCCTCGGCGAGCCAGGGTGTGAAATCAGTGGCTTCGTGTTTCCAGGCCTCCCGCGAGGGCACCCATTCGAGCTTGCTGAGGGGTGGAGTGTTGGTCATGATTCGGATAGGACAGGCTCAGGGAGGGAATCTACATCGATCTGACCGGAAAGTAGGCGGGGCAGAAGTAGATCGCGGGTGCGGCGGAGGTTTTGGATAGTGGTGTAGAGCTGAACTATGCTCAGCCCCATCGGCTCAGCAATGATGGAGAATCGCCGGCGTAGTTCTCGCGGCGGTTGAGCAAAATCTATTTTAGATGCGAGGACCGGACTTACATTTTGCTGTGCGACACCGTTAGAAATCTGCTCCAGCTTCACACGCATCTCTGGCTGTCGAAACATGCAGTAGACCATCGCCCAATCGAAGGCTTCAACGGGCGCGAGCTTGGATACCCGCTGGTTCAGCAGAAACGGGCCGTCATGGACCAGGCAGACGCGACCAACATTGCCAGTCAGCGACAATAGAATATCCTTATCATTAAGGACGCAATATGTCGGCATGTTTGCAGGCACTTCGCTCATGCGGGTGTCGGACTCAGGATTGAAAACGCCATCCTGAACATTCTTGATCGTGACCAAACGGTATTCACCGTCAGCGGCGAAAGTCCCGCTTTTGAACGCAAAGCCAGATTTGAACTGAACAAAATCATTGAGCTCGCAAATTGCCCACCCCTCCGGAATCTCCCCCAACGGAGACTCCACCAACCGGCAGCCCTCATGGCCGGGAAAGCGGAAGTGAACGAACCACTCGCGGTAGAGCCGGCGGGCCATCTCCTCCAGGATCTTGATACGCCGCTGGCTGTTCTCGATCAGGTCGTCGTAGGAGGAGAGGATGCCGGCGATGCGGCGCTGGACAGGAAGGTCGGGGTAGCTGACTGGAACTGAGCGGAGAATCGCAGTATTCAAGTTGGGCATGGTCGCGCCAACCGCTTGATTTGTAATCCAGCTGATCACCTCATCTTGACTCAAGTAATAGTGAAGAAAGTGTGGATCAAGGGTGGATTCCCCGAGGCTGATGCGCAGGCAACCAGTGCCGCACATCCACCCTGCTTGATCTGACCTAATCAGAGCCTGACGACCAATATCGCCGCGACGCCCATAGATGATATCGCCACTATTCAACTTATGGCGAGACAGACGTTCGACGTGATCAACAGAGACACGAGCGACGGTCTCCGACGTGATACGGCCTCCGACAATATCCTTTGGCATCACAACGGGAACACCGTGCTCCGTGTAGTCAGACTGATGCAGCTGCGATCCGAATGGTCCCGTCTGGATCAGCCCATTGACTGCGTCGCACACCTGCCCCAGTGTTGATTCGTACCAGTCGCTCATGCTCACACCTCCAGAATCCCCGCCACATTCGCGGCAATCGTGGCCTCCAGCTCCCTGGCCCAAACATCAAGACTATCCAATCTCATGACTCGCCTCCCCTCCTTCTCGGCTTGGCTTGTGGGAGCAGCTTGATGGCCTGATCAATCCTTCATGTGCATGGGAGTGCGGCGCATGGCCTGGCCCTCGGCAAAGATCAGATACTGCTCAACAAGATTGTTCAAGGAGGCCAGCTCTTCCTCGCTGAGGTAGTTCTTGGCAATGGTCACATCTTGCTTGCGGACTTTGGCGCCGCGCCAATTTGTCAACCCCATATTGGGTTGTTTGCTGTCAGCACGCGATTGGATGATCTCGGCTGCTGTTTTTCCGGTCACGGCCCAGTGCATCTTGTTCTGCACCGTTTTGAAGAAGTCGATACTCTCCGGCTGGGTTGGATCGTAATCGATGCTGGTGGCGTAGATGTCGGTGATCTTTTGATAAAAGCGACGCTCGGACGTGCGAATGTCCTGAATCCGTCTGAGCAGCTCATCGAAGTAATCGAAGGGCTGATCAGGATTTTTTAAGCGCTCATCGTCCAGGACAAATCCCTTCACAATGTACTCGCGCAGTTTCTGGGTGGCCCAGATGCGGAAGCGTGTTGCGATGGTGCTCTTGACCCGATAGCCAACGCAGATAATGGCATCGAGACTATAAAACTTCGTGCGATAACTCTTCCCGTCAGCGGCAGTTGTCAAGGATTCCTTGACAACTGAATCTTCGCGCAACTCGCTCTCGGCGAAGATATTACGAAGATGCAGGCTCACGTTCTGCTTGCTGGTCTGAAACAGGGTGGCCATTTGCTGCTGGCTCAGCCAGACGGTCTCGGCCTCCAGGCGAACCTCGATCTTCAGCTCCTCATCCTCAGTCTGATAAATGAGAAATTGCCCACCAGGTTGTGCCGTCATGCCCATACACCTCTGGTCCTAGTCCTCACAAGCAAGTCTCCGGGCATCAGCATGATGTCCTCGGCTCCACGCTGGCTACCAGAGCCAAGATCGACCATTTTGCTGACGTCAGCACAATGGTCTTTACGCTCCCTGCCTGAACGTTCAAAAGCGGTTTTTGGTTTGCCGATAAAGCTCACAAAGTTCCGCCACTGCGTATAGCCCAGCAGCGGCTGAAGATCGCGACCCTGCCAAAACTCGATGCCGCTCTCCGTCTGCTGGGCATGGCCTGCAAATGTGGTTGTCAGTTCCTGAATGGATTCGCTGTTCATAAATCGAGGATTCCCGCCACATTCAGACTAATCGTTGCCTCTAGCTCCCTTGCCTGGGCATTCAGCCCCTCCAGTTCCTGCTGCAACCAATCATGCCAAAGGCTCATTTTACTCCTCCCCAATCCCACGAACAGCATCATCCCGTAATTGCTCAATTTCCGCCAGGATCCCCATCCGACCGTTCGGCAACGGAAATGGCCCCTCCTCATAACGGGCCTCTACTGCATAGGGCTGCAGCGCTAACAGCAATGGATCCAGCTCCACCCCCGCCAGCTCAGCCAACACGTTGAGCATGTGGGTGAACGGCGGCCGGTCATCGTGTAGGACTATCTTTATCTTGAGCAGCTTCTCCACCGCCTGCTGGGCCGTGAAGCCCCATTCCTCGTCCGGGTAGGCCGGATCCAGGTTGAGCCGCAGGGCGCGCAAGTGGCGATCCACCAGGGCTAACAGCACGCGGGCATCATCCTGGGGGGTCATGGCCGTACCACCAGCACCCGCCCATGGCGGGCTGCTTCACTGATCACATGCCAGCGGGAGCCGGCCAGACGGGCGGCATCAGCGCTGCCGCTCACGATCAGGTCCACCGGCAGCTTCAGCGGTTTGAGTGGCTCAAAGTGTCGCCACCAGCTGGCCACCTTCTCCTGCCCTTCCAGGTGGGGGGTGTGCTCCACCACCAGCAGGTCGAGGTCTGAATTGGGTCGGGCGCTGCCCGTGGCGCGGGAGCCGAACAGCACCAGCGCTTGCACCGTGGGATCGGCCGCGATTGCCCGCAGCGCCAGTTCCAAGTCCACGCGCCGCTCGCCGTCGAGGCCCGGACCCAGGTCGGGCAGGGCGAAGGGGCGGGGGGTGCTCCAGTCGGCGAGGGTGGCGGCGGTCATGCTTCCAGGATCCCCGCCACATTCGCGGCAATCGTCGCCTCCAGCTCCCTGGCCTGGCCATTCAGCCCCTCCAGTTCCTCCTGCAACTTCTCCAGCTGCTCCTTGAAGTCTTCATCGCTGAGGTCTTCCCCCGCCGCCACGCCCACATAGCGGCCGGGGTTGAGGCTCCAGCCCTGGGCTTCGATCGCATCCAGCGTGGCCGCCTTGCACAGGCCGGCGATGTCGCGATAGGCGGGCGCGTCGCCGGACTCCGAACCGAAATAGGCCTCGATCCAGCGCTGCGCCTCCTCGCCGCCGAGGGTCACGTCCACCGCCTCGCCGCGATAGAGGCGCACGATGTTGGCCAGGAAGCCCATCTGGGCTTCGCTCCAGTCGCGATGGGCCCGGTCGATCTGGCGGTAGAGATGGCGGGCATCGAGGAACAGCACCGTGTTCTCCCGCGCCGTGCCCACCTTGCCGCGATCGAAGAACCACAAGGTGCAGGGCAGCGTCACCGTGTAGAACATGTTCGGCCCCACCGCCACCATCACATCCACCGCCTTCGCCTCGATCAACTTCTGGCGGATCGCCTGCTCTGAACCCCGCGCATCGGAGGCGGAGTTGGCCATCACGAAGCCGGCCCTGCCCTTCTCGTTCAGCGAGGAGTAGAAGAGCTGGATCCAGAGGTAGTTGGCGTTGTCCACGTTCGGCGTTCCGAACGGAAAGCGGCGGCCGGGGCCGGTCACGGCACTCAACTTCTTCATGTCCACCGCGTTCACGTTGAACGGCGGGTTGGCCATCACATAGTCAAAGACGCCGACAGCAGCGTGCGGATCCTCGTAGTAGCTGTTGCTGTCGCCGCCATATTTGATGTTTCCCTCCAGGCCATGAACAGCGAGATTCATCACACAGAGTCGGCCGGTCTCCAGTGTCTTCTCCACACCAAAGATGGCCAGGTCGCCGGCTGGGTTGCCGCGGTGGGCGCTCACGAAGCGGGCGCTCTGCACATACATACCGCCTGAACCTGAAGCGGGATCCAGCAGCCGACCGGCGAAGGGCTCCACGATCTCAGTAATCAGGATCACCATCGGCGGCGGCGTGAAGTACTCGCCCCCCTTCTGCCCCTCACTGCGGGCAAACTCCACCAGAAAATACTCGTAGATCTGCCCGAAGGCATCGAACTCCAGATCCGTAGGGATCTCGGAAATGCCTTTGAGCAGCTCCTTCAGGAGCTGGGGCGTGAACAGGTTGTAACTGCGTGGCAGCACCCCCGCGAGCTTGCTGTTGTGCTCCTCGATCAGTTGCATGGCCGTGTTGAGGTGCTCGCCGATATCGGCGCCCTCGGGCAACTCCAGCAGCTGCTGGTAGCGGGCGCCGGGAGGCAGGTAGAGCAGGCCCTCGCTCTGGTAGGCGTTGGGATCCTCCTCACGGCTGCCGCGCCGTTCGCTGCCGCCGGCGGCCTTGAGGATCTGCCACTTCGGCATGAAGCGGGCATCAGCGAAGCGCAGGAAGATCAGGCCGAGGATCGGGCCCGAATACTCCTGAGCCTTGAGACCCGAGTTGGCGCGTAACTGATCGGCCGCGCTCCAGAGGCTCTTCTCCATCGCGGCCTTACCCAGGTCGCGCTGGGGCGGTGCCACCCAGCCATGGAAGCCGCGGGAAGGATCTCCGGGCTCCGGGGGCGGGCTGGAGGCGGGTGCTGCAGTCTCAGACGCCTTGCGCTCCTGGGCCGGGCCACCATTGCTGTTGCGTGAGCGAGCCGCCGCTCGTGGTGGCGGCTCGATACCCGGTGCCTTCAAGCCACCGCCGGGCCCTCGCGCTTTCTCGGCCGCACCCATCGCCACCACCAGGTTTTTGGCTTCCTCCACCTGCGCGTCGCTGAGCGGCTCTTCCACCTCCTGCTCCAGCGCCGCCTTGATCTCGCCATTGCTGATCCGGCTGCCGTCCTCAGGGATCAAGGCGATCAGGGCGTCGGTGAGGTCGGTGCTGAGGGGCATTGGGGCGGGTTAGGGACGCGGGCGCTCAGGGAAGCTGGGCCTGGGCTGGGACTGGAGCATGGCCTCAAGGGCTTCACGATGCCATTGAGGGGCCTGAAGCAGGTCAGTCGCCGCGCGAAAGACCAGATCAGGGTCTGTTGGCGACCATCAGTTCACTTTGCCCCAGCTTGCTCAGATCTACAGCGAGACAGCGGCAAGCGATGTGCTTTCTCCATCCCCATGACGGTCTGCCTATGCGCTGGGTGCATAGTTTTTCCGATCAACCTCCTAGGGGATTGCCTGGCGAATCTGCATTCTTCACACCGCCCACCGCGGAAAATGATGGGCTGGGGCTGGATCCGGATCGTGCCGTGGCGGCTCATCAGCAGAGATCTCAGCACCGACTCCTCAACGAGTTGCAGGGCCACCAGAGCAGAAGCCAGCTCATGGCTAAAGCCAGATCGGTGATCAGTAGCCGGGCATCGAGATCGATCCCGGCCTCCACCGTCTGGGTGGCCACCACCACGCCCCGGAACTCCCGCAGCTGGACTTCGATGGCCTGCCGTTCAGCCCGGCGGAAACGGGAGTGGAGCAGCAGGGTTGGCAGGCCCTGCAGCTGGGCAACGATCGCCTGGGCGCGCCGCACCTGATTGACCACCACCAGCGTGAGCGTTCCCTCCTGGTGCTGGCTTCTCACCAAGGCCGCCGGATCGGTGTCGCCCGCCAAGGTGAGCGACTTGGTGCGGCCCACCTTCCGTTGCGCCACGGGATGGCCGTAGTCGGCATCGCTCAGGCCATGGCGGGGAGTGCCGGCCGGCAGGATCGCGGAATCAAGGGTGGCGGAGCAGAGCACCAGCTCCCGAGGCGCCGGGCCGCCTAGTTGCTGGTGTAGCTCCTGCAGGCGGATGGCGGTGCGCACCGCGGCTCCCTGCAGCTGGGTTTCGTCCACCACCACCCGCACATCGGTGTTGAGGGCGGCGAAGTGGCGCGGCCAGCTCCAGCGCGAGCAGCAGTAGCCGCGCATCAGCTGGCGGCTCACCACCTGATCCAGGGTGCCCACGATCACCGCCTCGGCCGCCAAGGCATCGGCGTAATCGTTATCGATCTGGCCGCCCCGCAGCACATGTACCGGGATGGCCACCCCCAGCCGGTCCATCACCGCCCGGCACTCCACCGCAATCTGCTCGGTGAGGGTGCGCAACGGCAGCTGATACACCAGCCGCCGGGGGGTGGCTTGAGGCCGTTGCTTCCGGTCCCACAGCCAGCCCACCAGCGTGGCCAAGGTCTTGCCCAGCCCTGTGGGCGCCTCCAGGGTGCGGATCGGCGAGGCTTCTGCTTGCTCCATCCAGGCCAGCTGGAAGGGAAGCGGCGGGAAGCCTGCTGCAGCCTCGAAGTAGCTGGCGGGGTGCAAGTGGGCGGGTGGGCTGGTGGCTTACCTCTAGCCATGGGCTCAGGAGAAGACAGCGCACATGGAGGGGATCCAGTAGGAGGAGAATGCCAGTTATGCAGGAATTGCATGAATTCGTTGCCAGCCTTGATGATCTCGCCGTGCGACCAGCTTCAACCATTGCCTTAGGCTATAGTCGCTGATTTACTTGGACATATGGCCTTTAAGTGCCCCCAATGCAACAGCAAGACTATTAGGCATGACAGGAGTCTTGCCGGCAGGGCTGTCTGCGCCGCATGCGGAATGGCACTTAGCGAGCTTGATTCTCGACAGGCAGGCTATAGCATCCCCTTGGGAAAAGCGCCAAGATCCAATATTAAAAATCAAAAAGCAACCATAGCCTGGCTCATTCCAGTCGGATTACTGGGGGTTTTATACGTGTTTGCAAATCCAAGGACCATCGACACGGGTGAAGCTGTGCCATCCCCGCCACCATCCCCACCGCCTGCCGCTTCGCTCCCGCCACCTGCTCCGCAACCTCCGCCTCCGCCAGCCCCGACGCTGACTGCCTCCACGACGTCGCCTATGGCAAAAGCCATATTTGAGGCCAACAGGAAAGGCTCGCCCAACTTTGTCTCACCTGAGGAGATGGGTTCGTACCGTCCGCCGTCCGCATCCCCGCCTGCTTCTTCACCTACCCAGGCGGCCCCTTCACCTGCCCAGGCGGCCCCTTCGCCCTCCCCCGTTGATGCGTCTTCGCCTCAGACCTCAGCAAACAAAATACAATGTGGAGCTAATGGCTGGTGCAACGTTGCAACTGCTGTCGATGGCAGTGTAATGTCAGTTCGGATTATTCAGAAACGAGGAATAGGAGAACTCGGAAAAGCCAATATCTTCGGCAGGCCCACCCCCTACTTGTTTTATTGCTCTTCACCCTCGAAGCGCTACAGGACTATTGATCAATTGACCTGGACCGAGGTGTTGCCGGGAACAATGGAAGAATCAGCATTTGATTATGTGTGTCAGTCTTAGTGGCCCGGTTTCCCAGATCGAGGGAACCCTGTCGTCGCTGTCAGACCTGCTGTTGTTCGAGCTTGAGGAGGCTCCTGGGGTTCCCTTTGACGATGTTGGGGAGGTATCGAACTACGTGGCGGCGCTCGAACACGGCTTGGCCCGGATGGCCAGTGGTTTCCGCCTCTCCTCTCGCTGGCTGAGGGAAATCCGCGACCATCCTGAGTGAAGGGGCTGAACCGCTCTGAGTGCAAGACGGGGTGTTCCCCTAGCCACAGACATCCGTGCGCTTGGCGACGCGGGCATCGATGCGGCTGCCCACGCCCTCGCGGCGATGGTGAGCGTGTGCCTTCGGGTGATTCCGTGCCAGCTCGACCACCTGACATGCTCCTGACCAGCGAGGTGGTTGGGGCTGGGCCCCACCAAGCACGCACCTCCATCCTTCCGCCCACCGCCATGACGACCTCCACCGACCTGAGCCATGGCGTGCAGGAGTACTACGGCGCCACCCTCAGCAGCAGCGCCGATCTGCGCACCAACGCCTGCTGTGACGCCAGCAGTGTTCCCGAGGGCCTGCGCCCGCTCCTGGCCCGCATCCATCCCGAGGTGTTGTCGCGCTACTACGGCTGTGGGCTGGTGGTGCCGCCATTGCTGGAGGGTCTGCGGGTGTTGGATCTGGGCTGCGGCAGCGGCCGCGATGTCTACCTTCTGGCCCAGCTCGTGGGCGCCGGCGGTGAGGTGGTGGGCGTGGACATGACGCCAGAGCAGCTAGCGGTGGCCCGGACTCATCAGCAGCACCACGCCGAGCGGTTCGGCTTCGACAACGTGCGGTTTCTGGAGGGCCGCATCGAACAGCTCGAGCAGCTGCCGCTGGAGCCCGGCAGCTTCGATCTGGTGATCTCCAACTGCGTGGTGAATCTCTCCACCGACAAGCTGGCCGTGCTGAACGGGGTGCGGCGTCTGCTCAAGCGCGGCGGTGAGTTCTTCTTCGCCGATGTCTATGCCGACCGGCGTGTGCCCGAGGCGCTGCGCCACGATCCGGTGCTATACGGCGAATGCCTCAGTGGTGCCTTGTACTGGAACGATTTCCTGCGCCTGGCCCGCCAGGCCGGCTTCGCCGATCCCCGCCTGGTGAGCGACCGGCCCCTAGAGATCACCGATGCGGCGCTCACCGCCCGCACCGGTGCGATCCGCTTCTTCTCGGCCACCTACCGCCTGTTTCATCTCCCCGAGCTAGAGGATGCCTGCGAAGACCACGGCCAGGCGGTGATCTACCGCGGCACGATTGCCGAACACCCCCACGCCCTGCCCTTCGACAAGCACCACTGGATCGAGGCCGGCAAGGTGTTTCCGGTGTGCGGCAACACTTTCCGCATGCTCGCCGATAGCCGTCTGGCGCCCCATTTCAGCTTCATCGGTGATTTCAGCCGTCACTACGGCCTGTTCGAGGGTTGCGGCTCCGTTCTGCCCTTTGACGGGGGGGCAACCAAAAGTGCTATTGCCGCTGCCGCTCCGGCTTCCACGGCAGCTACCTCTTCAGCGAGCAGCGGCTGTTGTTGAGGGAGTAGCTGATCATGGAACCGGGAGATCTTGGAGCAGTAGTCAATCCAGCAGTCAACCAGGTTTGGCTAATAGGTGCCGGACACCACGCCTGAAGGATCATCGCTGGGGATGGCTGTCGGCTTGAGATTATGGCGGAGCAAAACGTTGGAGATGACGCGATTAGCGTCAAAATAAACCTGCCAATAATGTTCCGTGTGGGCGTAAAGCCAAACGGCAAGACGCGGTCCCTTCTTTTTAAATTCTATCAGATCAACAATCGGCGGTTTGTTTGCGGTCTGATTGGGAACGGTTTGCAGAGAGCTTTGCAGCAATTCAATTGCTTTCACAACGTCGTCGCCTTCTTCCAAGTTCGCCTCCAACTCCACCCGTCGATAATCATTAGAGGAAAAGTTCTTAACGGTATCGGTGAGTAATTTGCCGTTTGGAACCAGGGTGTGCACGTGATCAGGTGTGACGATCGTGGTGACAAGCATGCCGACTTCTTCGACCGTGCCCTCGACGTTGCCGGCGATAACGTAGTCGCCTACCTTGAAGGGCCGCAGGCCTTGGAGGAAGGCTCCAGCAGCAAAATTACTCAATAAACCGCTGGCGGCCGCTCCAACGGCCAGGCCGGCACCGGCAATCAAGGCTGCAAAGCTAGTGGTTTGAATGCCAAAGATACCGAGGATGGAAAGTAGAAGAAAAACGCGTAACGTAGTGCCAATCACTGAGGTGATGTAGGACACCAGGCCGTGCTGCATGCCACCTTTGATGAGGGAGCGTCGGCAGATTCCCAGCAGGAGCTTGATGCCCCAACCTCCTGCAAGCCACAAAGCAGTTGCCGAAGCAATCTTGCCGAGATAGAGAAATAAGAGCTCTTGAATCTGGACTGAGGAGAAGGCCACTGCTTCGATGTCTCAGGGTGTTGGGTTGGATTATGATTCACCCGCATTGCCTTGCTGTCGCCCAGCACACCTGGGAATGTTGCCTACCATCAATGATCGCGATTCCGGCAACCGCCACCCTCTGCTGGGCCGATCCGGTGGAGGCCTTACGGCTGGCCGGCGCAGCAGCCTTCGCCGAAGATCGGGGAGCCCTGCGCTGCGCGGCCCATGGCGAAACCGGCCATCCTCGATTTGGATCTGATGGCCTTCGAGCGGGGCGATAGGGCAACCCGGGGCCGCGGTGGTGGACGGGGTGCCCCGCAGCCTGGCCACCGGCTTCGTCTACACCGGTAGCGATCTGCCCGTCGATCTGCTCGACACCACCTACAGGCTGTTCGAAGGCTGCGGCGCTTCCCTGCCGTTTGACAGGGGCGCAGCAGAGCCGGCTTCCGCAGCGGCTGCCACATCAGGCACGCACGCCGCGAGCGGCTCATGCTGCTAGAGCTGACGGAGCCACGTTGATGCCGGGCGTCAGGCGACGCCAACACCTTCCCCTTGATCCGATTCCCAGCGATCCATTGAGCGAGTCCCACCAGCCCCAGCTCAGGCCATCCCCTTTCCGCCAGCGGCTGCCCTGGTGGGGTGCCGATCTCCAGACGATGCGGGACACGATCCGTTCCCAGCGGCTGCCGGAGGATCGCTCCTCTGCGCTCACCATCGACCTCGGCGGTGCTGATGCCTTGCTGGGTTGCCTCTCCCTACCGCAGCCGGAAGCGCCCAGGGCCTTGGTGGTGCTGATCCATGGGCTTGGCGGTTGTTCAAACGGACCAGGCATCCGCCGTCTGGCGGCCCATCTGGTGAACGCCGGGGTTGCCGTGCTGCGGCTCAACATGCGCGGTGCCGGCGCCGGCAGGCCTCTGGCTTCGGGCACCTATGCCGCGCTTTGCAACCGCGATCTGCTGCCTGCCCTGCGGCAGGCCCGCCAGCTGGCCGATCAGCTGGCCGATCAGCTGGCGGCAGGGACACCCTCCTTGCCCCTGGTCGGGGTGGGATTGTCTCTGGGTGGCACGATGCTGCTCAACGCCACGCTGGAGCAGCCCTTGCTCGATGGCCTGGTCTGCATCAGCAGCCCCCTGGATCTGGTTCAGTGCGCCGATCAATTCGATCGTCCGCGCAACCGGCTCTATCGCCATTGGGTGCTGCGGCGTCTGTGCCAATTGACCCTGGACGATCCCCACGGGGTGACGCCGGCCGAACGGGCTCTGCTGCGCGGAGCACGGCGGGTGCGCAGCCTGCAGGCCTTCGATGCGGCCATCACCGCGCCGCGTTGGGGGCATGCCTCCCTGGTGGCTTATTACACGGCCGCCAGTCCGCTGCTGCCCCTGCTGGCAGCGGTGGAAAGCAGCCGCACTCTGCCCCCGATCCTGCTGCTTCATGCCGCCGATGACCCCTGGGTGCCGGTGGCGGCCACCGCCGAGCTGGCGATGCAGGCGCAGCGGCGGCAATGTCCCTGGTTGGACACCGTGATCACATCCCGGGGCGGCCATAACGGCTTCCACAGCCGCAACCAGGTCGAACGCCTCCCGGGTGGCAGCCCGCTCAGCTGGGCGGATCAGCAGACGACGGCCTGGATCAACGGGCGATGCTGGACCTGAGGTCTCTGGCCGGAACGATCAACAGCCAGCTCAGGTCGCTCAGCAGCAGGAGATTCAGGCTCTCAGGCAGGAGGTCGCCGCGGCAGCGGTAGTCGCCCAGGATCGGGGCACTCCCGCGCTGCCCGGCCCATGGCTGAACTGGCCATCCTCGATGTGGATCTGCTGGCCTTCGAGCGGGGCGATGGGGCGGCCCGCGCCGCGGTGGTGGATGGGGTGCGCCGCAGCCTGGCCACCGGCTTCGTGTACACCAGCAGCGATCTGCCCGTCGATCTGCTCGACACCGCCTATGGCCTGCTGCAACGCTTCTTTGCCCTCGATCCAGCCAGCAAGGCCTGCTTCCACGCACCCCTGAGCCATGGTCAGAGCGGCTACACCGGCCTGCTGGTGGAAACCGCCGCCGGCCACGAGCGGGCCGACTGGAAGGAGATGCTCAACTGGTCGGCGCCGCTGCCCGGCGGCCATCCGCTACGGCGCCGCTATCCCGTGCTCTATCCGGAGCCGGTGCTGCCCGAGGTGGCGGTGCCGGGGATCACGGCGGTGC
Organism: Cyanobacteriota bacterium; assembly: GCA_026389265.1. Taxonomy (GTDB): domain Bacteria; phylum Cyanobacteriota; class Cyanobacteriia; order PCC-6307; family Cyanobiaceae; genus Cyanobium. Next base: position 9,733 of record JAPLIE010000147.1, on the reverse strand, counting down.
TGGAGCGCTTCCATGCCGCCCTCGCCGACCTGCAGCGGCGCTTCCTGCGGGTGATCGCCCTCGGCATGGGCTGCGCCGAAACCTTCTTCGAGGAGATGGTGCACGAGGCCCCCACCCTCACCCGCGCGATCCGCTATCCCCCCATGGCCGCCGCGCCGGCGGCCGGGCACCACTGGGCCGCCCCCCATGCCGACATCAACCTGATCACCGCCCTGCCCCGCGCCACCGCTGCAGGCCTTGAGGTGGAGGTGAATGGCCGCTGGCAGGCGGCCGCACCGCCGGAGGGTCGGGTGATCCTCAACACCGGCCTGATGCTGGAGCGCCTCAGCAACGGCACCATTCCGGCCGGCTGGCACCGGGTGGTGGCCCCCCCGGGCGCCAGTGGCGAGCGCCACAGCGTGGTGCAGTTCTGCCATGCCCGCCCCAGCACGATCCTGGCGCCGGTGCCTTCCTGCTGCAGCGCCGCCCATCCCCAGCGCTGGGCTGGGGTGCGGGCCGCCGAGGCCCTGGAGGAGGTGCTCTATCGCATCAATCTGATGGGACCCTGAAGAACCCGCCCCTTCCGCGTGGCCTGGATCGCCCCCCTCTCCGTTCCTGCGCCGTTGCCGCTGGCAGCCCTCGGCGTGACTGCTCCGCGATCCACCGGTGCACCAGCCGCCCCGGTTCGACCCGCCCCGGTTCGACCCTCTGCGTCTCGACCAGCCGCGTCTCGATCCTTGCTGATCTCTGCTCCATTCCTGCCCGGGACCGGCAGCCTGCGGGCCCAGGCGTCCGCCTCGCCGGGTTCGCGTTCGGGATCGCCTTCGGGATCGCGGCCGGCCGCCCGGCTGGCCCCCGGGGGAGCCCAGGGGTCTACTGACCCCCAGCTGTCAGCGCAGCTGCCCCCCGAGCTGCGCTCCCTGGCCCGCGATCTGGAGCGGTATGGGTTCCGGCTGCGCTGGGCTCCGCCCCCCGCAGCGCGGGCCTACGGCCAGTTCGTGCCCGCCAGTCGCACCCTCTGGGTGGCGCCGATCGCCTTCGATCTGGGCATCGGCCCCCAGACCTTCCTGCATGAGGCGGTGCATGCCGTGCAGAGCTGTCCCAACGGGCAGCTCACCCCGATCGGCTGGCGGCTGCGCCTCGATCCGGTGGTGCGCCAGGAGATCGGCGGCATTCTCACCACGAGCTATCACCACGGCAGCAGGCTGCTGGAGCAGGAGGCCTTTGCCCTGCAGGGTCAGGATGACGCGGTGGCTCGCCTCCGCGCTGCTCTGAAGGCCCGCTGCCGGCCCTCGGGTTGAGCGGGGACTTTTGAGGGGGGCTATCGCCTTCCACCCCGGTCCGCCGCCCTTGTTGTTCCGCCCTTGTTTCCCCGCCCCTAGTCCGATGGAGTCGCCACTTCCAGCCTTCAGCCCCGACGATTGGCTGCGCCTTCGGGATGCCCTTCGCTACGTGGGGCGGGATCTGCATCACCGCTCCTTCGCCGTTGATGCCCAGCGGCGCGAGCTGCTCTGGCAGGAGATGGATCGCTGCCTGGCCCTGGCGGAGCGGATCGAAACCACCTGCCCCTTGCCGGAGCCGGCCGGGGGCGATTCGGCCTGAGCGCTCAGCTGGCCGCAGCCACAGGTGTTCCCGCAGGTGGGGATAGGACTCCGCCAGCAGGTTCAGATCACGCAGCAGCATGGGGAGGTGTGGAATGCCTGCCATGCCGAGTCCTGTCCCGGCGGATCCCGTGGTGCTCCATGCCGATCCCTGGTTGCTGGTGATCGACAAACCCTCGGGGCTGCTCAGCCAGAGCGGCCGCGGCCCAGCCCTGGCCGACGCGGTGCCGGCCCGTCTGGAGCCGGCCTGGGGGCCGCTGCGGTTGCCCCATCGCCTCGATCGCGATACCTCCGGCCTGTTGCTGCTCGCCCGCGATCCGGAGACGCACCGGAGCCTTTCGATGGCCTTGGAGGCACGGCGGCTGCGACGCACCTATCTGGCTGATGTGGCCGGCTGGCCGTCTGCCCCGGCCGGGCGGGTGGAGGCGGCCCTGGCCAAGGCCCGCCACCGGCCACCCCTCTATCGGGTGCATCCCGCCGGCCGGCCCAGTCGCACCGACTGGTGGTGCCTGGAGCGGGGAGCGGGCTGGTGCCGGCTGCGGTTGGAGCCCCACACCGGTCGTTCCCACCAGCTGCGGGTCCATCTGGCCTGGCTGGGTCACCCGATCCTGGGGGATCCTCTCTATGGCCCTGCCCGCAGTCGCGGTGCTGCTGGCCGGCTGCGGCTGCATGCCTGGCGGCTCAACCTGGTGCATCCGCGCACCGGTGAGCCCCTCAGTCTCGAGGCTCCCCTGCCCTGGCAAGGCGCGCCACCGGGGCCGCTCACGCCGCCCTTGGGATCTGACCCGCAGCCTGGGCGAGGGCTTGGGGCCCCTTAGCGCTGACCCAGGAGTTCCTCCCAGGTGGGGGCTGGTCGGCCCGGGCCGCTGGCGGTGCGGCGCGGCAGGGGACAGGAGGGGGCCACAGCGGTGGAGCGCGTCCCTTGTCCGGTCCGGGGTTGGTTGGGCCAGGGGCTCGCCCCCCGGAAGGGGTGGGCCCGGGCCATGGGGATGGCTGTTTTTGGTGTCGTCATGGTCGGTTTGGTCATGCTGATGCGGTGAATGCCCTCAAGGGGGCTGTGGGTCCAAAGGCCTCCGAGCGGCTTGCCCATTGCGTGGGGCTGCTCGCCGGGACCGGATGGGGTGGGGTTGGTTGGGCGATGGCCGATCCCGGGTTTCTCGGGGATGGTTCGGGCCTTGCTGAAGCGCAGACGGGAGATCGGGGCTGGTCGCGGTTCGGGAGCGCGAGCCCTGATGGTGATTCTGGGCTGGTCTGGAGGGACGGCTTCGAGGATCGGCCTCGGTCCATTCCAGATCTTTGAAACCCTACAACGTTCCGGCGCTCTTGCCTGGGCGGATCGCCGAACGGCGCTGCCAGGCCGCTGTCCCCGGCGGCTGATGCGCGCCGTGAGCGGCAATGGTGCTGTTGCGGTGCAGGGTTGCGCACATCCGCTGCGAAACCGGGATCGGCCGGGATTTATCCATAGATTTCTTTAAAATTACCCCAGGGATTTCTCTCGTCGCAAGGATGAACTGTTTCCAATTGCGCCTGGCCGGTTATGGCCTCTTAACGATCGGTGCGATCAATTTTTTGTTCCGGGGCACCCTGTCGCCCGACATGCTCAGAAGCGTTGTTGGCCGGCTTTCGATCGCCAATGGTCTGATTGCTTTTGTGCCCTGGCTGCTGCTTTCTCTTGCCCTGATCTTCCTGCAGGGGAACCGGGCTCGGCGTAGCCATGAGCAGTTGCCGGTGCAGCTTCTCCATCGGCTGCTGCTCCCCCTGCTCGTGGGCTACCTGCTGCTGGTGCCGTTGATGATTCGCGATGCGATGGGTTTCGATAGGGCCGTGCAGTCGGAAATCGCTGGCCAGCTGCAGCCCTACCGCACCCGACAGCTGCTCGATCAGGTGGCCCCGCTCAGCACGCCCCTGGCCGTGGCCCGGGTGGTGCAGCGCTATCCCAGCATCTCCATGGCGGTGGACCCCACCGAAACGGCGAGCCAGGTGAAGGCCAAGCTCGCCAAGGCCCTCAGCGACGGCGAAACCCGCCTCGTGACACGGCTGGATGACCAGAGGCGCAGCCGGCTGGAGGGATTGGTGCAGCGCACGATCGCTTCCACCCTTGTGGCACTGGTGGTGTGGCACTGGTGGCTGCCGCCGGGCTGTTGGGTCTTCGGCGGCAGAACCTGGCCGCCATTGGGGTTTCGGGCCAAAAGGTGGGCGAATACTTCGGTCAGGACCTGATCAACAACCCGCCTTCGTCGACGGGCTTCCGCAGTGCGTTTAAACCGGGGGCCGTCGAAAAATCCGCGTACCCCAAAGAGTGGACCGAGGATGACCAGAAAGAGCGGCCGATCCCTTCCCGGGCGCGCCGGTGAGTCCGGCGGCCCTTCCTTCGACCTGATCCTCAGTCCTCCGGATAGAGCAGGTCGGAGAGTTCCTCCGGATCCACGTCGTAGACCCGGGCCAGGGTGGTTTCGATGGCGCTGGTCACCACGTCGGGCAGGAAGCGCATCGCATTGATGGCGTCGTCGGCGATCTCATCGGTGAGCAGCTTCTCGCCGCCCAGTTTTTCGTCGTTGATCACGGCCATCACCCAGCTCTGGTAGGCGGTCACCAGGTCGCTGAACTCGAGTTCCGGATCGTTCAGATCGAGGGTCATCGAGCGTCTCCTGCAGGTTGCATGCCTCTGCAGTTTGCCCCCCGCCGGGGAGGATGGCCGCATGGATGAGTTTCGATCAGCGCCGCCACACCCAGCGGGGAAGGCTGCGGAAGCGTTGCCGGCCCAGCCGGGCGGCCTTGCAGGGGCCTCGGCCGATGCCCTGCCCTCCCAGGACACCCTGCGGGCCAACCTGGCCGATTTCGCCCTGGCGGAGCTGGTGCGGCAGCACCGCACCAGCTTTGCGCCGCCCTGGACAATCGAGAGCTGGGCCAAGCTGCTGATCTGGCTGGCCCTCAACAGCGGCTGCGCCGGAGACACGGCCTCCCTGGAGGCCTTTGCCGCCTCTCTGGGCCCAGAGCGCTCCGGCCGCCTGCGTCGCCTGTTCTTCAGCCGGGAGTTCGAGGCCACCGGTCTGCGGCTACTGGCGGATCCGGCTGAAGGGCAGGTGCTGGTGGAGGGGGGTCTGTCCGCCGTCGGGGAAGCGTCCGCGGAGGAGTCCGATCTGGAGCCGGTGTCCGCCGCCCTGGATGCCGTTGGTCTGGCTTCCCTAGTGGTTCCCGACCGGCAGCGCTGGCAGCGTCGCGATGGCGGGGTGGTGATTCCGTTCCGCTGAGCTGGTTCGCTGAGCTGGTTAGCTGAACCGGTTTGCTGAACCGGGATGGGGCCCGCGCAGATGATCCACCAATTCCTCTGCCTCACTGGTGGGGCTGAACCTGTGATCCAGCCTGCGGTGCGCCTTGTCTGGTGGAGCCCGGCCCCTTCTTTCGGCCCAAGGTCCTTCGCGCTGTTGATGGTGCCCTTGACACGATGCTGTAGGCCAGCGAAGCCCTCGACTGAAGTCGAGGCGTTCTTGGCCCTGCGGCCGATGACCGGGGTGGGCACCACCGGTTCGCTCTGACCCGCTTTCTGCATTGTTCTCCCGTTCCCCCATGCAGTTAATCGGCACCTATCGCAACACCGGCTATGCCGCCCTGGCCGATGGGGTGCTGGCCTTCTTCGATCGCCGCGGTGATCTGCAGCGGCCCGGCGTGGCCTTCGGGCCCGGCGGCGGCGGCGATCCCGCCAAGGTGTCCACCGATATCAGCCTGGTGGCGATCGATCGCAGCGATCCGGAGGCCTTCGCCCTGGCCGAGGTGATCCTGCGGGGCGTGACGGCCGGGCTGAACCGCTGGCTCGAGGAGCGGCCCCTGTATCGCGACTGCTGCCCGGAGCAGGAGCTGTTCGTGAATCCGATCTTCAACCTGCAGCGCTACGCCCCCGGCGAGGGCTTCCACCGCTGGCACTGCGACTGGACCACCAGCGAGGAGGCCACCGAACCGATCCGCCGCGTGCTGGCTTGGATCCTCTATTGCAACGACGTGGAGGAGGGCGGCACCGAGTTTCACTGGCAGGGGCACCACGAACCGGCCGAGCGGGGCAAGTTGGCGATCTTCCCGGCGGGTCTCTCCCACATCCACCGCGGCCGGGTGTGCCACAGCCACACCAAGACGATCGCCACCGGCTGGATCAATGCCGGCAGCCGCGAGGCCTACCTGGCCCGGCTGGCGGCTGGCTGAGCTGGGGTCCGGGTCCTGTCGCCGCGTTCTCCGCGATCCCCTCCATCACCGGAGGGCACGATCAGGCCCTCCATTTCCCGCTGCAGGTCGGCGGTGAGGGCGGCCACGGCGCTGCGGCGATCGGTGCGGTAGGCGGCCAGGCGGGGGGCCACTGCGATGGCCTCGCCGATGCGGATCTGGGCCCGGCGGTTCCCGAGGCGAGGGCGCCGTTCCGGGTTGCCGCCGCGGATGCGGCAGAGGGTGTCCCAGAGGATCAGCAGGGTGTCAGCGAAGCGTTCCTGGCTGGGGTCGTCCTTCACGTAGCTCCCACTCACCGCCACGAACGACTCCACCAATCGCATGTGCCACAGCTGCTGGGCGGTCTGCTCCGCCAGCCGGCTGGCCAGGCCTCGCTCCAGGGCGCTGGCGGCGAGGGGTGTGGCGGTGCCGCTTGCGGGGTAGAGGCGGTCCCAGCCGGCTTGCTCCAGCCGCCGGCAGCGCTCGTTCACATCGCCGCGCCCCTCCACCGCCAGGGCGCGCTCAGCCACCTGCAGGGCCGCCTCCATCAGCCGGCTGAGCCGCGCGCCGAAATCGCTGTTGTTGCTGGCTGGGGCTTCCAAGGGTTGCGGGACGGGGCCGCCCGGCTCCTGGCTGGCGTTGTCGCTGGATGTGGTCGTGTCCGGGACCTTGGGCAGAGGCTGGTGGTAGGCGTCGCGGTAGAAGCTCTCCATCCGGGTGAGGATCACCTCGGCCAGGCTGTAAAGACGCCCGTAGAGCCGCTGCGGCTCCAGGGAGCGGTCCGGGGCGGGGGGCAACCCCACTTCCGTTTCCAGCTCGCGCAGGAGCCTTTCGATCGCCGGCCACACCGGAGCGATGAAGCTGTACTGCAGGCCGATCGGCAGCAGGGTGGTGGCCTCCGGTCGGCCGGCCCGGGCCAGGTCGTCGGCAGTCCACAGGGCCAGCTGGGCCACCCCCGGCTCCAACGGACTGATCACCTCGTTGTGGCCATTGGTGGACCCCTCCGGCGCTACTGCAAAGGGATAGGGGCCATCCAGGAGCAGGGCGCGGGCGGTGCGGAGGGCCGGCAGGTCGAGCTTGCTGCGCTGGATCGAGCAGCCCCCCAGGTGCGAGAGCAGCCAGCCGATCGGGGCACCGGCCCAGAGCGGGATGCCGCGGTCGTAGAGGAACTGGGCATGGGGGCGGGGGCGGAAGCGGCGTCGGCGCTCTCCCTCGCTGCCGGGTGGGCCGGCCCGGGCCAGGTCGACCCAGAGCAGGTGGGCCATCACAGCCGGATCATCGAGGCTGGGGTGGCGGAAGGCCAGCAGCAGCCGGCTGCGGCCGCCCTGGAACGCCTCCATCGCCGCCTGCAGCCGCTCCATGCCCTCCACCCGCACGCTGCGGAGGCCGGCCCGGTGTAGCCACAGCGGCAGCAGCCGGCGGGCGCCGGCCAGCACCCGGCCGTCCAGCCGGGGCGGGATGAATTCCAGGGAGGTGGGGCTGGGCATCGATGGAGCCGATTGCTGGTGTGAATAGCTCTGGGGTCAGGTTGGCAAACGGCGGCAGGGCGATTCCCCACGGGCTCGCCTCGTGCATGGCGCAACCCGGCAGGGCCGCGAAGGAGGTGGTGGCCGCCGCCGACACGATGCTCTACGCGGCGAAGGCGGCCGGTCGCAACCGGCTCTGCGTGCATCCCGGTGCTCCTGTGGCCGGAGGGTTGATCCCCAGGCGATCGCCTGCGTGAGTGTGCAGAGTCTTCGGGGCCATCAGGATGGGCTCAGATCACCATGTCCTGAGCACCCCGATGTGAGAAGTCTGCCGTGGTCTCCCTGATCGTGTTCGGCGACAGCCTCTGCGATGGGGGCAACGCCTATGCGCTCCGGGGTGATGCCGCCTTCCCGTGCCCGCCCCATTGGCGGGGCCGCCGCTGCGATGGTCCGGTGTGGGTGGAGCAGCTGGCTGAGCGGCTTGGCTTGCCTCCCCTGGTCCACTCCCTGGCCGGCGGCACGAATCATGCCTTCGGCGGCGCCCGCTCTGGAGCAGGCCTATCGCCGAAGGGAATGCCCAACCTGATCGAGCAGGTGGCGGGGTTTCTGGAGCAAGCCCCGCCCGATCCCGAGGCCCTGGTGGTGCTGCGGGCCGGCGCCAACGATTACCTCGATGCACCCCCCTCACCCGCCGTCGGGGAGGGGGTGAACCGGCATCTGCTCGGTGCCGTGGAGCGCCTGGCGGCGGCCGGCCTGGGCCTTGCAGGACCTGGCGGCGCGGCGGGGGCTGGTGGTGGTGCAGCCGGATTTCCACGCGCTCTTCCTGGCGGTGCGGGCCGATCCGGCGGCCTACGGGTTCACGGAGATCGGGCGGCCGGTGCTGGAGCTCGATGGCGAGGGTGCAGGCTCTCCGGGGGGTCCGGCTGTCGCCGCTGCACCGTCGCTGCAGGTTCCTGGTGCCGCACGGGTTCGATCGGCTGCTGCTTGCTTGCCATTCCCAGCTGAGCCGTGCTCGGAAGCCCTCGGCGCAACCCCCGCGGGTGTTGGTTATCTCTGGTGGGACAGCTGGGCCCACCTCACCACGGCCTTCCATGGGTTGCTGGCGGACGCGGTGCTACGGGAGTTGCATCCTGCAGAAGCTACGCGGGAGCTGTGATCCTTGTGCCGGCATGGGGGATGGTGCTCGCGCGGTGCAACATCCGGTTGGTTGTTGACGGAGTCGAGTGAACGGCAGAATTGAATCAACGACAGAATCGAATTAACCACTCATCCTACGAACCGATACTCATCCCAGGTGCATGCTCACAGGCTTAGATGTGAATCCGCAGCAATCCGCATCAGGTCTATAGGTTAACCACGCATTAAACTGGCACATGGTTAATGGGTGATTTGCGGAATCAGCATCATCTTAACTGTTGTCAGGTATGTGTAATCAGATCTGGCTGGGTTTCCTCCGCCGACCAATTCATGTTTGTATTCGATAAGACAGCCAAGAATTTTGGCGGCTCATCCGTTTCGCTGGTTGCTTCGCTATCAGTAGCTGTACTGGCCATGGCTTTTGCTCTGCCGGACCAAGCAAGTGCCGGGTTGGTTCCTTGGAGGCCAACGAAGTTGCGCATCGAGACGATTGCAAAAAAATCAAAGTCTGCGAGGGTTACGATCAATGGCAAGCCTGTTGCGGAGGGTGACTCGGCAAAACTTAAAGAGCTTGTTCAAACAACGGATAAAACTACGGCTACCGCTAGAATCTCGGCTGGCGAAATTGTATCAGCAACAAATACTAAGGCTGGATCCTTTTTTCGTGAGTCAACCGATTTGGTGATGCGGGATAAATCCAGCTTCTTCCTTGGCAAAGACTGCGTGCAACTCGATTCATCTAATCCTGGCCAGAAAATACTTCTAAGCGGTGTTGGGAGTGTGTGCTTTGCCCAAAATACTCGCAAGGGCAATAGCCGGAAAACGGTATTTATTGTTCAGCAAGATCTTCAGGGTAATTATACTGTTGCCGTGCTCGCTGGCACTGTAGACATTGATTCTAATGCTGAAACCTTGATCCCCGAAGATTATGACATCAATCAACGCTTTCCCGTCATTGCGCCCAGCTTCGGGGTCGGGGCGAGTGGTTTTGCCAACGCTTTCCCCTCGTCTGGGGGCATGCTCCTGGCCACGGCCAACACCTTTGTGCCGTTGAGCCAGCAGCGCGCAGCATCGATGCTGTATTCCTATAGCGCAGTCGGCTCCAATTTTGACGGGTTTGCTGGTATCTCCACGGAGCTTGGCTACCGCTGGTTGACCCCGGCCAATCAATCATCAACCAGCGTTTATGTGGGCTATTCAGGTTTTGATTCGCCGAGTTGCTTTAGGGCACCTCGAAAATTGCTAAGTGGACTTGATTCTGGCGGAATCATGGCTATCATTACGCAATCAGATCTGATTGCGACAGTGGGCCAACGAGGTTTCTGGGATGAGCAACAAAGAGTGTCAAAACTCCAAGAG
>JAPLIE010000061.1 GCA_026389265.1 Cyanobacteriota bacterium | reverse complement strand
CGTTCGGGCGAATCGCTGCGGATGCGCTTCCGCTGTGAACCCAGCCTGCCGGTGGACGTGATCGGGTTGTTTGTGCTCTTGCCGGCGCCAGTCCTATGAGCCCGGCTTCACCGCTACCTCAGGAAACAGCTTCAGGAGCTTGCGGTCAAACGTCAGCAGCAGGCAGTCCAGCTGTTTCGCCAGCAGCACGAATTCGGCGTCGTAGCTGGAGCAGCCGTGGCGGTGGGCCAGCTGCAAGGAATCGGCACTGGAAACAGTTCGTGTCCTGGGAAGGAACAAGCGTTCGGCTTCGACAAGATTGGCGATGGCCTCGTCCAGATCGAGTCGTTCAGCACGCAGGTACTTCAGGAGGATATGATGAAATTCAAAGACCCAAAGGGCAGGAAGTTGCCAATCTTTGTCCGCAGCCCGCCATTGCTGAACTTCGGCGGAGTTTTCAGACGGCAGAAACAACTCGATCAGCACATTGGTATCGGCCACCAGCATCAGGACTCCGGATTGATGCGGAAACCAAGGCGATCCAGTTCCGGCGGATGGCTCTCTCTCTCAATGGCAGCAATGATCTCTTCACTGGTCAGAGGTGGGCCCTTGAACTGACTTCTCAGCCGGGCAAACAGTTCGAGTTCCTCCCGCACTTCCTCCGGATCACGGGGCTGCTGAGCGGCTTTGGCAGAGCCTGGAAAGCGGGCCAGGGTCGCTCGGATTTTGGTCAAAGCCTCTTCAGAAACGGCCGCAGCTGGCTCCCCCGGTCTGGGATCGGTAGCGGATTGCCCCATGGCAGCCGCTTCCACCTTTGGCGGGGCGATCGCGGGCTCCAGGGTCTCCAGAGCGGCCAGCACTTCGCTGTTCAAACTGCGGCCATGGGCATCGGCGCGTTCCTCAAGCCGCGTCACTAAGTCCTCGGGAACGTCGTGCAGGGTCAGGGTGGCCATCGCGCCAGTCCTCCTGGCTGAGTCGGATCTCTGTCCAGTCTGTCAGCCCTGGCTTGATCTCAGGCAGTCCCATCCAGCGTCCAGCACACGCCCGCCATCCCGTCTCCGCCCCATGGCCCGCACCACCGCCACCGACAGCTTCCAGGCGATCGAGCTAAGGGCAGCCTCCTGCCGGGGTCCCTGCTGGAGCAGGTGGCCCGCCTGCAGGCTCCGATGCAGAAGGAGGCCGACTACGGCTTGGCCAAGGGGGAACGGCTGCGGGAGAGGATCGACGCAGCCTGGGTGCGCCTCAAGGAGATCTGGGAGGAATTCAAGGATCTGCGGGAGCGGGCGGCGCAATGTGTCACCGAACTGCTCTTGGTACTCAGCGAACAGGGCGCGCCTGCGATGGCTGTAACGGCGCTTCTGCTTGGGTTCCGGCAGCGGTTGGCTCTCCTGCCACAACAGCTGCAGGTTCCTCGGAAACCGGCTCAGCGTGCGCTGCTCCTTGCTGGTCTGCTCAGGATCCACCGCCCCGCCTCCGGGTCTTTGCTCTTGGTTTGGGTTTGCCCGCCCGAGAGGCTGGCCAGGGTGCAGCCTGGCAGCGTCGAACCGTTTCCAGCAGGGCCAACGGATCGCTGCTGCGCTGCAGCAGTTCCTCCAGTGCCTGCCGCTGGATACCCCTGAGCTGGCAGAGCGCCGACAGCCGCTGGTGCGGAGGCTGGTGGCGTAGTAACGGGTTTCGTCGACGGGCTTGCCGTCGCGACTGCCTTGGCAACGGACCGCGAACACCATGGCGCTACCGGGCCAGTTCTCCGCCACCCACTCCGGAGCCGGCATGCCCCGCAGCGTCCAGGTGAGGTCACGGCCGCTTTTGTGCTCGTGCTTGCGGGCCTGCAGCGGCGCCTTCCGCCCGTAGATCAGTCGATCTCTGATTACCTGAAACCCCACTGCGGCGGCTGTGTTTCACCGCGATCAGGAAGTCGGCACCACGCTGTTCGAGGTAGACGAAAAAGGGCGATTCGCATGCAGCGCGTCCGCCTGCACAAGCAGTTCCTCAAGCTCCACCCGATCGAGGAGCTGGTGCAGGGCAGCGATCGACCCCCTCAGGGTCTTGCCATCGCAGACCAGGGTGTCGACCGTGTCTGTGACGCCAGGCTGAGCTGCGATCCATTGCTGCAGCAAGGCCTCAAAACCCTCCACATCCAGTTGAGCGAGCAGAAGGCGGCTACCTGGCCGAAGGCCAGTGTGGCGGAGCCACTAGGTGGAGTCCGACGGCGGCTTGGCGACATCGGTGCCAAGTAGCTCGTTCAGCGTCGTGCGGTGCCGTTTGGCAAAACGCTCCATGCCCATGAGCGAGCCCTGGTTGCTGTAGGCGTCAGCCTTCCGCGAAGCGGTAGATGGAGAGGATCGCCACCAGCAGCATCCACCATTGCGGATAGCGGATGCCCCGGCGCATGCGGCAATCGGGCAGCGCCTTGAGAAAGCTGATCAGATCGGTTGCAGCAGACGGGATCTGGAGTGGCGAGGCCAACGGACAGGAGCGAGTCCTGCGCACCAAACCCAAGCTTGCGGCGGCGGGCCAGCGCTAATGGGGCAGACTACTAATGGGCCCTGGCCCTTGGCGCAGGGCACTGCTTCCATGTGCCGCCCGACACCTGGGGGAGGCCCGATCCCGTGTCTAGCTTCCCGATTAAAGCGACCCTCCACCCATTGTCATCCGCACCCGCCTCGTCGAACTCTCCAGCCTGGAGGCCGTGGCCTACCGCCAGAAGCTTCGGGGCGGCCAGTCGGGGGTGGTGATCCTGCGCCCCGACACCGCCCAGCCCGGTCTGGCCCTGCTGAACCACCAAAGCGGCCAGCCCGACCCTGCCGCCAACACCCCCGCCGACCTCTACCCGCTGGAGGCGTTCCAGGAAGCCTTGGAACTCACCTCCGGGCTGCCATACAGCAGCCGCGGCCCCGTGCGTTCGCCGGCGGCAGTGCCCGGCGCCCCGGCCGCAGCCGCCGTGGATGCCCCGGCTGCGTCGCCGGAGCTGGCCGAGGAACCCTCCAGCGCCGATCTGGCCACGGTGAACAGCGCCGATTACCAGGCGATCGTGAAGGCCCATACCAATAAGAAGGGAGAGATCTCCTATGAGCTGCTCAACAAGGCCCTGATCCAGGCCGCCCGCTCCAACCCCTACGTGGCCGAGCTCGTGGCCCGCAGCGCCTCGGAGGCGGAGATCCGCGACCACGTGGTGAAGGCCAACTTCGAGGCGGTCACCGGCAACCGCGCCATCAGGCAGGCCGAGGTGAACGCCATCCTGGAGCTGCTGGATGCGGTGAGCCCCCGCTCGGTGCTGCGCGACCTCAACGAGGAGCTGCGCCGCATCCTGGCGGAGGCCCGCTGAGGCCCTCCCTCACACCAACCGCGACCCCGAGGCCCGGCGCGCCTGCTCCGGATCGAACACCGCCGCGATCGTGCGGATCAGCCAGCGGCCGGGCAGTGTCACCCGGGCCAGGCCGCGCCCCCGCGCCTCGCTGAGCTCCACCAGGCCATCGAGGGCCAGCTCCTGCAGGGCCAGCCATTCCGGCGCGAAGCGCTCCAGGTTCAGCTCCACCTGGAAGTCGCCCATCACGGCGCGGATTTGGCTGCGGCGCTCCAGCACCGCCGGATCGCGCACCACCAGGCCCCGCTCCACCGGCAGCTCACCGCGCTCCAGGGCGGCGACATAGGCCTTGAGATCCCGCTGGTTCTGGCAGAAAAGATGCTCGTTGGGATGCGGCGTGGGCGAGGCTGTAGGCGCGGGCGTCGGGGCCGTCGCGGTGGGCCACGAACCAGGTCCTGAGGGCCTCCAGCCAGGCGAGGCGACGGTCCCGATCACGGCCACAGCGCAACAAGCCCTCCAGGGTGGTCTCACTGGCGTGGCGGTGGGCCAGGCGATGGCCGTGGCGGAGGCACCCCCACTTGTCCAGCCAGCGCTCCTCGAGCCTCAGGTGCAGCTTCAGATTCCGCAGCAGGAGCTGTGAGGCGTGGTCGCAGGCGGCGGCCTCCTCGGGGCTCCAGGCCGTGCCCTCGGGATGGTGCCACTGGAGCAGGGTGGTGAGCTGCTGCTCAAGTCGGTCGTGCTGCCGTTCCAGCAGCAGCCGTTGGTCTGGCCACAGCAGCGGCCAGGGGTTGCAATGGGGTGGGGAGTTGAGCTGGGCTGGAGGACGGAGCAGGGATGCGGTCATCGCTTAACGAAATAACGACAGCATGATACTGGCTCAGTATGTGGCCATCATGATGCGATGGCTTGAATCTGTGGTACGTTTGCGGGACAGTGGGTGTTTCCCTGGCCTCTTCTGGCTCCGTGGCCGCCAGGCCGCCAAATCCCAGCCCAGCCCAACCGCAGGTCTCGAGTCCGGTCCAGTCCAGCCCACTCCGGTCCAGGCAGTCGGTCAGCCCAGCCCAGTCCAGTCCAGTCCGGCTAAGCCCAGTCCGGCTAAGCCCAGTCCGGTCCAGACCGGTCCGGTCCGGCTAAGCCCAGCAGCCCAGTCCGTAAGGCAGCCCAGCCTAGCCCAGCCCGGCTAAGCCCAGTCCAGTCCCTATCTCAATCTCAATCTCAATCTCAATCTCCATCCCCGTCTCCGCCCGCCCCATGGAACCCCTGGCCGAGTACTTCAAGGTCTTCTCCGAGTCCAACCGGCTCGCCGTGCTCATGGCCCTGCGGGACGGACCCCGCAATGTGACCGCGGTGGTGGAGGCCACTGGCCTCAGCCAGGCCCTGGTGTCGAAGCACCTCAAGCTGCTCACCATCGCCGGGGTGGTGCAGCGCCACCCGGAAGGCTCGCTGGTGTTCTACGAGGTGAGCGACAGGGCCGTGTTCAAGCTGATCGCCCAGGCGGAGAAACTGCTGTTGGCCACCCGCCGCCAGCAGTTCGATGCCCTGGCGGCCATCCTCTGAGCCAGCATCAGGGATCCACCGCAGCCCGGGCCCATGGCTGAACCATTTCCCGGCAGTGCAGCCGAACCGGGGGGGCAGGCCCCCCGGCAGCCCCTGCCCCGCTCCCTCGACGACCTGCGCGCCGCCTTGGCCGCCGGCCAGCGCGAGTTCAGCGGCCTCAGCCTCGCCGACCTCGATGGGGTGCACCTCGACCTGGCGGGATGCAACCTCCGGGATGGCTGTTTTCTGGAGGCCCGGTTCGGCCATGCCCGCTTCACCGGCTCGGATTTGGTCGGCTGCGCTTTCCAGCGGGCCCTCCTGTGGGGCGCCGATCTCTCCATGGTGCGGGCGCGGGGCTCCCTCTGGCAGGAGGCCGACCTGTCCGGCTCCCGTCTGCAGGAAGCCGACTTCAGCGAGGCGCTGCTGCACCGCGCCTGTCTGCGGGGGGTTGTGGCCGCCGCCAGCCTCTGGCAGCGGGCCCGGCTGGTGGAGGCCGATTTCCGCTCCGGTCTCGATCAGCTCACCGACCTCGGCCGCGCCGACTTCCGAGGCGCCGACCTCAGCTTCGCCCAGTTCAACGGCGCGAACCTCCGCCAGGCCTGCCTGCAGGAGGCCAGCCTCTATGGCACCGATTTCAGCGGCGCCGATCTGCGGCAGGCCGATCTGCGCGGCTGTGATCTGCGCCATGCCCGGATCGATTCCGCCCGGCTCGATGCGGCCCGCCTGGAGGGGGCACGCCTGCCGGAGATCTGAGCCGTGGGCGCTCCCGACGGAGCCGGTGGCCCGCCCCCCCAGCTCAGCTCAGGGTGTTCACCGCCCGCGAGATCACGATCACCAGCAGCACCAGCATCAAGGTGGAGTGGAGCAACTGGATCAGCTTCACCTTGGTGCCCACGGGTGAATGATTTTCGGGGGCACCGAGTGTGTTGCTGGTCATCACCGTGAAGTAGAGATAATCCAGGTACCCAGGCAGCCAACCAGCATTCGCACTCACCGCCTCGCGCGGAAAAATGATCTGGCAAAGATGCTGCGGGTGATGCAGATGCCGCACCTGGCCCGGATAATCGATGAACCAGTACCAGAAGAGAAAAATCAGGTTGAGGGAGCAATAAAGCCCAAGGGCGATCAATAGCAGATAAAAGGAGCCGAGTTTGAAGGAGAAGATCCCAGCCGTGATCGTCACAAGATTAAGCAGCAGATCCAGGGTGGAGAGGATGCCAAAGGCAAGCAGCGTCTTGCGGATCTGGTGATGGCCGAGCCATAGGGTGCGTAGCAGATTGATGGTCAGCAGGATCAGAATGCCGCCCAGCACAAACTCCGAAAGCCCGAGGATCCAGTGGTTGATTGGTAGCCCCTGCCCGGAAAGGTTTTGAAAGTGATGAAAACTGTTGATGCTGATCGCCAGATTGATCAGCGGTGCCACCGCCAGGGCGATCAGGTAGGGCAGGTTCTGGGCCGGGCGGGGGAGGTGATGCAGCGGCGTCAAGGGGCTCATGGGCTGGTGTCCGCCCGGGCCAGACCGGCTTGGGCAGGGACTAAGGCCGATTCTGTTCCCGGTCCAAACGGTCTGATTGATCGGGGCGGCCGCCGCAGGCTGGCCGCTTCCGTTCGGGTGCCCCAACCATCCCCATCCTCAAAGCCGGCTAACGGATTTGAACCGATGACCTTCGCTTTACAAAAGCGCTGCTCTACCACTGAGCTAAGCCGGCGTTGGCCCCCTCCGGGACCCGCTTGAGCCTACGGCTGGAAGGGGGCGCGCAACACCAGCTGGGTGCGGTTGCGGCAACCGGTCTTGGTCAAAAGGCTGGAGATGTGGCTTTCCACCGTGCGCACACTCAGGTAAAGCGCCGCGGCAATCTCCCGGTTGCTGGCGCCGCTCCTCAGCACCGCCAGCACCCGTTGCTCGGCGGGACTGATCCCAGGATCCTCGGCAATCTCGTGGAGGGCGGTCATGGCGGGGATGCCATCGGCTCCTGCCAGGGTTCCCACCCCCTGCCAGGGTTCTTCGCGGCTCGATCGAACTTGGCCCGGAGGCCAGGTTCGTTCAGCCCGGAAGCGGCGGATCCGCTACCGCGGCCTTCTCGGCATCCACCTCGTCCGGGTCGGTTCGCTGATCCGTCGAAGCCCCGATCTCCCCATGGCCAACCACCCCATCCGGCATGTCGGCGCCGGCGGTTCGGGGGATGGCCAGCGGCCTGGCGCGGCGGATCGGCAGGTTGGCCACCAGGGCCGTGACCCGATCGCCGGTCTCCAGGCTCACATCGCCGCTTTCCAGATCGATCTCCACATACTTCTGCACCACCTCGAGAATCTCGCGGCGCATCTGCTCGAGCAGTTCCGGATTGAGGTCGCTGCGGTCGTGGGCCAGCACCAGTTGCAGGCGCTCCCGGGCAAGGGCACCGCTGGGCTTATCGCGGCCCAGAAGGCGCTGGATGAAATCGATCAGGGTCATCGCCTCAGGAATTGCCGGATTTGCGCAACTTGGCCATCAGGCGGGCCCGCAGGCCGCGCCGCTCCTTGGAGGGGTCGATCAGGGGCACCCCCTCGCCCCGCAGCCGCCTGGCCACGTTCACATAGGCCCTGGCGGCCGGTGAGCTGGTGCCGTTGAGGGTGAGGGGTTCGCCGCGGTTCGTGGACACGATCACCTGTTCGTCCTCCACCACCAGCCCCAGCAGGGGCAAGGCGAGGATGTCGGTCACATCGTCGACCGCCAGCATCTCCTGGTTGGCCACCATCTTCGGGCGCACCCGGTTCAGCACCAGTTGCACAGGCTGAATGCCTTGGCTGTTGAGCAGCCCGATCACCCGGTCAGCGTCGCGCACGGCCGACATCTCCGGGGTGGTGATCACGATCGCTTCCCGGCAGGCCGCGGCCGCATTCTTGAAGCCCTGCTCAACCCCGGCCGGGCAGTCGATCAAGACGTAGTCGGACCGTTCCGCCACCAGGTTGGCCACGGTCTTCATGTCGTCCGGGGTCAGCCACTCGAGCATGCGCGGGTTGCCGGCCGGCATCAGGGAGAGGTTGGGCTCCAGCTTGTGCTTCACCAGCGCCTGCTCGAGCCGGCAGCTGCCCGCCAGCACCTCCTGAGCCGTGTAGACGATCCGGTTTTCCAGACCCAGCAACAGGTCGAGGTTGCGCAGGCCGAAGTCGGCATCGATCACCACCGTGCGCTCGCCGAGCCGCGCCAGGGCAATGCCCAGGTTGGCGGTGAGGGTCGTTTTGCCGACGCCTCCCTTGCCGGAGCAGATCAGGATGATGCGGGCGGAGGCTGGTGTCACGGCGTCATGCGTTGACATTTCAGGTTAGGGCCCCCGGCTCGGGGAGTCGCGATTTCGACACTGTCACCCCAAGCGCGAGGTCCGTCGGCGAAGGGCCGGGGGCAGCCCAGGCCCCCGTGCCAGGCCGGGCGGTGCCGCTGCCCCCGCAGCCGGATGGCTACCGGGGGTGGGCTGGCCTAAAAAGAGTCCACTCCAGTCCGCCTCGATGGTCACCTCCCTTCAATCCCACCAGAGGCTGTTGGTGATGCCCGAGGACGGCGTCGCCGTGGTGGTCGAGCTGATCGACTCCGCCAGGGAGCAGCTCCTTCTCAAACAGTTCAAGCTCCAGTCCGAGCCGGTGATCGAGGCTCTGGTGCGGGCCCAGGGCCGGGGGGTGCAGGTGCGGGTGATGCTGAATCCCCACACCTCCGGCGGTGATCGCTGGAACGACGACTGCTTCGCCCGGCTGGAGCGTTCGGGCATCTCGGTGGCCTGGACCCACGAAGCCTTCCCAGTCACCCATGAGAAATCGATGGTGATCGACCGGGAGGCCGCCCTGATCGCCAGCTTCAATCTCGCCGAGAAATATTTCACCGAAACCCGCGATTACGGCATCGTTTCAGCCAATGCCGCTGTGGTGGCCCAGGTGATCACCGGCTTCGAGGCGGATTGGAACCGGGTGTTCTTCGAGCCCGATCTCAATGTCGGTCTGGTCTGGAGCAGTTCCCATAGCCGCGGCCAGATGGCCCGCATCATCGACTCCGCCAGCCGCTCCCTCTGGATCCAGCATCCCAAGTTCGTGGATGCGGTGATCCTCGATCGCATCATCAGCGCCCGGGAGCGGGGTGTGAAGGTGCGCCTGCTCTGCGGCGGCAAGCACGGCATCAGCGACTGGGACATCTACGACACCTTCGCCTCCCTGAGGATCATG
>JAPLIE010000060.1 GCA_026389265.1 Cyanobacteriota bacterium | reverse complement strand
GGTCAGCTGCTGCGGCAGGTGATCAACAAGGTGAATGGCATTGATTTCAATAACCTCGCCGACCGCAAGCATTTTGGCGATGTGTACGAGCAGCTGCTCAACGATTTGCAGAGTGCCGGCAATGCCGGCGAGTACTACACGCCGAGAGGCGTGACCAGCTTCATGGTCGATCGCATCGATCCCCGGCCCGGCGAGTTGCTGCTGGACACCTCGGGGGGCACCGGCGGCTTCGTCACCTGCTCGATTCGCCACATGCGCGAGCGTTATGTGAAGACGCTCGCCGATGAACAGGCGATGCAGGCTTCCCTGCGGCTGATCGAGAAGAAGCCCATTCCCTACATGCTGTGCATCACCAACATGCTGCTGCATGGCATCGAGGATCCCAGCTTCGTGCGGCGTGACAACACCTTGGCCAGGCCCTATCGCGATTATGGGCCGGCCGATCAGGTGAACGTGATCGTGACCAATCCACCCTTCGGCGGCCAGGAGGAAGATGGCATTCAAGACAACTTCCCGGCCCAGTTCCGCACCCGCGAAACGGCCGATTTGTTTTTGGCCCTGTTCATCCGCCTGCTCAAACCCGGCGGCCGGGCCGCGATTGTGTTGCCTGATGGCACCCTGTTCGGCGAGGGCGTCAAAACACGGCTGAAGGAGCGATTGCTGGCCGAATGCAACCTGCACACGATCGTGCGGCTGCCCAATTCGGTGTTCCGCCCCTACGCCAGCATCGGCACCAATCTTTTGTTTTTCGAGAAGGGCACCCCCACCCAGGAGATCTGGTACTACGAGCACCGCGTGCCCGAGGGCCAGAAGGCCTATTCGATGACCCGCCCGATCAAGCAGGAGCATTTTGCCGATTGCGTGGCCTGGTGGGGCGGCCCCAGCCGCGAGGGCCGCGAAGAAACCGAGCAGGCCTGGCGCGTGCCGATCGCGCAGATCCAGGAGCGCAACTACAACCTCGACCTCAAGAACCCCCACACCGTCGCCGCCGACCACGGCGACCCCGAGGAGCTGCTGGCCAGCCTGCAAGCGGCGGAGCTGAAAGCATCCGAGCTGCGCGACCAGCTCAAAGCGATCCTGGCGGAGGCGCTGCTGAGATGAATGCCGAGTGCTTGCTGGCGCATTTCGAGCGGATCAGTGAAGCGCCGGACGCGGTTGCCAGGCTGCGGCGGTTCATCCTGGATTTGGCGGTGCGGGGGAAGCTGGTGGAGCAGGATCCGGAGGATGAGCCGGCAGAAGATCAACTTGAGCGAATCATCTTCGCCAAACTTGAAGCCGGCAGAAAACAACGGGCTTCCACGAGAAAGCCGGAAAATCAGGTACTTGAGCCTCTTGCATATGATCTTCCTTCCGGATGGGTTACCGCAAGTCTTGCTGATCTTGTGTCAATCCTGAACGGCAGGGCCTACAAGCAGGCGGAACTCCTTGATGCCGGAACGCCTGTCCTCCGTGTAGGAAACTTGTTCACCTCGAACAAGTGGTACTACTCAAACCTTGAACTGGATGACGATAAGTACATCGACAACGGTGATCTGATCTTTGCTTGGTCGGCATCATTTGGACCTTTCGTCTGGGGAAAGGGGCGCGTCATTTATCACTACCACATCTGGAAACTACCTTTACACAGCCCGCCCGATTTGTCGCGGGATTACCTGTATCTCTACCTACTGCATAAAACAGCTGAGATCAAAGATGCTGGGCATGGCATCTCCATGGTTCACATGACCAAGGAGAAGATGGAAGGTCTTGAGGTCCCCCTCCCACCCCTCGCCGAACAACACCGCATCGTAGCCAGGGTGGACGAACTGATGGCCCTCTGCGACCAGCTGGAGGCTGCCCGGCAAGAGCGGCAGCACGGCCGCGAGCGCCTGATGGCCGCCACCCTGCAGCGCCTCAACCAACCCGCCGCAGACCCCGCCAGCTTCCGCCAAGACGCCAGCTTTGCTCTGCAGGTGCTGCCCCACCTCACCACCACCCCGGCCCAGATCAAGCAGCTGCGCCAGACGATCCTGAACCTGGCGGTGCGAGGGAAGCTGGTGGAGCAGGATCCGGAGGATGAGCCGCCGGAGGAGTTACTGGCTTGCTTTGCAGAGGCAAAGGTTAAACAGAAGAAGAGAACCGGAGATGCCCGCATCAAGCTTGAAGATGACCCTTCTTCAGATGCGTTGCCAATGACCTTGCCTGTGGGCTGGAAGTGCCAGTCTTTCCAAAATCTGTTTCTTTTCATTGATTATCGAGGTAATACTCCAACGAAAACAGTTGAAGGCGTGCCCCTGATTACTGCGAAGAATGTACGCATGGGTCGACTGGACCGTGAGCCGCGAGAATTTGTCTCGCAGAGCACTTATGAATCATGGATGACCCGTGGATACCCTGGCTTGGGAGATATTTTTTTCACAACCGAGGCCCCGCTTGGAAATGTATGCCTGAACAATATTGAGCAACCATTTGCTCTTGCGCAACGAGTCATCTGTTTTCAGCCCTATGCATTTATATGCACCAGATTCATTGTGTTTGCGCTGATGAGTGACCTTATGCAGACTATGATTGATGCGCATGCCACTGGTATGACAGCAAAGGGGATAAAGGCTGCGAAGCTCAAGCCTCTGCCCATCCCCCTCCCACCCCTCGCCGAACAACACCGCATCGTCGCCAAGGTGGATGAACTGATGGCCCTCTGCGACCAGCTGGAGCAGCAGCTCAGCCAGGCCGATCAGCAGCGCCGGCGGTTGCTGGAGGCGGTGTTGGCGGAGGCGTTGGGCGGCAGACTGCCCACAGCGCAAGAGGAGAGCCATGCAGCCGTCGCCTGAGGATTCACCGGCTGCGCAGGATGCTGGCGGCGACGGTTTTCAGCTGATCCATATTGCCGGCTTTTGCTCCCTGAAGGATGTTGTCCTAGAGCCCGGCCGCCTCACCTTGCTGATCGGCCCAAATGGTGCCGGTAAGTCGAATCTGCTGCAGGCCCTGCGGCTGATCCCGCTGCTGCGAACACGCTCGCTGCAGAGCTATGTGGCAGATCATGGTTTTGGTGCCGCCCTGTTGCACTACGGACCCAAAACAACAGATGCGATTGAGATTGGGGTTCTGATCAGCGATCAAGGATCCAGCTATCGCTACGACGCTCGGTTGGCCTTCGCTTCTGATGACAGCCTGTATTTCCAGACTGAAAATGCTGCCTGCCTGCACCCCGATGGCTCCTGGGTCATTAGCACCCTTGGCGGTGGCCACCGTGAATCCAAGCTTCTGGAAGCAAGTCCTGAAGACCAGACCGTAGCGGCCGTGAATCGCTGGCTGGGTCGGATGACCTTTTACCACTTTCACGACACCTCAGCCCAATCAAAGCTGCGCACCCACGCCCGTCGGGAAGACGATCGCTATCCCCGCTCTGACGGGTCCAACCTCGCTGCCTATCTCCTGCGTCTCAAGGAGAGTGACCAGGACGCGGACCGCAAGGCCTGGCAACGCATCAACCGCCACTGTCGCCACATCGCGCCGGCCATCAAGGAGCTGGATCCGGTGGCGGTGAATGGCAGTGTTCGCCTCGATTGGATTGATGATCGTGATCAACGTTTCGGTTGCCACCAACTCTCCGATGGCACGCTGCGGGCGCTGGCATTAATCACGGTGCTGTCGCAACCCGCCGAACGCCTGCCTCGGCTGATCAGCATCGATGAGCCTGAACTCGGCCTGCATCCTGCCGCCATTGCGTTGATCGCTGAACTCTGTCGCTCGATCTGCCGGCATACGCAGATCGTTCTTTCCACCCAATCCACGGAACTGCTCGACCATTTCATGGTTGATGAAGTAGTGGTTGTCGAGCGAGAAGAAGGAGCAACGTCGCTCAAACGATTAAAGGAGCCGGACCTGCGCCATTGGCTTGAGGACTACAGCCTGCGGGACCTTTATGCCAAGGGGGTCATCGGAGGTACGCCTTGAGCATGCCCGAATTGATCCGATTGATCATCGTTGTGGAGGGGCCGACAGAGGCAAACTTCGTCAGACGAATCCTCGCTCCTCATCTCGGACGTTTTGGGGTCGTTGCAGCGCCATCCGTTGTTGGTAAAGCCAAGGCTTCCGATCGAGGTTTTAGTGGCAGTGGTGTGCGTGGCGGATATCCCTTTGCCGATTGGCGGCGAGATCTCCGCAATGTCTTGAGAAGCGATCCAGGACGGAATCTGCGGGTCAGCACCCTTTGTGATCTGTATGGCTTACCGGACGACTTTCCGGATCGTGGCTATCAGCCTGGTGATGCCAACCCCGGCTCGCGTTGCGCACGATTGGAGCGGGCAATGGTTTGCGACATCGCTGGCTCCAGTGATGATTGCGGCGTGTGGCGCCTGATTCCGTACATTCAGAGCCACGAGTTTGAAGCTCTGGTGCTTGCTGCATCGCACTGCCTTGTCGATCTTTTTGATGCCGACGATCAGCGTGCCGGTTTACTGACCCTCCAGGCGGAAATCTCCGGCATTCCACCTGAAGATATCAATGATGCACCGCTGACTTCGCCAAGTCACCGCCTCAGGCGAATGATCCCTGGCTACCGCAAAGCTGTGGATGGCCCTGATGCCATTGAATTGGCAGGTTTGCAGGCTGTTAGGTCTGCATGCCCCCGCTTCAATCAATGGCTTTCCTGCCTTGAGAGGCTGGCGGGGTAGCCCGCTCACGTAGAGAGCGAGGATTTCATGAATGTAAACCCTGCGACGTCACCCTCATCGCCCCTCCACCAGCTTCTGAAGAAAGGCCTCATCCACTGCCCCGGAGAAGGCCTCCCCCTTCACCACGAAGAAGGGGGTGCCCTCCAGGCCGAGCCGATCGGCCTGCTCCCGATCGCGGTTGATCGCCTCCAGGCTGGCGGGGCCCTGCCGATCGCTGTTGAAGCGCTTCAGATCTAGGCCCTGGTTGCGGGCGATCTCCAGATAGAGGGGCTCACCCAGGCGCTCCTGGGCAGCGAAGAGAGCATCGTGGAACTCCCAGAATTTGCCCTGCTGTTGGGCGGCCCAGGCGGCCCGGGCCGAGGGGAGCGCTTCGGGGTGGATCCGCTCGAGCGGATAGAACTTGTAGGTGAGGCTGAGTTTGCTGCTGTTTTTGGCCAGAAACGTCCGCAGGGTGCTGCTGGCGCCGGCGCAGTAGGGGCACTGGAAATCGGAGAACTCGATCAGCCGCACCTTGCCCTGGCCCAGGGTGGGTGAGCTGCCGATCGCGGCGGCCGGGTTGCGTTGCAGCTCGGCGAGGGCCCCTTCGCGGGCCTGCTTCTTCTTCTCTTCCAGCCGGCGCAGCTGGGTCTGCAGGGCCTCGAACACCGCCTCGGGATGGCGTTGCAGCACCTCCAGCACCCGCGCCTCGAAGTCCGTGCTCACGGCCGGCGGTGGGGGAGCGGCTGTGGCGGAGGCTCCCGGAGCCGCGGCGGCGGGTAGGGCGCGGGCACCCAGGCTGAGCAGCAGTGTCATCAGCAGGGCCAGGCTCCGGCCCAGGACGGCGCGGGCCCCCTTCCTGCCGGCGTGGTGTCGGGAGCCCGCAGGGGTGCCGAGCGGGGGAGGTAGGGGGGATGCCGGTGGCTTCACGGCAGTGGTGCGAGTTGGAGTCCACTCTCGGGTGCTTCAGTCGCGTCCGTCCGCCGCCCGCCCAAACCGCAGCGGGCAGTGATGGAGGCCGCGACTGTGTCGCCGCCACGCCACTCGGCACCGATCACCCGACAACCCGTTACGGATCACGGATGACGGGATGGTGTCCCCTGCATTTGGATGCAGACCTTGACTGGCCCGGGGAGAGCACGCCTACAGCGCTTTGTTTTCAGCCCGCCGCCGGCGATGGAGGAGGCTAGGAGTCCGCGCACGACCATCGATGGCCGCCGCAACCCGATCGATCGCCGCCTTGGTGCTGCGCCGCATCGCCTCCGATCCGGACACTGCCTCCGAAGCGGGAAGTGGCTCTGAGGAGCAGCAAGTCGCCGCAGATAAGGGCTTTGGAGGCGGATCCGGCCGGCGGGCCGCTTCCGGAGGCCGTGGCGGCCGGGGCCGCAAGCCCGGTGCCTTCGGGCCGCAGGAGGGCAGCGGATCCCACGGGCGCCGCAAACGGGGCAGTGGCCTCAGTGCCGCCGATCGCTCGCCGCTCGGCAAGGCTCCTGATCTTGAAGCGATCATTGCCCGCCAGCGCCTGGGCCTGCCCTTGGCCGGCCGACTGCGGGAGGCGGATGTGACCCGGGCTTGGAAACTCGCCGCCGCCGACCACCACCCCGACCGCGGCGGCCGGCACGACACGATGCAGGCGGTGAACATCGCCCGCGACCTGCTGCTGGGCCGCGGGGTCGACTGATTTGATCGGCTGGTGAGTGAGGGCCGACGAATCCGCGCCATTGCCGCTGCTTTCAATGAACCATTGGCTGGGAGGATCGAATTCCCCGCCTCCGGCTCCCATGCTTGAACGTGTCGCCCTGCTGGGCAGCTGGCAGCTCTGGGCCGGCCTCTCGGCCCTGTTCGCCGCCATCACCTCCCTGCTGGCCAAGCTGGGGGTGGAGGGGATCAGCAGCAACCTGGCCACCTTCCTGCGCACCGTGGTGGTGCTGGTGTTGCTGGCGGGCGTGGTGCTGGTGGGCGGTGATCTGCGCCCCTGGCCCGAGCTGCCGCGGCGCAGCCTGATCTTCCTGCTGTTCTCCGGGCTGGCCACGGGCGTGTCCTGGCTGTGCTGGTTCCGGGCCCTGCAGCTGGGGCCGGTGTCGCGGGTGGCGCCGATCGACAAGATCAGCGTGGTGCTGGTGGCCGTGCTGGGGGTGACCCTGCTGGGGGAGAGCCTCGACCCGCGCCAGTGGATCGGCGTGGCGCTAATGGGGATCGGGGCCATTCTGCTGGCCCTGCGCTGAGGCCTCGACTGAGCGCAGCCGTGCTGGCCCTGCGCTGAAGGCTGCCGTACGGCCCGGCCAGAAGGG
>JAPLIE010000025.1 GCA_026389265.1 Cyanobacteriota bacterium | reverse complement strand
CGCCATCCCGCCAGGGCTGGAAACTGCCAGAGGGGCCGGCGGCTGCAGCCGAACAGGGGTGCGTACACCAGCTCCAGGCGGATCAGGGTGGGAAACAGCACCACATCGGCCAGGCTGAGTTCGGCGCCGCACAACCAGCCCTCCCCGGCGGCGACGCCCCGTTGCAACTGCTCCTCCAGCGCCTCCAGGGTGCTGAACAGCTCCGCCTCGGCCTCGTCGTAGGCGGCCTGGTTCCGCGCGAAGCCGCAGCGGTACACCCCGTCGTTCACGCTGCCCTGCAGTCGTTCCCGCCAGCGCGCGATCGTCTCCCGCTGCGCAGTGGGCCACAGATCGGGCCCAGCTCCGGGCCAGTCGTTGAGCAGCTCAATCAACCGCGCGCTCTCGTTCACCAGGATGCGGCCCTGGCTGCGGGAGTACAGCGCCGGCACCGTGGCCGGAGCGCCTGCAGCGCTGACGCTGGCCCGGTAGAGCTCCACCAGGGTGGTGCAGCCATCAAAGGGGGTGGCGAAGCGCCAGCGGCCGGCGGCCGGGTCTGGCTCCACCACCACCAGATCGATGCTGCCCGCCAGGCCCCGCAGGGTCCAGGTGAGCCAGGCACGGTGCGCCCAGGGGCAGCTGCGCCCCACGATCAACACATGGCCGGAGGTCGCTGCGGCATCGGCGGGCCGGGAGGGCCGCTCAGCGAAGGCCGCTGCGGGCCGTCGGTAGCGGCCTTCGGCATCGGCCGGACCGAGACCGCCCATCAGGGTGAGCCACTGGCCCCGCCACAGGCAGCGGGCCGTGCGCACCAGGGCGGCGGGAGGGGGCATCGCTGGGATTCATGTCGCCCGACTCTGCGTCAGGCTGGGGGCTGGATGGAAGGTGCGGTAGGCGATGGCAGTCGCATCGGGGGCGAAGCCGCTGGAGTCAGA
This sequence comes from Cyanobacteriota bacterium, assembly GCA_026389265.1. Lineage (GTDB taxonomy): Bacteria > Cyanobacteriota > Cyanobacteriia > PCC-6307 > Cyanobiaceae > Cyanobium. The sequence goes on along the minus strand of JAPLIE010000025.1, from coordinate 653 downwards.
CCTGAACGGATCCGCTGCTGAGGCGCCCCAGGCCTGTGCGAAAGGGAAGGTGCTGGTGGTGGCCGGAACCCACGGCAATGAGTGCAATGCCCCCTGGCTGCTTGATGCCTGGGCCCGATTGCCCGGGCGGCTGGACTCCTACGGCCTGGCCCTGTGCCCCCTGATCGGCAACCCTGATGCCCTGGGCCAGTCGCGCCGCTACCTCGACCGCGACCTCAACCGCAGTTTCCAGCAGGCCCTGCTAGCCGATCCGGCTCGGCAGGAGCGGGAGGTGGTGCGGGCCCGCAGGCTGCTGGCCGACCACGGTCCGGAGGCTGCCGATCCGTGCCTGGTGGTGATCGATCTGCACAGCACCACAGCCGCCATGGGTAATTGCCTGGTGGTGTACGGCCGTCGCCCCGCCGACCTGGCTCTGGCCGCGGCGGTTCAGCAGAAGCTGGGGCTGCCCATCTATCTCCATGAGGGCGACCCCCACCAGAGTGGCTACCTCGCCGAGGCCTGGCCCTGTGGCCTGGTGATCGAGGTGGGGCCGGTGCCCCAGGGGGTGCTCACCGCCGCGGTGGTCCTGCAGACCGCCATCGCCCTGGAGGCCACCCTGGCGCTGCTGGCCGGGGCCCGGCAGGGAAGGCTGCCCCAGCCCTCCCACCTCGTGG
>JAPLIE010000138.1:6957-9407 GCA_026389265.1 Cyanobacteriota bacterium | reverse complement strand
AAGCCCAGCGCCTGATCGGCGCCCCGATTACCCCCACGCCACCGGGGGGTGCCCTGGTAGCGGTGCAGACGCCGGTGACCCTCGGCAGCTTGCAGGGCGGCCGCTTTGCCGTGCTCAAGGGCCTGAGCGCCAGCGATTCCGTGGTGGTGGGCAACCTAGCCCAGCTGCGCAGCGGCACGGTGATTCCGCTCCGATGAGCCTTTCCGACACTTTCATTCGCCGGCCGGTGCTCAGCACCGTGTGCAGCATCCTGATCCTGATGGCCGGGGTGATCGCGCTGCCGTTGCTGCCGATCGAGAACCTGCCGAACATCGCGCCGCCCACGATTCAGGTGACGGCTAACTTGCCGGGCGCCGATGCACTCACGGTGGAGAGCGCCGTGACCGGTCCGCTGGAGGAGCAGATCAACGGCGCGCCGGGGATGGATTACATCAGCTCCAACAGCACCAGCCAGGGCGTCAGCCAGATCAACGTGGTGTTCAAGGCCGGCACCGATGCCGACATCGATCAGGTGAATGTGCTCAACCGGGTGCAGACCGCCTCGGCCCAGCTGCCTGAGCAGGTGAACAACCAGGGCGTGACGGTGCAGCAGACCGCCACCAGCTATCTGCTCGTTTACAACATCACCTCTACGGAAGGACAGTTCAGCCGCCAATACCTCAATGGCCTCTATCAGCTGAATCTTGCCTATTCCCTCAGCCGCGCCGAGGGCGTCGGCCAGGTGACCGTGTTCGGCGCCAGCGATCCGGCCTACAAGCTCTGGGTGGATCCGGCCAAGCTCAGCCGTTTCAACCTCACGATTCTGGATGTGGAGAACGCCCTGCGCTCCCAGAACCAGATCGTGGTGGGTGGCAGCATCGGTGGTCCGCCGGCTTCAGCCGACAATCCCACCAACCTGCCGGTGCTGGTGCAGGGCAACCTGCGCACCGTGGAGGAGTTCGAAAACCTCGTGCTCACCCGTGGCGCCTCGGGTCTGATGAGCGACAGCGGGCCCGACGGCAGCCTGATCCGCCTACGTGATGTGGGCCGGGCCGAATACGCCTTTCAGAACTTCAACCAGGCGGCGATCAACGGCATCTCTGGCTATCCCTGCGTGGGCTTCGGCGTGATCCAGCTGCCGGGCAGCAATGCGATCACCACCGCTGAAGCGGTGGACAAGGTGCTCACCCAATTTCGCAGCACCCTGCCGCCGGGGGTGAAGCTGGAGAAGGTGTTCGATCAGACGGACTTCATCAACGCCTCGATCTTCGGCGCGCTCGATGCGCTGCGCGATGCGGTGGTGCTGGTGCTGCTGATCATCTTCCTGTTCTTGCAGGACTGGAAGGCCACGATGGTGCCGGCCCTGGCGCTGCCGATCGCCTTGCTCGGGGCGATGGTTTTCGTGAAGGCGTTTGGCTTCTCGATCAACGAACTCACCCTGCTGGGGGTGATCCTGGCCACCGGCCTGGTGGTGGATGACGCGATCGTGGTGGTGGAGGCCGTGTCGGCCCGGATCGAAGCCGGCGACAAACCGTTTGCGGCGGCCTCCAATGCGATGAGGGAGCTGACGGGCGCGATCCTGGCCACCGCGCTGGTGCTGCTGGCGGTGTTCATCCCCGTCACGTTCTTCCCAGGAGCCACGGGCGTTATCTACCGCCAGTTCGCGCTCACGATCGTGTTCTCGATCCTGGTGAGCACCTTCAATGCGATCAGCGGCAAGCCGCTGCAATCGGCCCTGCTGCTGGGGGGCGGCAAGACCAACCCTACGGGCCGCACCTGGATGTTCATCGGTGGAGCCTTTGGGGCGGGGTATGGCTACCTGTTTGGAGGCGTGCTGTGGCTGCTGCTGTTCGGGGCACTCGGCGCTCTGGTAGGCCGCAATCTGCAGTCGATCTTTACCGCGTTCAACAGGCAGTTTGAGCGCATGGCTGCGGCCTATGGCCGCCTGCTGGAGCAGGCGATCCGTCGGCGCCGCCAGCTGGTGAGCGCCGTGCTGGGCGGGGTAGTGCTCACCGCCCTGGCTTTCCTGGTGATCCCTTCCGGTTTCGTGCCCACGGAAGATCAGGGTTACGGCCTGGGCATCATTCAGTTGCCGCCGCAGGCGTCGCTCGAGCAGACGATGAAGGTCGCCGATCAGGCCCGCCAGATCCTGGCCAAGGAGCCGGAGATCGTGAGCGGGGAGCTGATTGGTGGGGCTGGCTTCAACGGCGGTGCCCTTAACCAGGGTCTGTTCTTCTTCGGCCTCAAGCCGATCAAGGAGCGCACGGGTGCCGATCAGTCGGCGCGGGCGGTGGTGCAACGGCTCAACCACCAGTTCCAGAGCATCGAGGGGGCCAAGGTGATGGCCCAGCAGCCGGCGGCGGTGCCCGGTTTCAGCGCTCAGGGCGGCCTGGCGTTCCAGTTCAACGACCTCAGCAACGGCGGCTACAGCCCCAACAACCTGCTGGCGATGGCCAGCCAGCTGATCGACA
>JAPLIE010000138.1:0-6934 GCA_026389265.1 Cyanobacteriota bacterium | reverse complement strand
CGGATCGAGCCCGATCGCGATCGCATGGCCTCGCTGCAGGTGGACTTCGCCACGGCGATGAAAGTCCTTGGCGCCGTGAATGGTGGGGCGTTTGTGAACCAGACCTACGAGAACGGCCAGTACCGACAGGTGTACGTGCAGGCCGAAGGCAGCAAGCGCGAAACGATCCAGAGCCTGGAGAACCTCTACGTGCCCGCCGCTGGTGGGGCCCAGATCCCTTTGCTGAACCTGGTGACGGTGCGGCTCGACAGCGCGCCGCCGATCATCAGCCACTTCGATCTCAACCGCACGGTGCTGATCCAGGGTTTTGAGGCAATCGGTAAGAGCACCGGCCAGGCGATCGATGCGCTCACCGCCAGCTTCCAGCGGCTCAACTTCACCAACATCGGCATGGACTGGTCGGCCCTGAGCCGCTCGGAGGTGGCGGCGGGTTCGCTGGCGGCCCTGGTGTTTGCCCTGGGCCTGGTGGTGGTGTATCTGGTGCTCTCGGCCCAGTACGGCAGCTATATCGATCCGCTGATCATTCTGATGACGGTGCCCCTGGCGATGCTCGGGGCCCTGAGCTTCCTAGTGATGCTGGACCAGGTGAATAATGTGTATGCCCAGGTGGGCTTGGTGACCCTGATCGGGCTGGCGGCCAAGAACGGCATCCTGATCGTGGATTTGGCCAACCAGCGGATGGAGCGCGGCATGACCGCTAGCGAGGCGGCGATCGGCGCCGCCAGCTCCCGCCTGCGGCCGATCCTGATGACCGCCATGGCGGCCCTGGCCGGCTTCTTCCCGCTGATGGTGGCCACCGGTGCCGGGGCCCTGAGCCAGCGCTCCCTGGGGGCGGTGATCTTCGGGGGCCTGCTGGTGGCCACAGTGCTCAGCCTGTTTGTGGTGCCGTCTTTTTATGTGCTGATGAAACAGCTCGAGGCCTCCTGGTTCCCCGTCAGTGGCGAAAAGGAGGTGCTGCCTGCTGATGCCACCAGCGAATGAATCCGGCTGCTGATCCCTCCGCTGATCCGAGCGATCCCTCCGCGATCAGCGACCCCCATCCCTGAAACGCCAAGGCCCCGATGCCCCTTCCTCCCCCCCCCGGATACACACCACGCCGCCAGCTGCGGGTGGATCGCCGCCGGATCCTGTTCGCCGCCAGCCTGGCCGCCGTGGCGGGCACCGTGCTGATGCTGCTGGTGCACCGGGCGGCCCACACGCCGGGCCAGCCGATCAAGCCGATCCCCCTGCTGGGGGCCGTGCTGGTGGTGGCCGGCGCGGCCTGCTGCGGGGCCTGGGGCGAAACCATGCGCCAGCTGGCCCTTACCCAGCTGGGCGAACCGGATGGGCCGGAGGAGATCTGAGGGGGAAGGTGAGCGATGTTGCCGGCTGGCCTGCCAAAACTGATTTGTTTCAGCTAAATCATTTTTAGCTTAATCGTTTCAGCCGGATCGGCCAGCCAAAAGAATAGCAGTTGAGAATATCACCCGCAGCGCTATACTCAAAACCTCGGCAATCTAAGTCGCACCTAAGCCCGCGGCTTTTCGCCTAAGACGCAGCACTTGCCCGGCTGCCAGGCAACATAAGAACTGAGCCACAATGGATCTCACTGCTCAAGTTCCAACGCAGTTGCACCTTAGGCGGATCCGCATAAGATGTGTCCATGATGTTACAAAGAAGTACATGGGGTGGCTAGAGACGCAATAACAGAGTCTAGCGTAGTTGATCTTCTTTGCCATGAGAAGCGCGCAGAGAGCGCCGAAGTCGCTACCGAAATGAGATGAAGATGGTAGGCTTTAATGGAATTACGTGGCCTGAGTTGTTGATCCTTAGAGCTAGATATTCCCGGGTCCGAGAACCATCTGTTCGGGCGGGTAGCGCCTGTCGCTCGTGTGCATTCGCTGCTGTTCATGGCACCCGCCTGGGCTGAGCGTCGGCGGGCCTTGGCTGGCCTTTTACGCTCGTTCCAGGGTGAGGGCGGCGTCGCCGAGCACCGCCTGCCCCAGCTCCTCACTCACCTGCCACAAACGCTCCCGCTGATCCGCATCTTGGGCCGCGGGCGCCATTCGCACGGGCTTCGGATACCCCTTCATCCCGCCCAGCTGATCGGGGCCGTAGTGGCCGGCGGGGGTGGCATCCGGCGCGGTGGCGGCATAGAGCTGGGGCAGGGCCCCCATGGCGGCACTCTGGAACAGCGGACCCATCAGTCGGTAGGCGAAGGCTTCGATGGGGGAGCCATTCATGGCCACCGAGGTGGGCTGGAGGTTGGTGCGGGCCAGGCCGGGGTGGGCCGCCAGCGACAGCACCCCACTGCCTTCGGCCTGCAGGCGCTGCTGCAGTTCCACCGCCGTCATCACATTGGCGAGCTTGCTCTGGCTGTATGCCTGCCAGCGGTCGTAGCGGCGCTCACCCTGCAGGTCGTCGAAGGCGATGCGGCCGAAGTACTGGGCGCCCGAGGTGACATGCACCACCCGCGCTGCCGGGCTCTGGCGCAGCAGCGGCAGCAGCAGCAGGGTGAGCACGAAGTGGCTCAGGTGGTTGGTGGCGAACTGCAGCTCCAAGCCGTCGCGGCTGAGGGTGCGGGGCGGTGCCATCACGCCGGCATTGTTGATCAGCAGATCGAGGCGCCCGTAGCGCTCGGCCACCTCGGCGGCGGCGCTGCGCACGCTGGCCAGATCCGCCAAGTCGAGGTCGAGCAGATCGAGGGCCCCCCAGGCTGGCCCGCCGGAGCCTGGGTCTGTCGATCCCCCACCCGGCGCCGTGAGCAGCGCCTGGCGGGCGGCCTCACCGCGCTGACGGGAGCGGCAGGCCATCACCACGGTGGCGCCATGGGCGGCCAGGGCTCGGCAGGTTTCCAGGCCCAGGCCGCTGCTGGCCCCGGTCACCAGGGCTAGGCGGCCGCTGAGGTCGGGGATCGAGGCGGTGGTCCAGCTCACGGGCGATGGGGGAGGGAAATCAATCCTGATCGAGATCACGGCCCAACTGCGGCAGGAGGGTGGTGGTGAGCACCCCCCAACAGGCCATCCCTGGCCGCACCAAGCTCCAGCGGCGTCTGCTGATCGGATGCTGGAGGGATTAGCCGCTCTTCAGGAACCGGCCGCACCCAAATCCAGTCGGCGCCTTCTTGACGATGGGGGGTGAATGTCCCGCGGTCATCCTGAATCGTCTGGATCCCAGATCCATCCCGTCGGCCCAAGGCCGCTGCCTGCGGGACTGCTCATCGCGGGCCCCGTCAGCGCCTGGAGCCAGGCACCGGCTCCACGGCGGTGGGCACTCCGGCTTGCTCTCCGGCCGGGGTGTAGCTGTAGAACTCGAGCGCCACGGCCTGCCGTCCGCCCCGCTGCAACTGCACCCGCCCCAGCGGCTGCAGGTCCTGGAAGTGATCGGGAGTGCGCATCGTGGCGATCGGCTCATCCCCCCCCACGAAGCCGTACATCACCCCCCTTTTGGCGTTCGGATCGATGGCGTTGGCCCAGAAGCGGAAACCGCGCGGATCCTTGCCATAGGCGGTGTAGTGGGCCCGGCTGTGGCCCCGCAGGGCCAGGGCGAGAAAACCCGGCAGCTCATAGCGGTTGCTGGCGATCACCTCCGCCTCGGTGAGGGCCTTCCAGATCACCGGATCGCGGCGCAGGGCCAGGCGCAGTTCGGCTGAATCCACCAGCTGATTAGAGGTGTCGAGGCCGGGGGGGATCAGGGCCGAGGCCAGCCCCCAGCGGATGTGGCCCACCACCAGCAGGCAGAGCGCCGGCACCACCGCGGCGGTGACCCAGGCCGTGCGGCGCAGGCCCCGGTTGCCCGCGCGCCAGAGCGGCGCCAGCCGGGCTGCCGCCAGCGGCAGCGCTAGCCACCAGGCGAGCACGAGCCAGCTCTGGAGCACCTGCATGCGGCCGGCCAGCAGCAGGAAGAAGGCCAGCTGGGGCAGCACGATCCAGCGCAGGGTCTGGCGGAACTCGGCCCGGGCGGCCGCATTGGGACCAACATCATGGCCGCCGCCATCCGCCAACCCCCGCAGCAGGGCCAGGGCGATCGGCGGGAAGAGCAGCAGCAGCTGGCTGATCAGCAGCAGGGGCGGTCCGGCCGGATGGAACATCACCTGATGGCTGGTGCGGGCGGAGTGGAAGGCGAACGACACCCAGCCATGGCGGGCATTCCAGAGCCACAGCGGCGCCGACACCACCAACCAGGCCAGCAGCACCAGCAGGGTTTCGCCGGGCCGCCAGCGCCGGCTGCGCAGCGACTGGGCCAGCCGGATCGCCAGCAGCGACACCAGCACCAGAAAGCTCTGGTATTTGCAGAGGGTGAGGGCGCCGAGGATCACCCCCAGCCCCAGGGCTCCGGCCACCCCCATCGGGCGGCTGAGGGGATGGCGGGCCAGCCACCAGGCGAGCAGCGCCGCCACCAGCAGCAGGGGTGCATCGGGCAGCAGCAGCAGGCCGCCGCACACCAGCAGCAGCGGCGAGAGGTTGGCCATCCCGGCCGTGAGCAACGCCGCCCGCGGGCCGAACAGCGGCCGGCAGGCCTCCGCCAGCAGTCCACAGGCCAGGGTGTAGCTCAACAGCGCCGGCACCCTCAGGGCCACGATCGAACCCCCCAGCTGATTGCCCAGCCACGACCACAGCCCCGTGGCGAGGGGATGGTCGAAATAACTCAGGGCCGGATGCTGGCCATAGAAGAGGTAGTAGCTCTCGTCGTAGCCGGGGGGCAGGATCAGGGCCGCCAGGCTGCGGAAGGCCAGGCCGGCCAGCAGGATCGCCGCCAGCTGGCGCCGGTAGGCAACAGCGACGGCCACCCTCAATGCTTCCTCACTCTGTCCGGGTTCGGATGGGTGCTCAGCTGGCTTGCCGGCTCGGTGGTGAGCTCCGGGGCCAGCGCGGCCGCCGGCTCCAGATTCCGCCGCAGCCCCAGGCGCTCGGCCAGGCGCTCCGCCGCCACGAAGAATACCGGCGTGGCGTAGAGGGTCACCAGCTGGGACACCAGCAGGCCGCCCAGCACCACCAGCCCCAGCGACTGGCGCACATCCCCGCCGGCACCAAAGCCCAGGGCCAGCGGCACCGTGCCGAGGATGGCGCCGGCGGTGGTCATCATGATCGGCCGGAACCGCAACGTGCAGGCCTGGCGGATGGCGCTGGTGGCGTCGGCGCCGCCTTGGCGCAGCTGGTTGGCCACATCCACCATCATGATCCCGTTCTTCTTCACCAGGCCGATCAGCAGGATCAGGCCGATGAAGCCGTAGATGTTGAGTTCGGCGTTGAAGAGGATCAGCATCGCCAGTCCCCCCACCGCCGCCGGCGGCAGGCTGGTGAGCACCGTGAGCGGATGGATCGGGTCCTCGTAGAGGATCCCCAGCACCGCGTAGATCACAAGCACCGACACCAGCAGCAGCCAGCCCATCCCCCCGAGCGACTGGGCGAAGACCCGCGCATCGCCCTGGAAATCGAGGCTGCTGCCGGGCGGCAGCAGCGGCTCGGCCCGCCTGCGGATCTCCTGGCTCACCCGATCAAGCGACTGACCCGGCGCCAGGTTGAAGGAGAAGTTCACCGAGGGCAGCTGGTCGGTGTGGTTCACCGCCACCAGGCCGGCCGATTCAGCCACCTGGGTGAGGCTGGAGAGGGGCACCAGGGCGCCGCTGCGGCTGCGGATTGCCAGCTTGTCGAGGTCGCTGCTGCTGCCCTGGTCCGCCGCCACCACGCCGCCCAGCACCGGGTATTGGCCATCGCCGCGCAGGATCTGGGAGATCTGCCCCTCGCCGTAGCTGGCCGCCAGGGCCGCCTGCACATCCGCCACCGACACCCCCAGCGCCGCGGCCCGCTCCCGGTCGATGCGCAGATCCAGCTGGGGATTGGCGGCCAGCAGGTCGTTGTTGAGCTCCGTCAGGCCCGGGATCTCCCGCAGGCTGCGCTGCAGGCTGCTGCTCAGCCGCACCAGGTCAGCGAGCTCGGGGGTCTGCAGCGAGAACTGATATCGGGCCCGGCTGCTGGTGCCGCCGATGTTCACGGCCGCCGGCAGCCGCGCGAAGCCCCGCAGCCCTGGCACCGCGTTCACGCTGCGCCGCAGGTCTTTCACCACCTCCTGCGCCGACTGCCGCCTCTGAGCGCGGGGCTTGAGCTTCACGAACAGCCGCCCACTGCTGGCCGAGGCGTTCGGCCCGCCCTGGCCGATCGTGCTGTTCACCCCCTCCACTGCCGGATGGGCGAGCACCTTGCGGCTCAGCCCTTCATGCAGCTTGGCCATCGTGGTGAAGCTCACCCCCTCGGCCGCCTGGGTCGACACCGTGATCTGGCCGGTGTCGACATCGGGGATGAAGCCCTTGGGAATCAGCAGAAAGAACACCAGGCTCAATCCCACCATCAGCAGCGAGAGGGTCTGGGTGGGCCTGGGGTGCCGCAGGGCTTCATCGAGGGAGCGGGCGTAGGAGCGGGACAGCCGCTCGAACTGCTGGTTGAAGGCCGTGATCAGCCGCTCGATTCCGCGTTGGCCTCGGCGCAGCAGCCTCCCGAGCCCCTGGAAGCCCCCAAGGCCAGCTTCAGGCGGCCGGGACGCCTTCCTCTCCGCCGGGGCACCGCTGCCGCCGGGGGCCTGCTGAAAGCGGGCGCTGAGCATCGGCGTGAGCGTGAGGCCCACCAGGCCGGAGAAGGCGATCGCCACGCTCAGGGTGATGGCGAACTCCCGGAACAGCCGCCCCAGCAGGCCCCCCATCAGCAGGATCGGCAGGAAGACGGCCATCAGCGAGATGGTCATCGACACGATCGTTGGACCGATCTCCTCGGCTCCCCTGAGGGCCGCCGTACGCCGATCGAGGCCCTCCTCCTGCAGCCGGGCGATCGTTTCCACCATCACCACGGCGTCGTCCACCACGAAGCCCACGCTCAGGGTGAGGGCCATCAGGGAGAGGTTGTCGAGCGAAAAGCCCAGCAGGGCCATCACCGCGAAGGTGCCGATCAACGACACCGCGATC
>JAPLIE010000151.1 GCA_026389265.1 Cyanobacteriota bacterium | reverse complement strand
GGCCATGGCCCTGGTGATCAGCTTCAGCCGCACGGGTCTGGATGTGGGCGAGCCCCTGCAGTTCATCGGGCTGGCCAATTTCCGCCGCCTGCTGGCCGATCCGATGCTGCTCAAGGTGAGCGGCACCACCTTTCTCTATCTCATCGGTGTGGTGCCCCCGATCCTGCTGGGATCGCTGGCCCTGGCCGTGCTGGTGAACCGCCAGCTGCCGGCGATCGCCTGGTTCCGGGCCGCCTTTTATACCCCCGTGCTGGTGTCGCTGGTGGTGGCTGCGATCGCCTTTCGCTGGCTCTACGCCGAGAACGGGCTGATCAATGGCTGGCTGGCCGCCCTGTTCGCCGCCACGGGCTTCCGACCGATCGGGTTTCTCACCAACCCGGTGCTGGCCCTGCCCGCGGTGATGCTCGTGACCCTCTGGAAAGGGCTCGGCTACTACATGGTGATCTTCCTGGGGGGCCTGCAGGGCATCTCCCCGGAGCTCTATGAAGCAGCGGCGCTCGATGGCAGCACCGGCCTGCGCCGCCACCTCGACATCACCCTGCCCCTGCTGCGCCCCTACATCACGCTGGTGGCGGTGATCTCGGCGATCGGCGCCACCAAGGTGTTCGAGGAGGTGTTCCTGATGACCCAGGGCGGCCCCGCCGATTCCACCCGCACCCTGGTGTACTACGTCTACGACCAGGCCTTTTCCGAGCTGGAGATCAGCTACGCCTGCACCGTGGGCCTGGCTCTGTTTCTGATCGTGCTGCTGCTCAGCTTGATTCGCTTCCTCTTCGCCGCCGATCAGCCCCTGGCCTGAGAGCCAGCCGCCCTGGTCGGCGGCACCAGTTGACTGCCTGGGGCCCCCCGGCGGGCCCGGAAACAGCCGCAGCCAGCATCACTTTCGGCTCCAATGCCAATCTGGGGGTTCCGGCGGCCGTTGCCCGTGCCTTTTCAGCCCCTCTCCTCGATCGGCCTCGTGGGCGGCGGCCAGCTTGCCCTGATGCTCGCGGAGGCGGCAGCCGAGCTCGGCATCAGCGTTCACATTCAGACGCCGGGGGCCGGGGATCCGGCGGTTCCAAGGGCAGCCACGGTGGTGCAGGGCGCCCTCGACGACGACCGGGCCACCCGCCTGCTGGCCGATCGCTGCGGGGCAATCAGTTTCGAGAATGAGTGGATGCCGCTGGAGCGCCTGTATCCCCTGGCTGAGGAGGGGGTGAGCTTCATTCCTGGTCTGGATGCCCTGGCACCGCTGATCTCCAAGCGGGGCCAGCGCCAGTTGCTCGATCAGTTCCACCTGCCCTGTCCGCGTTGGTTTGGTCTCGAGCAGGTGTTTGCCCCTCCAGAGCCCAGCCCGGTGGGACTTCTCCAGAGTCAGGAGGCGCCTGGCTCCCCGCTCTGGCGTGGCGCGAGTCCGTATCGCCCGCCCGAACAGGAGCAGCGTCCCACCCTGCCGCCCGGATTCAGCTTTCCCCTGATGGCCAAGGCCAGCCGCGGCGGCTACGACGGCAAGGGCACCGTGCACGTGGCCGATCAACAGGCCCTCGAGGCCCTGCTCGACCATGTGTTTCCCTCCGACTGGATCCTGGAGGAGATGGTGCCCTTTGAGCAGGAGCTCGCCCTGGTGGCCTGCCGTGATCGGCAGGGCAACGTGGCCTGCTGGCCCCTGGTGCAGACCCACCAGCATCAGCAGATCTGCGACTGGGTTGTCCTGCCGGCCCCGGTGAACCATGCCGTGCAGGCCTTCGCTCGCAATGTGGCGGCTTCCCTGCTCACGGGTCTCGACTACGTGGGCGTGCTGGCGATTGAGTTCTTTTATGGACCAGCCGGTCTGCAGGTGAATGAAATCGCCCCCCGCACCCACAATTCCGGTCACGTCACGATTGAAGCCTGCCGCTGCAGCCAGTTCGCCCAGCAGGTTCGGATTGTGGCGGGCCTACCGATGGGCAGCACCGATTGTCGGGTGCCCGGTGCCCTGATGGTGAACCTCCTCGGTCTGGAGCAGGAGCTCTCGGAGCAGGAGCAGCACGAGCGCCTGGCGGCCCTGGCTGCCCTGCCCGGTGCCCATCTCCATTGGTATGGCAAGGCCCAGGCGGCGCCGGGTCGCAAGCTCGGCCATCTCACCCTGGTGCTGGAGGGAAGCCGTTCCGCCGATCACCAGGGCGAGCGGGATCTCCTGCTGGCGGAGGTCCGCCGGATCTGGCCGCTACCGGAGGCGATTGAGCCCGCGAAAAACCCCTTAGAGTGAGCTCGGACTGCCGTGTTGGTGACTGCCTTTCACTGTTTTCTGATCTGACTCCCTCTTCGACATGGGGGGTCTTCAGCGACGGCAACGTAAGCCGGCCTCGCAGCCGGAAACGACGCCCCGCCTCTGACCCCTCTTCTGGTTCATCCAGGTCGAAAACCGGGGCAAGACGGCACGGTGGTCCACCCCTTTGAGAAGCCATGCTGGGAGAGTTAGAAGCCATGCTGGAAGAGCGCTGAGCCGCTGCTGTGCCCACCCCCTTTCTGCAGGCCTTTGAACGGCTGCTCAGCCGGGCCCCCGGCCCCTTATTTCCGCGGGCCCGCCAGCTCTATCTGCGCAAATACAGCCTGGAGGCTGATCCGGCCACCCCATTTCGCACCTTCCTGCTGGAGGAGGAGATCCAGGAGAGTGCCGGCGGCGCGGTGCGAATCCGGGCCATCAGCTTCGCTGTGGTGCATTGGCAGGGTCCCCAGCTGGAGCGCCAGCTCTATGGGGCCTATCTGGCCAGCCAGTGGCAGCTCCATCCCGACGACCTCACGGTGATCACGGCGGGCTCCTGGTTCCGGGATGGGGGGCCCTGGGCCCGTTTCAGCGAGCCGGCGGTCTACGAGCGGGCGACACCCACCACCCTGGTCAGTTCACCAGGCGATCCAGATGGTCCTGGAGCTTTTGGCGCTCCCAGCCGGTGACCACGAAGACCTCCTGGGCCGACGTTCCCCTGCGGGCCAGCAGCTTGAACCCACCGATGATCGGGGTGGAGATCCTCAGGCGCAATCCCACGCACCGCCCCTTCACCCGGCAGATCACCGCAGGGGTCACCGTTTCGATCCCCACCTCCTCGGCCAGCCGCTTGAGCAACGGGATCAGCCCTTCGAGATAGGTGCTGTGGGTGATCACCAGGCGGCCCATGCAGCCACTTCAGACCGGCTCCAATGGTGCCATGGTGAGGCCTTCGCCCAGCAGGAGCTGGTGGTAGAGCTCTGCCTGCTCCTGCGGCCCCGACCAAACCACCGCGGAACCTTCCCCATCAATCCTGCGGGCCAGTTGCCAGGCCCGGTCGGGAAGCATGCCGGGGATATGACGCACCAGGCATTCCACCACGTGTTGAAAGGTGTTCACCTCGTCGTCGAGCACGATCACCCGGCAATGGGGATAGGGGAGCCTCACCTGGCTGCGCTCCTGAACGGCCGAGGGTGATGCGGCTCCCGGTGATGGGGAGGAACCGGACCCAGCGCGCATGGCTCCAGAGAACAATGACCCCACCAGCCTAGGTAACATGCGAACATTCGCACTCATCTGAACCGATGCTGATCACCCTGGGTTGGGCCTCTCTCGCCGCCATCTTCAGCTTCTCGATCGCCATGGTGGTGTGGGGCCGCAACGGCGACAACAGCGTTGGTCTTTGACAATCCCCTGACCGGCTGGGCACTAGGCCATGGTGGCTTCCCTTCTCGCTGATACCGCCACCGCTTCGGCTGGCGCCCCAGTGCTCCCACCCCTCACCCTGGGCACCGTGCTCGCCGTGATGGCCACGGCCCTGTTGGTGTTTGTGAGTGGGGGAGTGATCTACCTCTCGACGGTCGAGTGGCGGGACCGTCGCCGCCGGACTCGTCCCGCAGCGCGCTCCTGAGCAGCCCGCAACCGTGCCGATTTCCAACGCCCTGGCCGCCCTGCGTCTTCCCAGTCCGCCGAATCTGAGCCTTCCCGCAATCCAGCGCCTGCAGGTTCCACTCCGATGGCCGCACCTGCGCTTACCGCTGAAGGGGCCCTCCGGTCCTGGTCTTTCGCGGCGGCCCTTTCCTTTGCCCATCACCCTCGCCACCCTGGTGGTGCTGCTCGGGTTGCCCGCCCTGCTGCTAACCCGTTGGAGCCGACCCCGGGCCGAGGGCGTGGAGCAGCTCATGGGAGCGGCCAGCCTGCTGCAGAGCTTTCCCGCCACCCCCGATCGGCCCATCCCCGCCCTCTGGATCGAAAGGCTCGGTCCTGAAATCGCCCGTGATCGATGGCGCGCCCAGCACAAGGTGTGGTGGCAGTTCTGGGCCACCCATTCGGAGTCGGCTCCTTTCCTTGCCTTCCCGGCGAATGCCTCCCGGAGCGGCGGCGCCTCTCTTCCGCCGAATGCCCTGAGGGTGGGCGATCTGCTGGTCTTCGCGGAAAACCCAACGGCGCGGCAGCAGTTGCTCACCTCCCTGCGGCCCCTCCAGCGCCGCAGCCGCGGACTCACCTTGCGCTGCCGCCAACGACTCCTGGCCGGTCAGGCGGTGTTCTGGCAGGCCGACGCCCTCGGCAGCCTGCTCGGCCCGGTAGCTCCCCTTCTGGAGCGCTACCAGGTGGGGTGCCTGAGTTTTGCCCTGGAGCCCCGGGGCCTTCGCTGGCAGGGGGATGCGGCGGCCGAATCCAGTGGCTTCCCATCGATCAGACGTCTGCCGCGCGAGGTGGCCGGCAGCCCTCCCGAGGGAGCGGGTGCCGGGATCGTCAGCGCTCCAGCCCTCATGGAGGTTTCCGCCCTGCCTGAACAGCCGCCCCTGCCGGAGGATCTGCTGCTTGAGCTTGAGGGATCCTCCCTCGACCAGCTGCTGCAGGGCCTGCTGGCCCGCCAGATCATCCGGGATCCGCTGGCGAGTCGCTATGGCCTCGAGGGGCCGAGGTTGGCCCTCGCCAGGCAGGCACCGTTCCGGCTGAGGCTCCATCCCCTTCCCGATGGCCCCTTCCAGGCTTCCCTCGACCTGCTGGTGCGCGTGGATGGTGCTCGCAGCGCCTGGAGCACCCTGCTGGAGCGGGTGAGGTCCAGCCTGCTAGCCCAGGGTTTTGTTACCGCCGTCGATGCCCCGCTCCCCCTCCCCGGGGCTGCAGCCTCCAAGCCGAAACCCGATCGTTCGCTCCCTTCGCAGCCAACTCCGGATGAGACTGCAGCAACAGTATGGAAGCGACCGGACGGAACGGCGGTTGGGGGTTGGCGCTGGTTGCAGGGCCGTGATGGCCAACTCCAGCTCCTGCTGTTTTTAGGTCCCCCACCCCCTTCTGTCCTGCCCATGGCGATGGTGCCGGGCCAGCGTGTCGAAGCCTCCGAGCTGGCCCTGAGGGTTAGGCCGGCTGCCCTCGATGCGCTGGGCCTGTTGCCGGAGGAGATGCCGTCCCTGGCGCGCCGTGCGTCCCAGGTCTGGATCAACAGCGACCCGGACGATCCAGCCCGCAAGGGGGATGGGATCAGCCTGCTGACGGGGAGACTTCTGCTGCAACGCTGACCGCTGCCTCATCTTGCCGCTCCCGGCGGCGCCTCTCGGCGGCGAGGGTTTCCTCCATCAGTTCCACGGCCTGGGACATTTTCTCGAGATTGCCGGCGTAGAGGCTGAGATCCTTATCGAGCCGATCCTTCATCAGACCCATGGCCTCGCCCAGATCATGGGCATAGGAGCGGAGGGTGGGAGCATCGAGGTCCTTGGCGCCCTGGGCCTTCTCCAGCAGGGTGAGCAGACCAACCGCCATCAGGCGTGAATAGTGAAAGTCGCTGCGGCGGATCTGGTGAAGGGCATGGGACAGGGGCTCGGGCGCGCCGTTGCCACCGGTGGAAATCCAGCCCTTGACCGTTTCCACCTGCTGGTCGCCCATGGCGGAGAGAGCAGTGTCACTCAAGCCGCGGAGTTCGGCGGGGTCAAAACCCGTGGCCTTGCAGAGGGCTTCAAACAGCGGCTCGCGGTGCGCTTCGGGCCTGTAGCCCTTGGCGAAGGCCTGGAACACCTGCACCACTCCCACCGCGAAGAGTGGGTCGGCCTGGAAGCCCCGCTGGTGACTGAGCAGATGCAGCTCCACCAGCAGCTCATCCACCATCCGCCGGTAGAGCGGCCCGATCACATGGGGGAAGGCGGCGTGGAAGGCACGCTTGCTATCGGCAACGGTCTGGGGGGCGCTCACGCGGCAGGGCGGACGGGCCCAGCGACCCTAGCGCCGCCGGCGGCGGCGGCAGCGGCTCGGTAGAATTGGCTCAACCGATGTTGACGAGCATGATCCCGATTGTGATTGAAGAGTCGGGGCGTGGTGAACGGGCCTTTGATATCTATTCGCGGCTGTTGCGCGAACGGATCATTTTTCTTGGTGAACCGGTCACGGCTGAATCTGCGAACCGCGTGGTGGCCCAGCTCCTGTTTCTTGAAGCTGAGGATCCTGATAAGGATATCTTCCTCTATATCAATTCACCCGGCGGATCCGTCTATGACGGCCTCGGCATCTTTGATACCATCCAGCACATCAAGCCTGATGTTCAAACGGTATGTGTTGGCCTGGCTGCCTCGATGGGCGCCTTTCTTCTCTGTGCCGGAGCCAAGGGAAAACGCAGCAGCCTCACCCACTCTCGGATCATGATTCACCAGCCCCTTGGGGGCGCTCGGGGCCAGGCCAGCGACATCCGCATCCAGGCCGATGAAATTCTCTATCTCAAACAGAAGCTCAACAGTGAACTGGCCGATCGCACCGGTCAGCCCTTAGAGCGGATCCAGGAGGATACCGATCGTGATTTCTTCATGTCCCCGGCTGAAGCTGTTGCCTATGGATTAATCGATAAGGTGATCGACAAGCGTCCGGTGCGCCCGCTCTGATCAGGGTTGAATAAAAAAAGACCCATCCACTGGATGAGTCTTTTGCTTGTGCCGAAAAATTAGGACGGGCTGCTGGAGGCCGGTTCGGCAACCAGCAACGGTGAGAAGCGTTCCTTCTCAGGAATGGTGGTGAATTCGGCTACCACGGCCCGCAGTTCATCGCCATCGAGGGTTTCCTTCTCGATCAGCATTTCCACCAAGCGATCCATGCAGGAGCGGTTAGCCGCCACCAGCTCCACGGTGTCGCGATAGCAGCTCTGGACAATGGCGCGAACGGCTTCATCGATCCGATTGGCTAGGGCATCGGATCCGTCGCTCCTTGTCATCAGGTCGCGACCCAGAAACACCTCCTGATTGCCGGCTTCCAGGGAGAGCTGACCGAGATCGCTCATACCGAAGCGGGTGACCATCTGGCGAGCGATCGAAGCCACCTGCTGGATGTCACCGCCGGCTCCGGTGGTGACTTCGGCGTGGCCGAACACCACGTCCTCGGCGGCTCGGCCGCCGAGGGCACCCATGATCCGAGAGCGAAGCTGGGCCTTGCTCACCAGCATCTGCTCCTCATCCGGGGCGAACCAGGTGAGCCCCTGGGCCTGGCCCCGGGGCACCAGGGTGACCTTCTGGACGGGGTCATGGGCCTTCACCAAGGTGCCGACAAGCGCATGACCAACCTCGTGGTACGCGATCAGGCGCTTGCTTCGGCCATCGGTGAGCGGTTTGCCCTCCATGCCGGCGATCACCCGGTCCACAGCGTCATCGATCTCGGCGAGGGTGGTGGCCTCCTTGCGGCGGCGGGCGGTGAGGATCGCCGCTTCGTTGAGGAGGTTCGCCAGATCAGCGCCAGTGAAGCCAGGGGTGCGCCGAGCGATCGATTCGAGGCTCACATCGGGAGCCAATTTCTTATTGCGGATATGCACCTTGAGGATGGATAGCCGGCCTTTGATATCGGGGGCATCCACCTGAACCTGACGGTCGAAACGACCCGGGCGCATCAGAGCCGAATCGAGCACATCGGGACGGTTCGTGGCCGCGATGATGATGATGCCGCTGTTTCCCTCGAAACCATCCATTTCGGTAAGCAGCTGATTGAGGGTCTGCTCCCGTTCGTCGTTACCGCCACCAATCCCAGCGCCTCGTTGCCTTCCGACCGCATCGATCTCATCAATAAAGATCAGACAGGGGCTATTTTCCTTGGCCCGCTTGAAAAGATCGCGCACCCGACTGGCACCCACACCCACAAACATCTCCACGAATTCGGAACCCGAAAGCGAGAAGAAGGGCACACCGGCCTCGCCGGCAATCGCTTTGGCCAGAAGGGTTTTACCGGTGCCAGGAGGCCCCACCAGCAGCACGCCCTTGGGAATCTTCGCGCCAACGGATGTAAATCGTTCCGGGGTCTTCAAGAAGGTGACGACTTCCTGCAGATCCTGCTTGGCTTCTTCGACTCCGGCTACATCATCAAACTTCACACCGGTGTCGGCCTCCATGGCAAAGCGAGCCTTTGTTTTGCCGAACTGCATCGCTTGGCCGGGCCCACCGGGCATCCCGTTGGAGCGACGGGCTAGGAACACCAGCGAGCCGATCAGTAGCAGCGGGAATAGCAGGTTGCCGAGCAAGCCGAGGGCGGGGGATGCTGGTTTTGGGGGATGGATGTCGAAGCTGATGCCCTGGTCTTTGAGCTTATTCACCAACTCGGGTGCTAGCCCCGGCAAATCAACCCGCAACCGTTGAACGCGGTTGTCGAGGTCAGGATCCACGGCTTCAATCACCGCCGTTCGGCCACCGTCATAGATATCCACGGCGGTTACGCGGCCAGCCTGTACATAGTCAAGGAAGCGGCCGTAGCTCATCCTGGCCACCGCGGCATTGCGGGGAGCCACCACGGGATTGGTTGCAGCGTTGCGGCTGGCACCGGGTCCGAGCACCTGCCATCCGAGAAACAGGGCAACCGCAATTGGCAGAAGCCAGAGGGCCAGGAGACGCCAGCGCTGATTCATGGGGCCGAGAATTTTTAACAAGTGTAAAGGGCTCACCGCTCAGATCGCTGCTGCCCGGCCCAATCCAGGATGCTCTGGCCGAGAAGGGCTCAGCCGCTTTCCAGCCAGGGCGATTCGCCGAAGGGCAGATCCTTCGCTGCTGCCGCAGTCGGCACCATCAGCAAGAGGGCTTCGGCTTTCAAGCACTCCACCAGTTCTGGGCCCCCCAGGCCATGGGTCCAGATCTCCACGCTCGCTGCCGCTGGGCAGGAGAAGGTGAGTACCTCGAAGGGGAAGACCACACGCTCCAGGTAGAAGTGCTCATCGTTGCAGCAGCGCAGGATCACCATCCGGTCGCTGGCGTTGCGGTACCCACAATCGAGAGTTGACACCAGGACGGCATCGTTTTGGAGGAGCTGGTCAACGCGGTCCAAGGTTCACAGCCAGATGGCTTCTATCTACCCACCCGGCCCCGTGGGGTTTTGGTGATGGCTGCAACCATTTTTTTGGCTTCATAATCTTTTCGGTTTTACATCGGAGCCGTTGTCCGCCTTGACAGCAACGCCCGCCTCAGAGGCTGCGCAGCGCCACGATCGGATCTAGCTGCGCCGCCCGCCGGGCCTGGAGTACACCGAACACCAGCCCGATGCTGCCGGAAAGCAACACGGTGCCCAGCACGGTGCCCGCTTCGATCGCCGCCGGCAGGGGTGTGAGCGCGGCAACCAGGGCCACGGTGCCCACCCCCACCGCGCTGCCGATCACGCCACCGAGGGCCGCCAGCACCAGGGATTCCACCAGGAACTGCAGCAGAACATCGCCGCTACGGGCACCCAACGCCTTGCGCAGCCCGATCTCCTCGGTTCTCTCGCTCACCGCAACCAGCATGATGTTCATGATCCCGATGCCCCCCACCAGCAGGGATACCGCCCCGATGGCTGCGAGCATCAGCGTGAGTCCTCCCGTGATCGTGCCCACGATCTGCTGGGCATCCTTCTGGGAGCGCACGGCGAAATCGTCTTCCCGGAGGATGCGATGCCGCTGCCGCAGCAGATTGGTGATCTGGAAGGAGGCGGCACCGGTGCTGGCTTCATCGATCGCCTCCACGCTGATGAAGCTCAGCACCACCCCGTAGAGGGGATCCCTGCCACTGAGCCGGCTCACCATCGTGGTGAGGGGGACATAGGCGGTTTCATCCTGGTTGGATCCGAACACGGCCCCCTTGGGCTCCAGCACGCCGATCACCTCGAACGACTGGTCGCGGATCCGCAGCTGCCGGCCCAGGGCCGAGCCCGTGGGCATCAGCTTGTCCTTCAGGTCCGGACCGATCACCACCACGTTGCGTACTCCCTCGAGGTCGCTCGCACTGAGGAAGCGCCCCTGGGCGACCTCGAAGCTGCGCACCGTGAGGAACTCGGGCGTCACCCCGGTGACCGTGGAACTGGCTGTGAGGGATCCCGATTGAACCACCTCCGAGAGGGTGATCTGGGGCGCCACGCGCCGCACGGTGGGCACCTGCTCCTCGATCGCCTTGGCATCTTCCAGCACCAGCGTCTTGGGGCTGTCGATCCCCTGGCGTCGGGTGTCATTGCGGCCGGGAACCACGAACAGCACGTTGGCGCCGAGGCTGCTCAGCTGGCCCTCCGCCAGGTTCTGGGCCCCTTTGCCCACCCCCACCAGGGTGATCACCGAGGCATTGCCGATCACGATGCCAAGCATCGTGAGAAAGCTGCGCAGCCGATTGGTGCTCAGGGTGGTGAGGGCCATCCCGACGGTCTCGCGGAGCGGTAGGCGGGAGGCCATGGGCGGGAGCAGGAGCTACAAGCTTGGCCTGGCGCTGACCTCGATGGGGTTGAGGGCACCGCGATGCACCACCCCTTCGTGGACCGTGAGCGTGATGATCTCACCCGGTAGCAGATCCAGGGTGGCATTGGCCACCCCCACGATCACGGGGATGCCGAGTCGCTCGGCGGTCACAGCCGCATGGCTCTGGCGACCCTCTTGCTCACTGATCACTCCCTTGGCCCGGCGGATGGCTTCCAGATAGGCGTCAGTGGTTTCGCGCACCACCAAGATGTCACCGCTCTCCAACCGAGCTGCCTCTTCCGGGGTTCGCGCCACGCACACCTTGCCGCTCAGGGAGCCCTGGCCGATCCCGGTTCCCCGCCCGAGGAAGGCCGACACCAGACCCACTCGGACCAGATCAGTGGAGCCGCTTACCCCTTCAAGGGTGCCCTGGGTCTGCACCACCAACTCCCCCTCGTGGAGAAGGCCCATTTCCTGGGCCACGCCCATCGCCACATTGAAGGTGCTGCCGATGTTCACCTGCTGGGCGATCAGCAGGGGGGTCACCCCCCAAACCAACTGGAGTTGACGGGCCACATTCACCTCGCTGGTGATGGCCAGGATTGGGGTGCTAGGGCGGAACTTGCTCACATTTCGAGCGGTTGAGCCGCTCTTGGTGAGGGGCAGGATCGCTGCGGCATTGAGCTGACGGGCGATGCTGCTCACGGCCTGGCAGATCGCATTCGGGATCGTGGTGGCCATGTGACTGTCCAGCTCCCGGCGGGGATAATCCCGCTCGATCCTCCGGGCGATCTGGGCCATGGTGGCCACGGCCTCCACCGGGAAGTCGCCCACGGCGCTCTCGTTGGAGAGCATCACGGCATCGGTGCCATCGAGGATGGCGTTGGCTACATCACTCACCTCGGCGCGGGTCGGCCTGGGGCTCGACACCATCGAATCGAGCATTTGGGTGGCGGTGATCACCGGGATGCCCAGGCTGTTGGCTTTGCGGATCAGTTCCTTCTGCAGCAGCGGCACCTCTTCGGCGGGCATCTCCACGCCCAGATCACCGCGGGCCACCATCACCCCGTCACACAGGGGAAGGATGGCGTCGATGGCGTCGATTGCTTCGAATTTCTCGATCTTGGCCACCACCGGGGTGACATGGCCGTGGCTGCGAATCAGCTCGCGGATCTCCTGCATGTCTGAGGGGTTGCGCACAAAGCTGAGGGCCACCCAGTCGACTCCCTGCTGCAGGCCGAAGGCCAGGTCTTCCCGGTCTTTATCGGTGAGGGCCCGGATCGAGAGCTGCACATCGGGGAAGTTCACCCCTTTGTTGTTCGACAGCACCCCTCCCACCGAGACAAGGCAATGGAGGTTTTGCTGCTCCTCATCGACACTCTCGACCACCATCTCCACTTTGCCGTCATCGATGAGGATGCGACTGCCGATCGGCACCTCGGAGGCCAGCGTGCTGTAGGTCACGGTGGCGATCGTGCGATTGCAGGCCACCGACCGGGAGGTGAGGGTGAAGGAGTCGCCGTTGGCCAAGGCAACCGGACCCTCGGCAAAACGGCCAAGCCTGATCTTCGGGCCTTGAAGGTCCTGGAGGATGCCCACATGCACCCCGAGTTCTTCGGCCACCTGGCGAATCGTGGCGATCCGCACGGCGTGATCCGCGTGGTCGCCGTGGGAGAAGTTGAGCCGGAAGGTTGTGGCACCGGCATCGATCAGGCGGCGCAGCATCTCGGCCGACTCGGTGGCCGGGCCAATCGTGGCCACGATCTTGGTGCGACGCATGAGATGGGGCTTGGCCATGGACCACCACTTCCAAGCGCGGAAACTACCATCCGGCCCAGCACTCAGCCGCTCGCAATGGACTTCCAGGCCTACCAGGAGCGATCCCGCGCCACGGCCCGCTATCCGGATGCGGGACACAACCCGATCTATCCCACCTTGGGTCTTTGCGGCGAGGCTGGTGAAGTGGCAGAAAAGGTGAAAAAGGTCTTGCGCGATGGTGGGGGTGTGTTCAGTGAGCCGGTGCGGGATGACCTGCTCCTCGAACTGGGCGATGTGCTCTGGTACGTGGCACAGCTGGCCACCGAGCTCAATCTCAGCCTGGACACCATCGCCGAGGCGAATCTCACCAAGCTGGCCAGCCGCGCAGACCGTAATCTGATCGCCGGTGATGGGGATCGACGCTGATGCAACCGGTATCGGGGAAGAGCCTCAAAACTGTGCTGGGCCTCCTGCTCGGGCTGGCCCTGGGCCTGATCCTTTGGCAGTTGCTGCCAGGCTCCGCCATGGCCGCGGAGCTCCAGGTGGGCCAGGTGCATCTCGAGCCATGTCCGACGGCCGATCCCGGCAGCCAGAGCGGCCTGCGGCGTCCCGCCGGCGCCAGCTGCTATGCCCTCCGGGGCGAGGTGCTCAACCCAGGCCGGCAGACCGTGGTGGATACGGATGTCTTTGCCCTAATCCTCGATGCCAGCGGTGAACCGGTGCTTCCCAACCGCAGTCGCGTGGGCTCGA
Source organism: Cyanobacteriota bacterium (assembly GCA_026389265.1). Taxonomy (GTDB): domain Bacteria; phylum Cyanobacteriota; class Cyanobacteriia; order PCC-6307; family Cyanobiaceae; genus Cyanobium. Next base: position 3,769 of record JAPLIE010000151.1, on the reverse strand, counting down.
TTGGTGATGTACCCCCCGGCCGCTCCGAGTTCGCCCTGCGCCTTGCGGTGCCGGCGGGTACGCCCGGGCCCTTCCAGGTGAGCAAGGTGAGGGCCCGCGGCTTCTCCTCTCCTGTGCGGATGCGCGTCGGGCCGGACGAGGAGAAGCTGCCCTTGGAGGAAGCGCTGGGTTAATTGCTGGGATCAGTAGCCGATGCCGGAGGTGGCCAGGCTGGTGGCACCGGCCCCCAGCAAACTCTGGGCCAGCTGCAGGGCCACGAAGGCCACCAGTGAGGAGAGGTCAAGGCCGCCCACCGGGGGGATCAGGCCGCGGAAGGCGTTGAGGTAGGGATCGGTGATCGCGCTCAAGCTCGAGAGGATCGGATTGCTCCAGTCGAGGTTGGGAAACCAGCTCAGCAGCACCCTCGCCAGCAAGAACAGCGTGTAAATGCTGAGGGTCTGGGCCAGCACCTGCAGCGCGAAAGCGACGAAATTCATCGGAAAACTGACCAACTGGTGCATTCAAGCCTGAATCTATTCAAGCGGCATCCGCTCAGCTGTCTGGCAGCAGCGGCGGATCTCCGGCCTCGAGCTCCAGCTGCTGGGAGTGCTGGGCCTGCCGGCGCGGAGCGCTGGGCTCCTGGCCCTGCACGGCAAAGGTGCGGTGGAATTTCTCGCTCAGGCTCAGCCAGTAGGAACGGCCGTCGCTCTGGCGGCGGCGTTCGATGAAGTCCTGAGCCAGAAGTTCCTTGATGTGCTGGTAAGCGCCGGAACCGCGCAGCTCCACCAGCTCCGACTGGAGGATGCGCTTCTTGAGGGCGATCGTGGCCAGGGTTCGCAGGGAGGCGGTCGAGAGGTCGACCGGCAGCAGGTTTTGCACCAGATCTCCCAAGCCCTCGCGCAACTGGAGGCTGTAGCGGCCGCCCTCCTGGTGGATCTCCAGGGCCGTATCCCGGTGGGCGTAGTCGGCCATCAGAGTGATCAGGGCCCATTCGGTGGCTTCCCGCTCCAGGCCAGCCAGCTCGGCCAGTTCGGCCAGGGAGAGGGGACGACCCTTGAGGTACAGGATCGCCTCCAGCCGGGCGGAGATGGACAGGGTTGCCAGGGCCAGGGCGGCCGCCGCCTTGCCCGGCCCGTTTTCGCTGCCAACGGCCGCCTCTGGCGCCGCGGGAGGTTGGCTGGTCTGCGATGCCGTCTCGGGACTGGCCATGGGCGGTCCTGGGCGGATATGGGCGAACCGTATCGCAGGCCTCAGGTCGCCACCAGCGGTGGCAAGTTGGGAAGGCTGCCAGCCTGCGGCCCCAGAAAGAGCTGATAGGCCGGATTGGCGCTCTCATCCCAGTGGGGATAGGGCAGAGCGGCCACGAACCGCTCCCACTCCTGTCGTTCGTGGCGCGGCACCTGCACACCCACCACGATCCTTCCCACATCGGCGCCGTGGTTGCGGTAATGGAAGATGCTGATGTTCCAGCTGGGATGCAGGCTGCTTACAAAGGCCATCAGGGCGCCGGGGCGTTCCGGGAATTCGAAGCGGTAGAGCAGTTCTTCTCCGTGGACCAGGGCTTCCGCGGCGCTGCCCGGCAGTCGGCCGCCCACCATGTGGCAGAGGTGGAGCTTGGCGAGCTCGTTGCCTGAGAGATCGAGGCAGGGGAAGCCCTCGCCTTGCAGCTCCGCCATCAATTGGCGGGTGTCGGCATGGCCGTTGATCTGAACCCCCACGAAGATGTGGGCTACCCGGGGATCGGCCAGGCGGTAGGAAAACTCGGTGAGGCTGCGCTGCCCCAGCACCGCACAGAAGCGACGCAGGCTGCCGGGTTGCTCGGGGATCTCCACCGCCAGCAGTGCTTCCCGCTCCTCCCCTAGTTCGGCCCGTTCGGCGACGAAGAGTAAGCGGCCGAAATTCATGTTCGCGCCGCAGGCGACCGCCACCAGGGTGCGATCACGCAGCCCCCGCTGTTGCACGTCCGCCTTCATGCCGGCTACGGCCAGGGCACCGGCAGGCTCGAGGATAGAGCGGGTGTCTTCGAACACATCCTTGATCGCCGCGCACACCGAGTCCGTGTCCACGGTGATCATCCGGTCCACGTAACGCCGCGCCAGGTCGAAGGTGAGTTCCCCCACCTCCCGCACGGCCACCCCATCGGCAAACAGACCGACCGAATCGAGCCGGACCCGTTCCCCCGCCGCCAGGGAGCGGGACATGGCATCGGCGTCGACCGGCTCGACGCCGATCACCTCCACCTCGGGCCAGAGATTCTTCACGTAGGCGGCGATGCCGGCGATCAGTCCTCCACCGCCGACAGCCACATAAATGGCATCAGGGGGTTCGGAGCACTGCCGCAGGATCTCCAGGGCGATCGTGCCCTGGCCAGCGATCACATCGGGATCGTCGAAGGGGTGGATGAAGCTGAGGCCCAGCTCCTCCTCCAGACGGCGGGCCTCGGCGCAGGCGGCGTCGTAGTTGTCGCCAAAGAGCACCACCTCGGCGCCGCGGGATGCCACCGCCCGCACCTTCATCTCAGGCGTGGTGACCGGCATCACGATCACGGCACGACAGCCCAGCCGCTGGGCGGCCAGGGCCACCCCTTGGGCGTGGTTGCCGGCGCTGGCGGCGATCACGCCACGGTCGAGCTCGGCGCGGCTCATGCCCACCATGCGGTTGTAGGCGCCGCGCAGCTTGAAGCTGAACACCGGCTGCAGATCCTCCCGCTTGAGCAGCACCCGATTGCCCAGGCGGGCCGAGAGGTTGGGGGCCGGATCGAGGGGGGATTCGATGGCCACGTCGTAGACGCGGGCCCGCAGGATCCGCTGCAGGTAGGAAGCGGGCTCCGGTGGTGAGGCCGAGCCCGGGGCCTGGGAAGGCCCCGGGGTTCCGCCGGGTTGGCCGGGCTGATCGAGGGCGCTGGCGGCGGAATTCATGGGTCCAGTCTTGCAATCGACCGCTCGAACGGTCACGGTTGTCGCCATCTGCCCGTCGGCAAGCCGTACATTGGTTCTGAAGGGAGTCAGAAGGCATGCAACTCAGCGCGTTGAGCCACCCCAACCAGCTGCATGGCCTCTCCATCACGGATCTGGAAGCGGTGGCGCGGCAGATCCGCGAACGTCACCTGGAGGTGGTGTCCACCAGCGGGGGGCACCTCGGCCCAGGGCTCGGGGTTGTGGAACTCACCCTGGCCCTCTACCAGACCCTCGACCTCGACCACGACCGCGTGGTCTGGGATGTGGGACATCAGGCCTATCCCCACAAGCTGATTACCGGCCGTTACGCCGATTTCCACTCCCTACGCCAGAAGGGTGGCGTGGCCGGTTACCTCAAGCGCAGTGAGAGCCGCTTCGACCATTTCGGTGCGGGCCACGCTTCCACGAGCATCTCGGCTGCCCTGGGGATGGCCCTGGCCCGTGATGCCCGTAAGGAACATTTCAAATGCGTCGCGGTGATCGGCGATGGAGCCCTCACCGGGGGCATGGCCTTGGAGGCGATCAACCACGCTGGCCACCTGCCTCGCACCAACCTGCTGGTGGTCCTGAACGACAACGACATGTCGATCAGCCAGCCGGTTGGCGCCCTCTCCACCCACCTGAACCGCATGCGGCTGAGTAAGCCGGTGCAGTTCATTCAGGACAACGCCGAGGAGGCGATCCGCAATCTTCCCTTCCTGCACGGGGAGCTGCCCACCGAGCTCAAGACCCTCAAGGAGAGCATGAAGCGCCTCGCTGTGCCCAAGCTCGGGGCCGTTTTTGAAGAGTTGGGCTTCACTTACATGGGCCCGATCGACGGCCACGACATCGCG
>JAPLIE010000084.1 GCA_026389265.1 Cyanobacteriota bacterium | reverse complement strand
GCGACATCACCCGATCCAATCCTTGAAACCTGTTGCAGGACAAGCGTTCTCGCCGAATCCTCCACAACCTTGATCCCATCACCCGGTGTGTGTCCCCCTTCTATAAAATGAAAAAGTGATTATTTCTCTCTAAAGCACTGCAGTGCAGTGGTTCTCAGCGATCAGAATGGATGAAAAAGCCGTGAAAAGCTGTGAAAACGTCGTGAAAACAGATCCGCAGCAGCTTTTTCACGGCCATTCCCGCTGTTTTCATCGATTTCATTCCTTGTAACCGCTTGTGGCGCTGCCGATCTGCCGGAATTTTTCCCGAATTCACTCCCTGACGTGTACCCCCCCCTCCCCCCCGCCGGCATGACGACCACTCGCTGGCTTGAACCGATCGACGGCTTGCAACGCCTCGACCCGCAGCACCGCTACTGGCTGGACGATCACCTCTTCCCGGTCTCGATCACGGGTGTTCTTCAGGTGGCCAAGTCCAGCTACGCCCTTGGCCGCATCGAGGCCAGCCGCGCCGTGTGGGAGCCGCGCGGCAACACCTGCCACCAGGCCCTCGAGCTCTTCCTCACCGGCCGCTTCCGGCCCACCGCTCACTCCTGCGATGGACACGATCAGGGCGGCACCACGAGCGGGGCGGCCGTTGACTTCGAGGCCTACCGGGAGTGGATCGAGCCGCTGATCGGCCACGAGCGCTGGCAGGCGGTGGAGGTGATCGCCTCGGAGCGCCCCACCTGCTGCCTGGTGCGCAACGTGGCTGGCACCTACGACACTGCCTACATCGACCATCACCTCCCCGCTGCTGCTGAACGACCGGAGGGGGTGAGCGGCCCAGCGCGGGTGCTGGCCGATCTCAAGAGCCTTACGGCCAGCGGCAGCACCTACTGCACCCGCGCCCAGATCGGCGGCTACCTGGCCCTGGAGTGGAGCCAGGGCCACTGGTTCGACTACGGGCAGACGATCTGGAGCCGGCCAGGGCGGACGCAGTTCTCGCCGCCCTATCCCCGGCGGGAGTGCCTGGCCGCCTGGGCTGCGGTCTGGGCCCAGTACGTGGCGACCCACCGCCCCTTCTGAGTCCATTGGGCTCGCCACTGCGAGGCGTCTACTTGCGGCTTGCGTTATCGGGCCGCTAGGTTGGCTCGCAAGCCAGGGCGCGCCTGGTGCCGTTGTTCGCCCGGCGAGTTTCATGGTCTCCCGCACCGTTCTCGAGCCCGGCACCGCCGCCGAGGAGGCCCCTGAGCAGGCGGAGTCCCTTGATCTCGACGCCCTGCTCGATCGCATCACCCAGCTCAAGGCGGCCCAGAAGGCGATCGAGAGCGAGCTGACCCCGCTGCTGGATCAACTCCATGCCGCCTTCGATAGAGGCGAGCTGGACGCCTCCTTTTCCCACAACGACTTCAGCTTCTGCTGGTCCCCCGGCCGCCTCTCCTACGCCTATCCCGAGACGCTGCGGCTGCAGGAGCAGAGCCTCAAACAAGCCCAGAAGTCTGCGGTGGAATCCGGCACCGCCACCATCCAGCACGGCAACCCCTTCTGGACCATCAAGGCACCCAGGGCCTGTTGAGCCGGCCCCGATGGCGAACGCACAGAAGCGCAAGGGGGATGCAGCCGAGCGGGAGGCGGCCCAGCTGATCGCCGCCCTGCTGGCACTTCCCGCTCGCCGCAAGCTCGGGGCCGGCCGCACCAACGGCGCCGGCGGCGATACCGGTGACATCGAGGGCGTTCCCGGCCATGTGATTCAGGTCGCCAGCTGGGCGAAAGTGGCCGCCGCCGCCCGGCTCAAGCCAGTCGAGGCTCAGCAGCAGGCCGGCCATGCGGCCCTGCCGTTCGCGGCGAGCTGGGTGCGCTTCCGTGGCGGCACCTGGCGGATCGTTCTCACCCCGGAGCAGTGGGCGGCCTACGTCCGCTGCACCCTGCTGGGCGGCCACGATGACGCCTGATTCGACCTGCGCCCGCCCAGGGACACGAGCGCTTTGGGGGCTGAACGAACCAGCTGCTGAGGGGGTTGACGCGCTGCGCGACGCGGCACCCCACCAGGACGACGATGGCAACCCGTGCTTTCTGCCAGAGCGCCACTGCCGGGGCGGTGTGGCCACCCGCTTTCCCCATCAGAAGCTGCCGCCGCGCGCCTCGGTTGCGGAGGTGGAGCGCCGCATCGCTGAGGCCCAGCTCTGGATCGCCCAGCGCCTGCCGCTCAGCCTGATGCGGGCAAATGCGGCCGACTCCTGGGGGGTGAGCAACACCCGCACGATCAACCGCTACCTCGATCTGGCCCGCAACCGGATGGTGGCCGAGCTGATCAGCAACCGCCTGGAGCACCAGGCGCAGCACATCTACGCCCTCTACGACTGCGCGCGGCGGGCAATGGATGCCGAGCAGTTCTCCGCTGCTGTCGGTGCCCTGCGGGTGATCGCCGAGATCGGCGGCCTGCTGCGGGCACCGATCAAGCCCCCGGAGCCGAAGTAGGCCATGACTTCAATGTCCTCTGTGGTGGCGACGCGATCTCCCAGGCCTCCCAAGGCTGAGCTGCATGTGGATGCGCTGCCCAGTGGCGGCCTGCTGCACTCCCCGCAGCACGGCGACCCCTGGGGTGACCTCGGCCTCCTCGGTGTTCCTGATCCCACGCTCGCCCTGGCCAGCACGGCGCCGCTGAGCTTCCAGGAGTTCATCACTGAGGCCTACCCCCGCTACGGCTTTCACCGTTGGGCGCTGGTGTTGATCGCGTTGCTGCAGGCGATCGCCGATGGCCAGCTCTCGCGCCTGATCGTCACCTGCCCGCCGCGGCTGGGCAAATCACTGCTGGTCTCCAAGCTCTTTCCCGCCTACTTCATCTACCGCCACCCGCATCTGTTCGCCGCCATCGCCAGCTACTCCGGTGAGCTGGCCTATGCCCACTCCCGTGAGGCGCGGCACTTCTACCGCGTCACCGGCAACCTGCTCTCGAAGGATTCCGCCGCCGTCGGCAACTGGCTCACCACCCAGCGCGGCGGCTGCATCGCCGCCGGTGTGGATGGTCCGTTCATGGGCAAGGGCTACAGCCTCGGTGTGATCGATGACCCCTACAAGGGTCCGGCCGATGCCGGCTCCGCCCGGGTGCGCTCTCGCATCGAGGACTGGCTCAAGGCCGTCTGGTTCACCCGCGCCGAACCCCAGTTCACCGATGCCGGTGATGGCGCGCTTCAGCACAACCTCTCGGCCCAGGTGATCGTGCTCACTCGCTGGGATCACGAGGACGTGATCGGCTGGCTGCTGGCCCAGGAAACCGGCGATGCCCCCCAGGAGTGGCACATCCTCAACCTGCCGGCGATCGCCGAGCACCCGGCCGATCGGCAGAGGTTCCCAGCCTCCTGCACGCTGGAGCCCGACTGGCGTGCGCCGGGCGAAGCGCTCTGCCCGGAGCGGTTCCCGCTCAGCGAACTGCTCAAGATCCGCTCCCGCGTGGGCTCGTTCTGGTGGAACGCGCTCTACCAGCAGCGGCCCTCACCTGCCCAGGGGGCGATCTTCCAGCGGGCCTGGATCCGGCCGCCCTTCCCCCGCGAGCAGCCCCGTCGCTACGCCCCGCTGGTGCTCTCCTGCGATCTGTCCTTCAAGGGGGAGGAGCAGAACGATCACTGCGGCTTTGTGCTGATGGGTCTGCTGCTGAGCGATGCGGCAGGGCCGCAACAGGCGGGGTGCCGATCATCTGCAGGAGAGCCCATTCGGAAGGGGCCCCTGGCCCCGCAGCTGGAGCTGGAGGTGATCTGGGCGGCGCGGCACCACTTCGATCTGCCGCAGACGATCCGCTTCCTGCTCTCCACCCTCGCGGCCCTGGACGGACAGGGCCTGCGCCCCCAGGGGGTGCTGATAGAGGACGCCGCCAACGGTCCGGCGGTGCAGCAGACCCTCAGGCGCAAGGTGCCGGGCCTGCTGCCGGTCCCCGCCCGCGGCAGTAAGGAGTCGCGCGCCCATGCCGTCGCGCCGCTGCTGGAGGCGGGCCAGGTGCGTTTCCACCACCGCGCCGCGCCGCTAGTGGAGGAGCTGCCGCGCTTCCCCAAGGGCACCAAGGATCTGGTGGATGCCTTTGGCCATGGGGCCCTGTGGCTGGAAACCCGTTACTGGCGCGGCCTGGGCATCAAGCGGGATCCGCTGCCGATGCTGCTGACGCGGTGAGCCGTGAGCCAGCTCTGCCTGCCGCTGCCGCAACAGGAGACCCGCTCGGAGGTGGAGCGCTCGATGCGAAGGCGCCCGCGCCGTGAGCCGCCCACGCAGGGCTACCAGCAGCTGGTCTTTGCCTTCCCCTACAGCCCCGGGCCCCAGCGGCCAAGGATGCAACACCGGCGCCAGCGGCCTGTGCATCCCCATGCCGCTGCCCACGCCCTGGCGCTGGCGCACCTGGATCTGGCGGACAAGATCGCCGGCAACTTCGCTCGCCGCACCACCCATTCCTTCGATGATCTGCGGCAGCTCGCGGTGATCGGTCTGCTCAAGGCGGCGGCTCGCTTCGATGGCTCAGGTGGGCGCTCGTTTCGGCCCTACGCCCGCACCTACGCCAACGGCGAGATCACCCACTACCTGCGGGACCACGGTTTTGCGATCAAGGTGCCGCCTTCCTGGCGGGATCTCTACGCGAGTGGGCAGAAGTTGCTGCGTGAGGGACTGCCTCCCCATGCGGTTCCTGAGCGGCTGGGGATCACAGCTGAGCGCTGGCGAGAGATTCAGGAGGCCTGCTCGATCACGGTGATTGCACTGCAGCCGGAATGTTGAAAGTTTGGTTGATGACTTGTGAACGCTCTAGATCAGAAGCGGGCAGGGCCGCATCTGTTTGATGGGCAACTCTCGCCACGTCTTCTGGATCTGGATGTATACTTTCAGACTCCCACAGATACATGCTCGAGTTCTTATTAAGAATCTGTAATTGATAAGAATTTGTGCACGCTGACGCCGCAAACCCATAGCAGACGTGAAGGGGCAGCAGGTGCTCCTCTCTTGGATGGCAATAGCGCGCGAAAGGTGCGGACTCCCACTCTACGAGTTTTTGCGTTCTTTCATGCTCTGCAAGTCTCCTATTGGAACAAGTATCAAGCAACCAGCCTTCGAATGACGTATTCATCGCCTTTGCATCATCAGTGTCAGGCTTCATAAAGGCCCTCATGTTGTGGAATGAAAATCCTGAGCCAACCAGGAGCATTGATTGATCGCCCAAGTCTTGCAAGGCACGGCCCAGCTGTATGTGCTCAGTAGGATCAAGACTCTTGATTAATGACAGTTGTACGCACGGTATATCCGCTTCAGGAAACAGGATCTTTAATGGCACAAAAAGACCATGATCAAATCCTCTCGCCTCATCAAGGCCGGCGTCAATACCGGCTTTGTCAAGATGTTCAGCAATTGATCGCGCTAGATAAGGCGCTCCTGGACAGGGATACCTAATCTCATAAGATTCCTTCGGAAAACCACTGTAGTCGTAGATCAGCGCCGGATTCTCACCGGAAGTGATCGTCGGACGGTCTTCCTCCCAGTGAGCGCTTACAACTATGATTGCCGATGGTCGTATTATGTTTGAAGAAATTATTTTTAAGCACGAAACCATCTCAGAATGTGCATTGTCTCCAAGAAGCGGTAATGGGCCGCCTCCGTGAGACAAGAATAAAGCTCTACGTTGATTGTTCACTGACGTAACTTCTCCGAAAGCTCACGCTCAGTATCAGCGGCGGCGCAGAGTGCCGTCTGATGTATGCTGATGATGGGCAGCCCGCAAGCTCTGGAGAGCCTTCTGCCGGATTGACTCCGGCGAATACTTGAGTGCGTTACGAATACTCTCTGTATTGAAACTAGCCAAGTGCTCCGCCACGAATGCCAGCACCAATTCCGGGTTATGTTTTGAGAGTTCCCGCAGAATCCATCCAACACCTGTCTTTGCGAAGCGGTCATTGCGCCTGATGAGGGAAGCAGAAGAATGTAAGACGAGTGCATGATAGTCGGGTGTCTCGATGACGGGCACGAAGCCAACGACGGATGCACGAGCCTTCCAAAGCTCCGGTGAAGTGCTCCACGCGGCAACGGCCGATGCACAAGTGGGCCCGTTGGCCGCGATCGTTGGGCCGAGAACCCGAACACAGAACCAGTCGCACGTATTCCAATCAGATATGAAACCTCGGTCGAACAACGCGCCAAATTGATTGATAGACTCACGCCACGGAACTTCGTTGTGCAAGTAATTCTGTAGGTAAAGAATGCCCGCAAGCTTGTCCTCTGCAATCGGTTCTTCAAACAGGCGCAAAGCAAGGGCGAACTGGTCGATTGCTGACCAAGAGTCCACTCCGTTTTCGCATCGCCAGACGGCAAGTATCGAGCGAATTTCTGGTATCCCGACGCCACGAAATGCGATTGCACCCTTTAGGTAGCGCTCCCACCACGTCTTTGTCTTGTATGAGGAGGACTTTTCCAGTGCGGCTTGGAGGCGGGAAACCAGTGCCGTGTTATCGCTTGCGTAATCGTTCATCTTTGGCCTGTCCAGCGACTCAAATCAGCGGCGGCAGATATCCATGAAACCAGCATCAAGATCTCTAGCCCGTTCGCTGCATTTGATTTGTTATGCTGCCGTTACCCAACTAACTGTTGTCACTGGCTTGGCTCTTCACAGCACCTAGTCGCCTTCCCCATGGTTTCAAGACCGAAATACCGATAATCACAAACAGAATGAGAGCCTGGACGATAGTTCCAAGCAATACACCCCTTGCATCAAACAAATATCTTGAATCGGCAAGGGCTTGCAGCCCACTCTGGCCAGATAGTCTCTCAGCAGTGTTCCCCCAAGGAAATAGCCAGAACGTGCCAAACACAACCAGTCCAGTTGTTAGAAGCCATTTTGCAATTACCCAGTAAAACTTGGTAAACCCGTAATTGGTAACCCAGCACAACAACGTCGCCGTTACGACTGAGCCTATTGCTGATGGTATCACAACCCAGTCATCCAAAAGATTGATGGCGGAATCGAGAGCATTCAGCACATCAGAGCTGGTTGACGATGTATTCCTAAGCGACAAAAGGAACATACTCAGGACTGCGCCTGTCCATAGTGCGGCAAAAGCAATATGGGCTGACAGCAACCAGTTCTTTTGCGCAATACCTAGTTTTTGCATTTTCCTCCATAGATGGTGCAAACAACTCCTTCGCTCTGACAAGCGAGATTCATCCGCCGACCAAGTACTTCATGCTACGATGGTCAGCGTAGCAAGTATCTGGCTGAATGTCAATCCCTGCCGTAGGGTTCGCTAGAGAAGGTTGGCAATGGTCTGGTCAAGAAGCCTTACAAAGGTGTCCTGCTGGGCCTTTGGAATGCCTGCAGACGCTTTATCTATAGTTTGTGCACCGATCGCAGGTAGAACATACATGAGTTGCCTGCCCTCATCAGTTAACCAAATACGGATGATCCGGCGATCATCTAGATCGCGCTCTCGGTAGACTAGACTGCGATCCTCCATTCGATCAACGACTCCAGTTAGTGTTGCTCCAAGTTGATTGAGCTTATCGGCAATTCCGCTCGTTGAGAGTCCATCCTCCTCCCACAAACAACATAGGACAAGGTAATGAAATGGAGTCAACCCGTAGGGCTCCAGCCTCCCAAGGAAGTCCCGATACATTAACTGAGAGACTAATTTGACTTTGTACCCCAAGTTGTTAGGCGCAAGAGCATGCTGCCATTGATCAATAGAGTGAGCTTGAGGGAGAGGTTCAGCCATCAAGAATCAATCATGGCGACGGTGAAGACGGTTCACACTCTGGTCATGCTGCGACCCCTTCCATTCTATGTCATTAGCCACGCCAGCTTAATCCTCAATAAGGAAATTGCAATATATCCTATATCCTGGAATTCGGGCGGCATAACAGTGTGTCGGCGGGTCCGGTCTCCACCCCTTCCAGAACGATCCTGTCAGCCTAAGCACCCTGTACATGTCGGGTCACTGGTGTAAACTGCAGCGTTCGCAGGGGGTTTGCGAGGCAGCTACTCCATGCTTGGCGTCTTATGCGGACCCGTGAATCACTTGTACGCATGGCTACAGAATGTCTTGCTCGTGAGTCCCTGTAACTGGAAGACCGAAGCCTTTCGATCCCTCCCACTTTCCCACCAAGGGGCTTGATGGAGCGATCCAATTCCTCGTTGCTGCAGGGCCGTCTGGCCACAGGGTTCTTTGCAGCCGTGGGTTGAATTCTCAGGCCCTGCTAATCATCTGTTCTGACCACCTGCTTGCAGGCGCTGACCGCCTGATAGCGCCCCCTGTGGCAATAGCCCCCAGCAGCACCAAGCGCTTGGCCTCCAGGAGTCGCAACCGATCCCGCAACAAATGGCTGCCGCTCTCTCCGCCCGAGGAGCATGCCCTTACGGCGGTAGGCACCGCGCCGCTGCTGCAGCCCTGGCGGGAGCACGCCACCCTCCGGTCCCTGCGGGAGCAGCTCCAGCTCTGCTTCGACTGCTGGAATCTGCTCGATGCACCTGGCGGCACCAGCCGCCGCTGCGTCTACCTGCCGCCCGGCGCCAAGGAACCTGACGCCAACTACCGCAACCGTGTGGAGAACGCTCGCCCGAGCGGCTTCTTCCGTGATGCCCTGCGCACCTATGCCGGGATGCTCTCCTTTCTGGAGTACCTGGCCCTGCCGCCCTCGCTGCAGCGGGTGATCTCCGATGTGGACGGGCGTGGCACCGACCTGGGGGTGTTCCTGTTCATCGCCGATCTGCTGGTGCTGCGCGATGGCGGCTGCTTGATCCTGGTGCTGCCGCCCCTGCGGGGTTGGCCATCAGAAGGTCACCGTCTCGATGCGATCCGCCGTGGTGATCGCCTTTCGCTGCCGCGTCTCTCGCTGGTGCCGCGCGGTGATCTGCTCGATTGGCACCTGCCCAGCCCCGACAGCCCGCCGCACCGACTGAACTGGCGTCAGGACCGTCGTGCGCCGCGGCAACCCCTGTACGACAGCGCCATCCCGGTGCATCACCTCGGCCCTCTGGGTCTGGGACCGGATGGCGCCGAGGCCCCACGGCTTGAGGACTGGCTGTACCACCAGGCGACCCTCGGTGATGACGGCCTGGCCGTCGAAACCTTCGCCGCCGTTCCCAACAGCGCGGCGGCCAGTGGCAGTGCCGCCAGCGTCTATGGCGCCGGCGGGTACACCGCCCAACGGCTTGGCCCGCCGCTCCTGCTGCCCCGCCAGCACACCATGCCGGTGGTCTGGTACGCCGCCGATGGGGCCGCCTTTGGCGAGGGCGATCTGCCCCACCTGGGCCTCGCCAACCAGTACCTCACCCACTACCGGCTCAAGAGCGAATACGAGGACCTGCTCTCTCGCTGCGCCCTGCCGGTGGGGGTGCGCAGCGGCCTGGTCGATCAGTACGGCTTCCAGCGCAGCGAGGACGGCGAAGCCCGCGCCCCTGAGCAGCTGGTGCTCTCCACCTCCACCTTCATGGACCTGCCGGAGGGGGCGGACTTCAACTGGAAGGAGATCCGCGCCCGTTCCCTGGCGGAGCACCGCGCCTACCTGACGCTGCTGGATGAAACCATGCGCCGTGATGCGCTGGTGCCGACCCAGAACCGCGGCGCTGGCCGCAGCGAAACCGAGATTTCGCTCACCGCCGGCCAGGCCTACGCCCTGCTCCAATCCCTCGCCACCCAGAAGACCTCGGTCTTCGCGACGGTGCTGGAGCACTGGTGCTCACTCACCGGTGACAGCCTGGTTCCAGGCGCCGGCCTGGCGCTCACCGTGACCCCGCTCACCCCGCCGCTGCGGCCCCAGCCGAGCGTGGGCGAGTGGCTGACGCTGCATGAACGGGGCGTGATCAGCACCGCTGAGCTGCGCCACCAGCTCTCGCTCGCTGCTGCCCCGGGTGTGGTGAACCCGATCAGCGGCTCGGCCACCGAATCGTTCGCGGTGCCCACTGCGGAGCTGAGCTGATGAGCGACCCACCTGCCAACCCCAATCCCAATGCCTGGCGCCCGTCGGATCTGGAAGCGATCCGCCGCGCCCTGCTGATCCCCGTCACCGCCCCTGCTCTGCGGGCCATCAATGATGCGATGGCCGATCTGGAGCGCAGCTACCCCGAGGCGATCCCTGGCGCCAAGGCGTCGCTCGATGCGATCGCCGTGATTGACGCGGGCCTGGCCGCTGGCGGCACGCCCGCCGAGCCGTTCGTGATCAAGACCACCCGCAAGGCTGCCGCCGGGCCGGTCCCGGCCGAGCTGCCCAAGAAGAAGCTCGATGTGATCGAGTACGCCACCGAGTTGCTGATGGAGGAGGTGTCGACGGAATACGCCGAACCCACCGCCAACAGCTATGGCCTCAGCCCCGCCGCCCAGCGGCGCGGCCATGTGGCCAACCTGCTGCTGATCCTTCCTGGCCTGGCCGCCTGGTGCCCCCCGGCGCCGACGCCGTTCTCCGGCACCCTGATCCGCTCCTGATGAGTGCCACCCCGGTCACGGCGCTGCAGGAGGTCGCCAATGTGCGCCTCATGCTCCAGCAGCAGGCCCACCCCGGCGCCAAGAACCCGGTTACGGTCTGCCGTCAGGTGATCGACTGCTCAATTCAGCAAACCAAGCTGATCTCCAGCCGCGACAACGGCCCCGGCATCGACACCGGCGACATCCTCTGCGAGGGCTACCTCACCCGAGCCGCCCTGCTGCCGTCAGCCACGCCCCAGTCCAATCCATGGGATTGGTTGGCGGCCGAGCAGGCCTGGCAGACCCCCGGCCTGCGTGCCACCTTCCAGCCGCAGGCGGCAGTGCCGCTTTCGGAGCCGCCAGCCACCGAGCCACCGCGGCCGACTGCCGTGCAGGTGCCCGCCGAGGGGGTGTGCTGGCTGGGTGATCTGTCGCTGCTGCAAACGCCGGGCGTGCTGCCGCTCAGCCCGCGTGCTGTGTTTGCTGGCGCCAGCCTGCTGATGGTCGGCCAGGCCTACGGCCCCGGTGGGATCGGGCTGCAGGTGCAGCCGGAGCTGGGGGAGGCGATCAGCTTTGCCCTCAAGCCCAACCGCGTGCTGGTGCTGGAGACCGGCGACAGCTTGAACCTGATCGCCGAGCGCTACGGCACCACCGTCCAGACGCTGCGGGCGGTGAATCCGGATCTGGCCCAGCAGGGGCCGATCACCACCGCCACGGGCGACACGCTCAACGTGCTGGCCGCCCGCCACGGCACGACCGTCGATTTCTTGCGCAAGCTCAACCCTTCGCTGCTGCGCGCCGATGGCCACACCACCACGGCCGGCGACACGCTCAAGCAACTGGCGATCGACTACGACACCACGGTGGATTGGCTGCGGCTCTACAACCCCGACTACGACCGCTGGCCACGCAGTGATCCGCTTCCGGTTGGTGTGCTGCTTGAGGTGCCAGCGATCCGCCCGTCCGACCCGCTGGACCCGGGCCAAGTGCTGCAGGTGCCGCTGATCCGTCCGGGCACCTTGCTGAACGCCGGCGGCTGGATCTACCTGCCGCCCTTGCGCGGTGTTTCCGCAGCTGATGACCTCTGGGACGTGGACCTGCCGCTGGATCCGCCGCCTGTCACGCCGTGACCAGCAGGTGCTGGCAATAGCTGGGGTGAGCGCAGCCCGGATGGGGCGCTCGCTTCAACCACAGCCGTGATGGGTGGACAGATGACCAAACGCCATTTCCAGGACCTCCGCGTCCTGCAGCAACCGACCGCTGAGCACCAGCAGCTCATCAGCTACGCGCAGCCGCAACACTGGCCCAACCAGGAGCCGCCTGCCCAGCCGGACGAGCTGGAGGACGACGACCTCGATGAGGACGACGAACTGGACGCTGACGAGCCCCTGGATGAACCCGGCGAGGAGGCCCTGGCCTCTCGCCCCGAGCCATCCGATGCACTCAAGGCGGAGCGGCGCAAGACCAACCAGCTGGAGCGGGAGCTGCGCACGATCAAGCGCCAGCTCGCCCAGTTCTCCAAGATCAACCCCGACGAGTACGAGCGCCTCCAGGAGGCCGAGCGGCAGAAGGAGCAGCTGGAGCGCGAGATCGCCAGTCGTGAACTGCAGCTCGAGGCCGCCGCCGCCCGCAAAGTGAAGGCCGCTGCCAAGGAACGCGACGAGGCGCTCCAGGACGTGCAGAACCTGCGCAAGGAACGCCTGCTGGAGCGGCTGTTCGTCGATGCCGATGGCCGCGCCGGTGGGGACAACCGCGGCTCCTTCTTTGAGATCTTCAAGCACCAGGTCGGCAGTGAGTTCCGCCTCACCAAGGACGGCGCCGGCCGTGATCTGCTGGAGCCGATTGACTCCAAGGGGAACGTGCTGCTCGGCGATCACGGCAACCTCGATGCCGCCGATCACATCGAGTCGCTGCGCACCCATCCGGTGCTCAGCTTCCTGTTCAACCAGCGTGGTGGCCTCGGTCCCGCCACGGTGATCGCCGAGTTCGATGGCAACGGCCAGCCGACCAACCTGCAGAGCATGAGCGCCAGTGAGCTCTACCTGGCCAGCTACGCCAAGAAGCCAGCCGGAGCCCGGCGTTGATTCCACCGCGCTCCGTCCATCACGGCGGAGCGCACCTTGATCATTGACAACCGAGCACAACCGAACGACAGGGACCGAATCATCCACGCACAATCACGCGCGAGTCACGGCACCCAAATTCACGCTCAATCCAATCAAGTGAAGGACAAAAGGGGGGGATATACCCCCGAATACGAGAAACTCGCGCCTGCCGCTTCGGAAATGTCGCAAAATCTGGAAAATCACCTCTGCGATCACATCAACGTCGGCTGATCTCCACCTGCGGTGACTGTGCTGCCTGAGGCGGCCACAAGTCGCAGCGGAACACCTGAGCGGGAGCGAGCGGTTGGAGCCGCCTGGTCGCCGTCTGGTGCTGCGCCGAGGCTGGCGCGGAAACCCCGAGCAGGCGCGAGTGGGTGGAGCGGTGGGCCACTGGAACAGCGACACCTTCAGCCTTGCTGACCTTTCCGCCGGGTTGGCTCTGCTGCGCTGCTTGCTGGCATTCACCGGCGCCGGCCAGCAAGGGGGAAGGGGCAGCCAGCTGACGCCAGCCGCCCCAGCGGGACGTGATCAGGCCCGGAAGCCGAACTCCCTGCGATAGAGATCAGGGTGGTGGGCTTCGATCAGCTCCATCGCCAGGAAGGCCGGGAAGGGGACCAGGCCCGAGAGGGTGACCTCCTGGGAGGACAGCCCACGCCGGGGACGCCCCGCAGGAACCGCCGCTGGGCCTGGCTTTTCAAGCGGCTCGATCTGGCGCAGCTTCTGCTCGAGCAGCGCCCAGAGATATTTCGGGATGCCGGAGGGCCGAGGACAGCGCCACACCTTGCTGGTGGCATCCCAGGGCCGGGACTCTTCCAGCAGCAGCCCGTGCTTGCCGGCTTTGCTGATCTCGATCATCAGCAGGTGCTCGCTCACCGCTTGGCCGGTGACGGCCCTCCAGGTGATGCCGCTCATCGTGGACGCATAGATCGTGATGGGTGCCATGGCCGAACCAGGCGAAGGACCCCTCAGCTCTGCGCGGGGAGGGCAAGGGGCGCGTCAGCGCCTCGCGCAGCCCTTGCCCCGACGTGCACGCTGAGGAGGGCCGCCGCCTCCCCCCTTGGTGTCGCCCAGAGCCGTCGGGGAAAGGGGGCCCGAAGGCCCCCTGGGGCTGGCCCCTGTGGGGCTGCCCCCCTGGGGCCTCAGATCACCGAGACAGTGCAGCCCCGGGTGCCCTGCAGCTTGCGGGCGATCGCGAAGGCCTTTTCGGCCGGCACGAAGCGCATCTTCTTGACCGGCTTGCCGCGCCGGCCAAAGAACTGCTGCTCGCAGGGGTGGGCGCCGCCCTTGAGACCATCGGGATAGAAGTGGACGATGACGCGGCGGATTTCGCAGCTGGGGGCAGAGGGTGTGGCCATGGCCTTGAAGTGAGGAACCCGATCTGGCCGCGCGGCCCGCGCAGGGAAGGCAGGGGGCGCGAAGCGCCTCGCGTCAGCCCTTGCCGAACCGAGCAGGCCAGCGCAGCCTTCGGGTGCTCCTCACCGGGGCCGTGGCGTAACACCACCCAGCGGTGCTGACCCATCCGCGTTCGTCCATGGCTGCAGCCGATCCTGGGCGGCGGTGATCGTGTCCTGCGGCCGGCGTCAAGGTGTGGTGCTTGCTTGGCCAAGGGTGTGGGCAGACGCTGGCCGATGGCATCGAGGAACCGAGTGCGGGTCTGTG
Organism: Cyanobacteriota bacterium; assembly: GCA_026389265.1. Lineage (GTDB taxonomy): Bacteria > Cyanobacteriota > Cyanobacteriia > PCC-6307 > Cyanobiaceae > Cyanobium. The sequence continues at coordinate 15,757 of JAPLIE010000084.1, read as the reverse complement.
CGCCAGGCCCATTAGCCCCCTTTCAGCGCGTCGTTGTCACCTGGGGCTCCACCTGAGGTCGCGCCCGAGCTGGCCAGAACCAGACGACTTCTGCTAGTACAGGTGTTCTCTGTGATGGTGTTGCCGTGGCTGCTTCCCCGTCCCGCACCCGCGGCGCCCGGTCGGCGTCACGCTCTGCCGCAGACGATGGTGGCTACGAGCAGTGGCCCTATCTCGATGAGGAGGTGCTGGTGGCCAGCCGCAGCCGCAAGGTCTGCCTCACCTGCCACTTCTTCCGGCACCACGCGGGGGTGAACTGCATCCCCCTGCTCACCTGCCAGCTGCACCAAGGACTGCTGGCCCAGGGGGAGCACCTCACCCGCCGCTGCCAGGGCTGGACTGACGACCTGGCGCGGCAGCGGGGCTGGGCACCAGAAGGGGCGTAAGCACCGACCTCCACAGCCAGCGTTCACCTTTATTCCGCGCCAAGACCCTTGGCAGGTCAGAGGCCCTGCGGTGTTTAGGAGTTGCCTGTGATGATGACCTCTGATCGGATCCCTGGCTTCCCAGACCTGTCAGGCCGCCTATGACCATTGCACCCTGCTGTCAGGACACGACCTCATGCTCTACCTGGAACTGTTGCCGCTATGTCGCGGCAACACAGTGAACATGGCATGCATGCCTGCCTCCATGTGATCGTTCACATGGCAGTGGAGCATCCACATGCCGGGCCGGTCGGTTCTCATGTCCAGCGTTTTGCTGCTGGCCGGGAAGACCTCGGTGGTGTCCAGCCGTCGCCCGTTCTCCAGGAGCGTGGCGCCGTGCCAGTGGGGGGTATGGATGTCGATCTCGGTGCCCATGCTCATGACGTACCAGCGCACGTGCTCCCCCTCCGCCATCGTGAGACCGGGGAGGTCGCCATACACGAAGCCGTTGATGCCATGCATCAGGTTGCTCTCGACGAACTCCTCGTCTTCTGAGTCGATCGGGGCGGCACCGAGAAACTCCCTCATGTTCGTTTCGAGGTAGAGGCTCTTGTTTTCATCGGTCACCGTGAACAGGTTCACGAATTCGCGATCCACGCCCTTGGGCAGCTGCCGTCGTTCGTCCAGGCTGCCTCGCCTGTGGATCACGATGGCCCCCACCAGGCCGGCGCTGGTGTCGCTCACCTCGTTCACATGGGAGTGATAGGGCCAGGCGATCGAGTCCGGATCGGCCGGGCCCGGTCCTGAGCGAGGAGGCACCTGCCATCGGTAGGTGAAGGTGCCACCAGCCGAAACGGCATTGCCAAGGCTGCCGCCACCATGGAGCTGATGGGCCCCATGGGAGCCAGTGGAACCTCGGGAGCCATCCACATAGCCGGAACCGCCATAGCCGGAGCCTTCGTTCGCCTTGTCGTAGGCCACGCCATGAGGGTGCAGGCTCACCGGAAAACGGGTTTCGTTGCGGACATGCACCACGATCGTGTCGCCCACCTCGGCGCGGAGAATCGGACCAAGGAGGCCTAGATGCTCTTCACGTGAGTTCGGCCGGCGGACCCTGCCCCCATCAGCCGCCGCCCCGCCGGAGGGCTGGGGACCATCAAGAAGCGTGCCGAAGTTCGGCCCATAGGAGCGGAAGACAGCCTTGCGGTAGATCCGACCGATGCGCTCGGACCCCGACTTGAGAAACACCAGTTCCTTCTCCCCGAACGGTTCGTCCGTCATCCGATTGATCGGATACGAGGGGGAGTAATTCCAGAGAATCTCCTCCGCCTTGATCCAGTACTCCCGTGGATGGGATCGCCAGGGTCCGAGCCAGGCAAGCAGCAGAACCGCGGCCACGATGAGAAGCAGCACCCAGGAGGCTGACCTGCGAAGCACTCCTGGCATGACGAACGACCAAACCCCAGGTCAAGGAAACGTAGGGCGCTGCGCGGATCCGGCCGCCACCATTCACTGCTTGTCGGCGTGACATTTGTCACCAGCAATTGATTAATCCGTCACAATCAAGGGCGCAGAGAGGAATTTTGGAACTCGGATACCTGGCAATAGTCAATCAGGATCCAGAGTTTGCAGTGTCAAAGAATCAACGGATCCTCCAGCCCGATGGCCTGAGCCACTCTGCGTTCAAGCGCTAGCAAGAGCAGCATGCTCTTGGACGAAGAGCTTGTCGCCTGCCTACTTCATTGCCGGAGAAGATACCTGCTTCCGCCGGATTGTTTGATTGATGGGCTCCAGTTAAGGCAATTTCGCTCCACTCAATGGGACTGCTCTAGCCGGCGCTTGGAGCTGATCAGCCGCGAGCTGGCCATTGATCCGGATCTGAGGCTTAGGCCGAGCCGTGGGGTCAGTGCTGATGGCGGTGGTGCACGTCGCTGACGTGGGGGTGCTCGTGGGCCAGCGGGTCATGGCGGTGGCGATGGCTGTGCCAGAAGGGTTGGCCAGGCTCGAGGGCCGCGAGATCCTCCGGTCGGTGCGGATGAAGGTGGTGCGCATCACCGTCTACAGGGGCATGGAAGTGGCGGTGCTGGTGATCGAGTTCGGCATGGCGGTGCCAGTGGCCATGGCTGGATCGCAGCAGCAAGCCTGTGCTGAGCGCCATGGCGGCCGCCGCCAGCACAAGCGATGGACTGAGCGGTGAACCCAGCAGGGCCACCGCCACCAGGGCACCAAGGAAGGGAGCCGTGGAGAAGACCACGGCTTCCCTGGCGGCCCCAAGAGCGGCCAGGGCCACCATGTCGAGCCAGATCGACACGCCATAGCCCAGGCTGCCGATGCCGAGCAGGGCGACGCTCATCCAGGCGAACGGAATGGCATGCCCTTGCAGAAGGGCCACGGCCAGCATCGGCAGGGCGGCCCCGAGGGCCTTGGCGGCGGAGATCTGCAGGGGGTTGCGCAGGCTGAGGCGCTGGGAAAGGTTGTTGTCGATGCCCCAGCACAGGCAGGCCAGGGCGATCCACAGCACGCCCTGCCATTGGCTGCCGCCCAGGGGACCCGCCGAGAGCACCAATGCTCCAGTCAGCGTGAGCGCGGCCGCCGCCCAGCCGTCACGGCCGAGATGCTCCTTCCCCACCCCAACGGCGATCAGCACCGTGAACACCGCCTCCAGGTTGAGCAGCAACGCCGAGGCCCCCGGCGTGAGCAGCGCCAGGCCCCTGACCAGGGCGATCGGACCGCCGATGCCGCCCAGCAGGGTGATCAGCCCCAACAGGGGGAGATCCTGCCGCTGGATCGGAGCGTGGCGGCTGGTCGGGGCCTCGGCCACGGCCAGGGGCAACAGCACCAACGCCGCACCGGCGTACAGCAGACCCGCCACGAGTACGGGAGAAGGCCCGTGGCTGAAGCTGCCGATCAGCGGAGCGCTGGAGCCGAACAGGGCGGCAGCGAGCAGGCCCGCCAACCAGCCGCGGCGCTGTTCTCGCGTCTGGGAGGTCATCAGGATCACCACAGCAACCGGACAGGCTCCTATGCAAACGATGGGGAAGTCCGTTGGAACCGACAGGACAGAAAGTGTTGCTCCGCGCCGCCTGGTGTGCGATGGCGCAACCACCCATGATCGAGCAAACGGAATGCTGTCCCCAAAGTTTCCTGGAGCCTCCCAGGGCTGTACCGCACCACAGGCAAGCCACTGCAAGTGGTGGGGCCATCGTCGGCAAAGGTTGCCAGGAGCAGAGTGCCACCAGGCTTGAGAGCCTGCAGCACGGCCCGGACATAGGCCTGCTGATCGGCGGGGTTGGTGAGGAAATGAAACACCGCCCGGTCATGCCAGACGTCATAGGCATGCTCGGGCAGGGTGGCCGTGAGGATGTCGGCCTCCAGCCACTGCACCGCAGCAGCGCGTGCGCCAAGCCGCTCTCTGGTCAAGGCCAGTGCCGCGCTGGAAAGGTCCAGAACCGTGATCCGTAGATAGCCAAGGTTCAGGAGGTCATCCACAAGCGTGGAGGCACCGCCGCCCACATCGATGATCGCCGCATCCAGTGGTAGGCCGACTGCCTGAAGCAGCCGGAGTGAGGCATCGGCATGGGCTTCGTACCAGCTCAACGACTCAGGGGCCTTGGTGGCGTAGATCGACTCCCAGTGGTTTTTGCTCGTCATGGGCCCACGCAGAGGCTGCTGCTGTCAACAGTTCAGCCGCCCCGCAGCACCGCGCTGAGCAAGGAGAGGTTGATCATCACAATCACGCTGGCGCACAGCCAGCCTGCTGCCTGAAGCCAGAGCGGCGCTCTGAGCTCCCCCATCAGACCGCGCCGCCCGCAGAACCACACCAGCGGGATCACCGCGAAGGGCAACTGCAGCGACAGCACCACCTGGCTCAGCACCAGCAGATTCGTGGTGGCCCGTTCCCCGAACAGGATCACCGTGGCCATCGCCGGGATCAGGGCCAGGCCTCGGGTGAGCAGCCGCCGTTTCCAGTCCGGCAGCCGGATCTGCAGGAACCCCTCCATGACGATCTGGCCGGCCATGGTGGCGGTGAGCGTCGAACTCTGGCCCGCCGCCAGCAGGGCCACGCCGAACAACACGCTCGCCAGCGAGGTGCCCAACATCGGCGTCAGCAACCGGTAGGCCTCGCTCAGGTCCGTGACCGGCTGTGGCAGCCGTCCGTAGAAGCTGCCGGCGGCCAGCACCAGGATCGAGACATTGATCAGAAAGGCCAGGCTGAGGGCGATCAGGGTGTCCCAGGTGCTGAAGGCCAGCGCCCTGCGCTGCGTCCCGCGGCCGCCGGCCCAGAGGCGGGTCTGCACCAGTGAGGAATGCAGATAGAGGTTGTGGGGCATCACCGTGGCGCCGAGAATGCCGGCGGCCAGAAACAACTGCTGGCCGTCCCTGAGGCTGGCGGCCTGGGGAAGAAAGCCCAGGCTCACCTGGCCCCAGTCGGGTTGGAGCAGCAGCATCTCCACCGCAAAGCAGCCGCCCACAAGGGCCACAAGGGCAATCACCAGGGCCTCCAGTCGGCGGATCCCGAAGCGCTGCAGCGCCAGCAGCAACAGGGTGTCGGCGGCCGTGAGGCCCACCCCCCAGGGCAAGGGAAGACCGAAAAGCAGCTGCAGGGCAATGGCGCTGCCCACCAGCTCGGCCAGGTCACAGGCAATGATCGCCACCTCGGCCAGCAGCCAAAGGGGAATCCGGCAGAACCGCGGCAGGAGCTGGCTGCAGGCCTGGGCCAGATCCAGCCGCGTGGCGATGCCCAGCCGGCAGCAGAGCGACTGGAGCACCATCGCCATCAGGCTGGAGAGCCCGATCACCCACAGCAGGCGATAGCCGAACTGGGAACCGGCCGCCAGATCGGTGGCCCAGTTGCCCGGATCCATGTAGCCGACGGCCACCAGGTAACCGGGTCCGAGCACCCGTAGGAACGTGCGCAGCGTGCCCAGGCCGGCAGGCACCTCCACGGCCTGCGTGTCGATGCGGGCGGCGGTGCCGAGCGGTGCATCAGGCATGAAGCGATGCCAGCGGAGCTGGAGGTTAGGGCGAGGGTGGCGTTGGTCCCTTATCGGGGAATGGCTGGCCTGGCAGGGTGATTGCCTGCTCAGAAGTCGCGAGGACCCGTGTAGCCACTGAGATCGGCGAGGGTGTTCAGCGGCTTGACGCCCGAATCCATAACGCCCTTGATCTGCCAGCTGGGATAGCCCTGAACCCCCTGCTGCTTGCACAGCTGCGCCTGGGTGTTGGCACCGTCTTCGGCACATTCGATCACCTGGAGCTTGGCGGCAGCCTCCTTGCCGAAGGCCTCCTTCTGGTCATGGCAGTGGGGGCACCAGTACGCCGTGAACACCCGGGCACCGACGCTGCTCAGATGCTCCGCCAGGGCAATCTTGGCCGGCGAACTGGCGCTGACCACAGCTGGGGCCGCGCGCCCGCTTGCAGCGACAGGCTGGTCCGCCGAGGCCGCCCAGCCCAGCCCCATCAGACCGACAAGGAGGGCTGTCATCACTCCGCGAAAGATCAGCTGGCCAAGGTCGATCCAGCGACCTCCAACAAGGCTCAACAGGAACAGCGCGAGGCTGAGGGCGGCTGACACCACACAGAAGGTGCAGAAGGCCTTGATCTCGAAGACCAGGAGCCCCATCAGCACCAGGCTGAAGACGGCCATGCCGCAGCTGACGAGGAACAGAGCCCACCAGTTCACCTCCGAGGCAGGGGCCCGCCGACCCCCTCGCAGCAACGGCATCAGGGCCAGTAGGAGCACCGTGGCGTAGGCCAGGAATCCAAACAGAGAAAGCGGCTGGCCCAGCAGCGTGCCCCAGGCGCTGCCGAGCACCTTGTCGCAGCCATCGCTACCGCCCGGACAGGACAGGCTGCCGATCCAACCCCAACGCTTGGCGGTGATCGAGCCGGTATCGATCATGCCGATCGTGGCGAGCACGGCCATGGTGAGGCGCACCCAGGGCCGGCCTGGCTCCTGGGCGGCCCGACGACTGGACAGGAGCTTGGATGGTGTGGCGCTGCTCACAAGGGGGGGGAAGGCTGGAGATGCGGTCATTGAAAAGCCTGAAGTGGCTTCAGGGTCAAGGGCCTAGCGTTGCGCCAGGGAGGCTTATCCGCCCGACTTGCCAACCCAAGGGGATGAATCCATGCAGATCGGCGAGTTGGCACGGTCCACCGGGGTCAAGATCGAAACCATCCGCTATTACGAACGCGAGCACTTGCTGCCGCTGCCACAGCGCACGGAAGGCAACTATCGCCTCTATTCGCCGCGGCATGTGGAACAGTTGCGCTTCATTCGCTACTGCCGCAGCCTTGACATGAGCCTGGAGGAGGTCCGCATCCTGATCGGGGTGCTCGACACACCGTCCGGAAGCTGTCTGACGGTAAATGCCCTGCTGGACGAGAAGATCGCCGAGGTCGATGCCCGCGTGAATGAGTTGCACAAACTCCAGGATCAGCTACGGCAGCTCAGAGGGTTTTGTCAGCAGCCGGATGAGGTGAAGACCTGTGGCATCCTCATGGAGTTGAACCGGTCGGCTGGAATCGACAAGGCTCAGATCTGATCGTTTCCGGCCAGGCTCAGCCCTTGATCTTGCCAAGCGTGGGAGTGCGAAGCAGCCGCAGGCCATTGGCGATCACGATCAGGCTGGTACCCATGTCCGCGAAGACCGCCATCCACATCGTGGCATTTCCGGCCACGGTGAGCACCAGAAAAATGGCCTTGATTCCCAGTGCCAGCGCGATGTTCTGGCGCAGGATTCGGAAGGTGCGGCGAGAGAGGGCGATCGTTTCCGGTACGCGCATCAGATCGTCGTTCATGATCACCACATCGGCCGCTTCGATGGCGATGTGGGTGCCCGCGGCCCCCATCGCGAAACCGATGTCCGCCTGGGCCAGAGCCGGGGCATCGTTGATGCCATCGCCGGCCATGGCCGCGAATCCATAGCGGGCCTGCAGAGCGGCCACCGCCTCGAGCTTCTCCTGCGGCAGCAGGTTGCTCTTCACCTCATCGATGCCGGCCAGGGCCGCAATCGCACTGGCTGTGGCTGCGTTGTCACCCGTGAGCATCACCGGGGTGACGCCGAGGGCCCGCAGGGCTTCCATGGCCGCCGCCGAGCTGGGCCGAACGGTGTAGGCGACGGCGATCAGGGCGAGCACGCCGCTGTCATCCGCCAGCAGGCTGAGCGAGCGGCCCTGGCGCTCGTGGACCTGCATCGATGCTTCCAGTGCGCTGGAGCAGAGTCCCAGCTCCTCGATCCAGCGGTGGTTGGCCAGCATCAGCGGCCGCCCCGCGATCACGCCGCGCACCCCGCGCCCCGGCAGGGCCTCAAAGGCCTCCACGGCCAGCCGCTCGCCATCAAGGCCTGTGGCCACCGCCCGCGAGACCGGATGGTCGGAGCGCTCCGCCAAGCTGCTGGCCCACTGTTTGAGCGCGTCAGCGTCTGCTCCTTCTTGCTGTGGAGAGAACGCCACCAGCTTGGGCTTGCCCAGGGTGATCGTGCCGGTCTTGTCGAGGGCCAGCGCCTTGATCTTGCGGGCCTCTTCGATGTAAAGGCCGCCCTTGATGATGATGCCGCGACGGGCGGCGGTGGCCAGGCCGCTCACCACCGTGACCGGGGTGGCGATCACCAGCGCGCAGGGGCAGGCGATCACCAGCAGTACCAGGGCCTTGTAGATCGCCTGCATGGGTGTGAACCCCAGCACGGGCGGCGCCAGCAGGGCAACGGCCAGGGCGACCACGAAAACCGCCGGGGTGTAGCGGGCCGCGAAGCGATCGACGAAGCGCTGGATCGGGGCACGGGAGGCCTGGGCTTCCTCCACGGCCTGGATGATGCGCGCCAGGGTGCTGAGCGAGGCAGGCGCCGTCACCTGGATTTCCAGGGCGCCGCCCTGGTTGATCGTGCCCGCAAACACCTCATCACCTGGGCCTTTGTCGACCGGCAGGCTTTCGCCGGTGATCGGGGCCTGGTTGATCGCACTCTCGCCGCTGAGCACCGTGCCATCGAGAGGCAGCCGTTCCCCCGGGCGGACCCGCGCCACATCGCCGATGGCCACGGCACTGGCGGCCACGCGTTGCCAGCGGCCATCGCTCTGGCGGATCTCCGCCTCATCGGGGGCCAGGGCCATCAGGCTGGTGATCGCCTGGCGGGCCCGCTCCACGGCCCGCGCTTCAATCGCCTCAGCCACGGCATAGAGCGCCATCACCATGGCGGCCTCCGGGAAGCGGCCGATCAGGAAGGCGCCCGTGACCGCCACGCTCATCAACGCATTGATGTTGAGCCGGCCCTGGCGCAGGGCGGCCAGGCCCTTGCGAAACACGGAGAAGCCCGCCAGGGCGATCGCGGTGATGGCGATCCCGATCTCCACCAGCTCATGGCCCGGGTAGGCGGGAACGACCAGATGAAGCAGCTCCGCCGTGAGCGCCAGTGCCAGGGAGCCCGCCAGGCGGAGCCGTTCAAGGCGCCGCTCGGCGCGGGTCTGGGCGGCAGAAGGCCGGTGATCGGAGCTGATCGGCTCCGGGTTGAATCCCAGCCGGCGGATTGCGGCAAGGGCGGAGTTGAGCCCTGCGGCTTCGGCATCGATCGCCTGAACGCGCTCGGCCAGCAGGAACCTCAGGCCGCGGATGCCGTCGACACCTGCGAGGGCGTGGCGGATCTCGGTTTCTTCGGTGGCGCAATCCATGGCGCTGATCCGAAACAGCGCTTCTCTGCCGCTTGCCGGCTCCGGCTGCGGCTCCGTGGTGGCTCCGGCCTTCTGCCCGCTGGTTCCGCTGTTGCAGCAATGTTCCGCCATGGTCAGGTCATCCAGCCTCCATCAAACAGCCTGTAGTCACTTCAGGGTCAAGGGTGGGTGGGGCTGTGTGTCCGCAGGCTGTTGATCAACGCAGCTGGGGACACTCCTGATCCTGCATCTGCTGCATCAGCCCATCGGCTTGCCGGGCCAGCTTGGCTCCAGCCACCGTGTAGAACCTGAACTGCTGGCGGTTGACGTAGAGAACCCGCCGGCTGCGCAGCAGCAGCTCTTCCGCCTTCTGGCGGCACTCGATCAGGGCCTGGTAGTCGATGGTCGTCTCGTTGCGGTCGTTGGCATTGGCCCCATCGGCCTGCTGGCTGAGGACCGGGCAGATCCGTTCACGGATGGTGCGGACCAGGGCGATTTCGGCCTTCATGGCCTGCTCGGCCAGGGCATTGCGTTGCTCCAGCAGGTTCCGACACGCCTCCACTTCAGCCGCCATCACCGGAGCTCCCAGCCACCAACAGCTCAGCAACAGGGTCAGGAAGTGGCGCATTCACGGATCAATTCGAGTCCTGTGTCTTTGGCGGCTACGGGCGTGATCATCTTGAGCTAAGTCAGACCATCCACTAGTCGATCTGCAGTACCCCCATCAGCCCCAGATCCTCGTGGTCGAGGTTGTGGCAGTGATAGACGGTGCGGCCCGTGAAATCTCTGAACGTGACGCGGATCCGCACCTCCTCGCCCGCCTTCACCAGCACGGTGTCCTTCCAGCGGCGCTGGGCTTCGGGGCGGCCGGCGCGGCTGATCACCTGGAAGGGATTGACGTGCAAGTGGAAGGGGTGATCCATCACGTCGTCATTGACGATCAGCCAGTCCTCTGTGCTGCCCAGCGACACCCGGGTGTCAATGCGATCGGGATCGAAGGGCTGGCCATTGATCACGAAGCCCATGCCACCCCCGCCCATCCCCCCGCCGCCCATGCCCATGCCTCCGGCGCCCATGCCCCCCATGCCGTGTTGCATGCCGCCCATTCCCATCCCCATGGCATGGGCCAGGGAGAAGCGGCGCGTGCGCTCCGGCTGCGGCAGGGCCGGCACAGGCAACAGGGCCGCCGGCAGGGGCAGTGGAGCCACCGTTCCGGCGTAACGGAGGGTGGCCAGGGTCTGGGGGCCGTTCGCGGCGGGCGCCACCTGGCCCATCCCGCCGTGACCACTGCGTTGATAGGGGAGATCGAGCAGGCGGTAGCTGCCGGGCGACTGGTTGCCCTGCACCAGCACATCGGCCCGCTCGCCAGGGGCCAGCAGCAGTTCGTCGAGGGCCTCAGGGGTCGCGATCGCGCCGCCATCGGTGGCGATCAGCACCAGCCGGTGGCCCTCCAGGGCGAGGCGGTAGATGCGGGCATTGGAGGCATTGAGTAGACGGAGCCGAAGCAGGCCGCCGCTGGGGATCGCCAGGCCGGGATTGAGCTCCCCTTTCACCGTCAGCAGTGGACCTTCCCGGCCGAGCATGCGCTCCATCCCCATCCCCATTCCGGCCTCAGCCGTGCCGTCGGCGCTGGCGAAGTCCTTGAGCACCAGCACGCTTTCGCTGGCGGCCGCCACCTCTGGAATTCGGTCGAGATCACCGCGCACCACCAGGGCGCCGCCGAGGCCGCCAAACACCTGATCGGCCGAGTGACCGTGGTGATGGGGGTGCACGTAAAAGAGGCCGGCCGGATGGTCGGCCGCGAGCTTGAAGGCATAGGTGCTGGACCCGCCGGGCGGCACGGTGAGGAAGACGTTGTCGCCTGATCCGGTGGGCGGGATGTGCAGCCCGTGGAAGTGCAGGTTGGTGGGCTCCTGGAGGCCGTTGCGCAGGAGCAGCCGCACCTGATCGCCTGCATTCACCTCCAGCAGCGGACCGGGCGAGCGGCCGTTGTAGGTGAGCAGCGTGGCGGGGCCACCGGGAAGCCTCCCCGGCGTGGCGCGGGCCAACAGCTCCAGATCAGCCGCGCCGCCACGGGAGGCCAGCCGCGCCGCCCCAGTCGGCTGGGCCCGGGCGGCGGAGCGCTGCGTCTGTCCCCAGAGGGCAGGCCCGGCCACCGCCGCACCCAGGCCGGCGAGCCCCAGGCCCAACACCTGCCGGCGCTTGAGGGGAGAGGTCATGACGGGGCCCTCCGAACAGCCAGAGGGAGACGCAACTCCCTGGATTCAAGGTATGGCTTCCAGTCGAGAGGAGAGTCAAGTCCTGGAGGTCCGGCATCGGCCGGCGCGGATACGCTGCGCCCTTGCCCCTTGACTCTCCAGCTAAGAGGAGACCATACGGTGAGGTGGCCTCAACTTGCCGTCATGCGCCCATCCCGCTTCACCGCCACCTTGATCGGGCTCGCCTCTGCCCTCAGCGTGGCGGCTCCTGCCCTGGCCCAGATGCCCGGTGGCATGAATCACGAAGGGCACCAGGGCATGCCGGGGATGATGGACATGCCTGGGGTGTCTGCCCCTGCCGGATCCTCGCCGGCCCATGCCGGCCATGCCCATGACGTGGGCCCCGCCGGCTCCACCTACGACCTGCGCTTCATCGACGGGATGGTGCAGCACCACACCGGCGCCCTACGGATGAGCGAATTCGTCTTCGGCATCGGTTCCCCTGGTGTCGGTGCTCTGGGCAACACGATCTGGCGCGATCAGGCAAACGAAATCCGGGCCATGGGGCTGTGGCGCAAGGCCTGGTACCCCCAGGCGCCCGTCTATCCCGTGGCCCTGGCGAGCGGCGGTGATCCGAACAGCCTCAGCGGCCTCACCCGCATGAGCCAGGCCCAGATCGATGGCATGCGGATGATGGCTGAGCTCCCTAGCAAGGAGAACCGGGTGGTGTGGTTCCTCGAGGGCATGCTCGATCACCACGGAGGGGCGCTGATCATGGCCCACGACGCCCTGGCCAAGAGCACCAACTCCACGATCCGCCGTTTTGCTCGCGGCGTGATCGTGGCCCAGCGTGCGGAGATCATTGAACTGCGGCGGATGCTGGCGGTGGAGGGATTGCGCAAGCCGAAATACCACAAGTACGACGCGCTGTTCTCGCTCTGACTCTTTTCGCTCTAGTCCACCACCTCCAGCACCCCCCGCACCATGTTCATGCCGCAGTGGAAGGGATAGACGCCGGCTTCGGTGGGGGGCAACTCCAGGCTGGTGGTGGCCTCAAGGGGCAGATCGAGGGTTTTGTGGAAATCGGGGAAGATCACCTGGGCCACGCAGCCGCTCGGATCGATGCGGTGAAACGACAGCCGCAGCGGCCTGCCTGCCTTCACCTGGATTCTTGAGGGCGCATAGCCCCCATCGACGGTGATGGTGATCTCCTGCACGCCCGCCTCGCTCTCACGGGCCGCCACGCCACCGCCATGGCGACCCAGGAACCACCACAGTTGCCAGGCGATGACCAGCAAGCCAACCATGGCCACCAGGCCTTTGAGGGCCACGGGTTGATCGATGGTGCGCCAGAGGGGCGCTGCGGCAGCAAGGATCAGCATCAGGTGGTTGGAAGAGGTAGGCGCGCGGGGCGGAAGCGGCGCAGGCGCAGGGCGTTGCTCACCACCGACACGGAGCTGAAGGCCATGGCGGCGCCGGCAATCATCGGGCTCAGCAGCCAGCCGGTGAGGGGGAACAGGAGGCCGGCGGCGATCGGGATGCCGGCCACGTTGTAGGCGAACGCGAAGAACAGGTTCTGGCGGATGTTGGCCATCGTCTGGCGACTGAGATCGATGGCCGCTGCCACGCCCGCCAGGTTGCCCGAAATCAAGGTGATGTCGCTGGCGGCGATCGCCACGTCGGTGCCGGTGCCCATGGCGATGCCGACATCGGCCTGGGCCAGGGCCGGGGCATCGTTGATGCCGTCCCCCACCATGGCCACCGGGCCCTCCCCCTGCTCCTGCAATTGCCGCACCACCGCCGCTTTGTCAGCGGGGCGCACTTCGGCAATCACCCGCACGATGCCCACCTGGGCCGCCACCGCTTCGGCGCTGCGGCGGGCATCGCCGCTGAGCATCACCACCTGCAGGCCCAGACGCCGCAGGGCGGCCACGGCAGCCGCTGAAGTGGGCTTGAGGGGATCGGAGATGCCGAAGCAGGCCTCCAGGTTGCCGTCCACCCCCACGGTCGCCACACTGCAGGCCTTGGCTTCCAGGGGCGCCATCAGGGCTGCCAGGGGGGCCGTGTCGATGGCCAGTTCCGCCAGCCAGCGGGGGGTGCCCACCACCACGGAGTGCCCGCCGACCTGCCCCCTGACGCCCCGGCCGGCCACCGCCTCAAAGTCCTGGACAGCGGCCCAGGCCCCGTCCTGACAACGGCTGCGTGCATAGGCCACGATCGCTTCGGCTAGCGGATGCTCGGATCGCGATTCGAGGGCGGCCGTTAGGGCCAGTAGGGCGTCGCCGGATTGCCGTGCCGCCGGCAACCGCTCGAAATCCGTGACTTCCGGTTGGCCCAGGGTGAGGGTGCCGGTTTTATCGAGAACCACGGTGCGTAAGGATCCGGCTGTTTCCAGGGCCTCGGCGCTGCGAAAGATCAACCCGTTTTCGGCCCCTTTGCCGGAGGCCACCATGATCGAGGTGGGGGTGGCCAGGCCCAGGGCGCAGGGGCAGGCGATCACCAGCACACTGACCAGAAACAGCATCGCCAGCACGGCGTTACCGCTAATCAGGAACCACACCACAAAAGCACTGACGGCCAAGGCGATGACCACCGGCACGAACCACCCCACCACCTGGTCGGCGAGGCGCTGCACCTGGGTGCGGGAACTCTGGGCCTGGCGCACTAGCTCCACGATCTGGGCCAGCACGGTGTCACCGCCCACCCGTGTCACCCGGAAGGTGAAGCTGCCACTGCGGTTCAGCGAGGCGCCGATCACCGGGTCCCCCACCGCCTTGGCCACGGGGGTCGCCTCGCCGGTGAGCATGGCTTCCTCCACCCAGGATTGGCCTTCTTCCAGCACCCCATCCACCGGCACCTTCTCGCCGGGACGCACCACGATCTGATCGCCCACCGCCACCAGCGCCACCGGGATCTGCACCGGTTGGCCCTGGCGCAGCACCCGGGCGGTCGGCGGCTGCAGCTGGAGCAGGCGACGGATCGCCTCGGAGGTCTGGCCCCGGGCCCGGGCCTCCAACAGGCGGCCCAGCAGCACCAGGGTGATGATCACCGCTGCGGTTTCGTAATAGACGTCGACCGGCAGCCCCTCGGCCACCAACACCTGGGGAAAGACCGTGACCAGCAGGGAGGTCAGCCAGGCAATGCCGGTTCCGGCGGCCACCAGGGTGTTCATGTCGGCGCTGTGGCGCCGCAAGGCCGACCAGGCCCCAGTGAAAAAGCTGCGGCCACACCAAAACAACACCGGCGTGGTCAGCAGCAGCTGGGTCCAGGGACTCGAAAACCACGGCGGCCCCAGGGTCCGGTGGTGGCCCCCGACCATGGGTCCCAGGCTGGCCAGCAGCACCAAGGAGGTGAGTACGGCCGCCAGCGTGAATTGGCGACGCAGCAGTGTGCGCTCCTGGGCCAGTTCGCGCTCCATGGCTTCCACCGGGGCGGGACCGCTGTCTTGGTGGCAGCAGGGGGAGGGCTTGGGGTCGATCGCCATCAGGGAAGGATCCACCACGATCGAAGCCGTTCCAGCCTATGGCGCTAGGCAAGGCCCAAAAGCATTGATAAGCGGGGCTTGGCGGGGCCATGGCGGATGGCTATGCAATAACCACCCAACGGCCTGATTCATTCCTTAAGGTTCGTGACCACGACGTCTCGGTTGTCGTGATCTCCCTAGAGCCATGACGCTTATCTTCGCCCAAACGGCCTGGCTGGTTCCCCTCTATCCCCTGCTGGCGGCCCTACTTTCGTTGTGCTGGGCCCCCGGGGGGCTGGCCCGCACCGGACCCCGACCCTGCGGCTATCTCAACCTGCTGATGGTGGCGGTCGCCTTTGTCCATAGCGCCGTGGCTTTCATCACGCTGCATCAGGCTTGCGGCGGCCCCAGCCCCCCCTCCTTACCCCTGCATTTCAACTGGGTCTGGCTGCAAACCGCCGGCCTGCAATTGAGCTTTGATGGCCTTGTCAACGAAGCGATCTTGATCGCCATGACCGTGATCACCGGGCTGCACCTGCTGACCCAGATCTATGCGATTGGCTACATGGAAATGGACTGGGGCTGGCCGCGCTTTTTTGGTTCCTTGAGTGTGTTTGAAGCCGGCCTCTGCGCCTTGGTGCTCACCGACTCCCTGTTCTTCAGTTACGCGATTCTCGAACTGCTCACCCTGGGCACCTATCTGATCGTCGGCACCTGGTACAACCAGCCCATGGTTGTTAAAGGGGCGCGGGATGCCTTTTTGACCAAACGGATCGGCGACTTGGTGCTGTTGGCGGGCCTGGTGGCCCTCCTGCCGGTGACGGGCACCTGGAACTTCCATGGCTTGGAGGCCTGGGCCGCCGACCAGGCCCGCCAGGGCACCGACCTGCCGTTGGGCACCAGCCTTATTCTGCTGGCCTTGGTGGCCGGTCCGATGGGCAAGTGCGCCCAGATCCCCCTGCATCTCTGGCTCGATGAAGCCATGGAAAGCCCCCTGCCCTCCACGGTGCTGCGCAATTCGGTGGTGGTGGCCGGCGGCGCCTGGGTGC
>JAPLIE010000140.1 GCA_026389265.1 Cyanobacteriota bacterium | reverse complement strand
ACCTGGACGCCACCACCCTGGACAAATCGGCCCAACCCTGGCAGAACAGGGGTGGTTCATCCGTACTGCTCGTGTTCGCATCGCCGGCCATCGCCAGCCCGGAGCCCCTCACCAGTGCCCAGCAGGAGCTCTACAACTGGCTGCAGGGCTACATCCACCAGCACCGCCACAGCCCCTCCATCCGTCAGATGATGGAGGCGATGGGGCTGCGTTCACCGGCCCCGATCCAGAGCCGGCTGCGGCATCTCCAGCAGAAGGGCTGGATCACCTGGCAGGAGGGACAGGCCCGCACGCTCCAGCTTCTGGGGGAGAAGGCGGCTGGGATTCCGGTGCTTGGTGCGGTGGCAGCCGGTGGCCTGATCGAAACCTTCGATGATGTTCAGGAGCGGCTTGATCTGGCGCCCGTGCTCGACACCCGCGGCCTGTTCGCCCTCACCGTGAACGGCGACTCGATGGTGGAGGCCCACATCGCCGATGGCGACGTGGTGCTGATGGAGCCGGTGGCCGACCCGGCCCGCCTCCGCAACGGCACCATCGTCTGCGCCCAGGTGAGCGGCAGCGGCACCACCCTCAAGCATTTCCATCGCAACGGCGGCGAGGTGCGGCTGGAGGCCGCCAATCCGGCCTATGCGCCGATCGTGCTGCCTGCCGAGGAGGTGCTACTGCAGGGTCGCCTGCTGGCGGTCTGGCGCCAGGTGTGACAGAAGCCCAACTCCCTGCGAGGTCGCTGGAGCGGGGACAGGTCACGTTGTAAGCTCACATCGCGTCAGGCAAGGCCTCAGGGCCATCCGGAAAGCCAGGTTTCCTTCGGGTCACCCCACCAGTATTCCAGGAGTCTCACGCATCCCACGGGGCCATAGCTCAGCTGGTAGAGCACCTGCATGGCATGCAGGGGGTCAGCGGTTCGAATCCGCTTGGCTCCATCCTGTCAGACTCCTTGCGCCGCAAGGGGTCTTTTTTGTCGGTCAGACTGTCGCTGGCAGGCCCGGCGGGGCCGAAAAGCGCAAAATCAAGCGCAAAACTGAGGCAAGCGACGGGACGAGCCCCGAATAGTTCCGGATCGGAATAGGCCGCGGCTGAGACAGGCGAGGGGCCGCGCGATGGCATTGCACTGCTCCTCCAGCTGGCTGATCCGCGCCAGCAGCTCCGGGAAGCTCGGAAACTCGGAAGGGGCCCGGGGGTGAGGCCAGAAGTTTGCGCGCGCGGCTGAGCGGCCGGATGAACACTTCAGGCTGATTGCGATCCTTGCTCTGATCGCTTGCCGAGCCGCCAGCGCATGGCTCTACTTTGCTTCGATCCACTGCTGTGCAAAGGATCTGCCTGCCTTGCAGTGTATTTGTACTGATAGAACAAGGGCTGCGCCAAAGGCCCCGAGCCCATCGTCTGTGACAACGTCACCCCCTGATCTCGCCATACACGCGGGCTCAGTGATGGGGCATGAGCGTTTCACTGAGCTCATCGGCGACATCGGTTTTGATGGTGCAATCGCTTAATGGCTTGGCAAGACAAAGAACCGCATAGCCAGCTTGGATTAAATCACTTGTTAGATTGTTTTGCTCTGACTGGTCCACGGATCCCGAAATGATCAGGCCTGCGCAAGTGCTGCAATCTCCGGCCCGACAGGAGCATGGCAACGACAGACCTGCAGCCTCCGCAGCATCTAGGATATAATGATTATCAGGGCAAGCAAAGACAATTCCATCGGTTGTTGTGATCTGAAACGCGGCCATGATCCTCGTTTTTATTCAACCCAACTCGTGCCATGGCCCCTGACCTGTTCAAGATCGGACCAATCGGGATGCGGAGCAGCGAGCCGGATCATGGGAAGCGGTGAGATTGATCACAGCCCCCTCAGCTCCGGCGACCGGCCCGGAATCGGACAACTTCCAGCGCCAAATCTGGCTACCATTCGCGCAGTTACTGCTGCTTTCGGTCTCCATTCTCACCATGGCGGAACACACGCCCACCATCGCCTCGCTTCAGAACGGAGACGCCCCGTTTGTGCTGGCCAGCCACAAAGGCGTGGTTCTGGCCCTAAATCCGGCCTTTCAACAGGTGTACGGTTGGAGCGAAGCGGAACTGGTGGGCACTCCCCTGGGTCGGATCCTGCCCGAAGCCTTTCTGATGTCCCATGAACTGGGGTTCAGCCGCTTCCGCGCCAGCGGCACATCCAGCGTTCTGGGGCACCCCCTGCGTTTGAGCACCCGCTGCTCCGATGGCTCCGAAATCGTTTCTGAACACTTCATCCTCGCCGAGCAGAGCGAAGACGGCTGGGTGTTCGGCGCCAGCCTTACCCCCCTGCCGCAGGGCACCCCTCCAGACCAGTCCTCCCCGCATGGCTGATAGGCCCGCAGAGCGCGGCCCGGACCGGAGGTAGGCGGCGCCCCGCCTCAACGGGTTCAAGAACTCCTCCATAATGAAAGCCCTGGGCCAAGGCACAACCCATCTCAATCAGGTGGGAATCCTGCAGGGCGGTTTCCACCCCTTCGGCCACCACCGCAATGCCGAGGGCGCCAGCCAGCCCGATCACCGCCTTCACGATGGTCTCGTCCTCTCGATCGATGCCGAGCCCATCCACGAAGGAACGATCGATCTTGAGAATGGCGATCGGGAAACGGCGCAAATAGCGCAGCGATGAGTAACCGGTACCGAAATCATCCACAGCAAGACGCAGACCCAGTTGATTGAGGCCCTTCACCGTCTGCATGGTGACGTCGATATCATCAACCAGCACCGTTTCTGTAATTTCAAGATAAAGATTGTCCACCGGCATCCCCGTTCTTGCCAGCACTGCACCAACCCGATTGGCAAGATCGGGATCCTGAAAACTTCGGCCCGAAACATTCACCGAAATGTGCAGATCGCCGTGGCCGCGACTGATCCAGCCGGCCATCAGGCCACAGGCCTGCTCCAGCACCAGAGCATCGATCGCCGCGATCAGACCCGATTCCTCCGCCAGGGGCACGAACTCCCGGGGCGGCAGGGTTCCATGCACGGGATGGTGCCAACGGGCTAGGGCCTCGAAACCCACCAGGGGACGGCCGGGCTGAAGGCTCACGATCGGCTGCAGATGGCAGGCGATTTCGCTATTGGCGATGGCGAGATGGAGATCCGCCTCCAGGTTGGCCCGACGCTGGGCGTCCAAACGCATGCCCACGTCGTAGACGCAGAAGCGGCCCCGGCCCTGCTGCTTGGCCCGGTACATGGCCATGTCGGCATTCTCGATCAGCCGTTCAGCGGTCTCGCCCGGCGCGAAGGTGGCGATGCCAACGGAGGCACCGCTCAGCAGGCGTTTGCCCTGCACCACCAGGGGCTCCATCAGCCGGGCGATCAGGCACTGCGACAGCTGCTCCACGGCGACCGGATCGGCCTCCGCCACCACCACCACGAATTCATCGCCCACCAGGCGTCCCACCAAATGGTCGGGCTCCACCAGCTGCCGCAGCCTGGTGGCGAGGGCAATGAGCAAGTGATCGCCCACCGCATGGCCGTGGGCATCATTGATGATCTTGAAGCGATCGAGATCGATAAACAGCACCGAACAGGCAGTGGCATTGCCCCGAAGCACCAGTCGCTCCAGGTGGGAGAGAACCTGGGCCCGGTTGGGCAGGCCGGTGAGGGCATCGTGGATGGCCTGCTCCTCGGCCTCGCGCCGCGCCGTCCTCTCCGCCTTCACGGACCGCAGCACCTGGAGGCTCAGGGCAAGGCTGCGGGCCATGGCCCGCAACAGGGAGCGTTCCTCTAGGTCAAAGGACTGGGCCAGCCGCCCCACCACCAGCTGCTCGCATCCCTCCAGCGGTGACCACTGGCACTGCAGCAACACACCGGAGGCGAGTTGAAGCTGCTGGGGGCGTTGGTCGCTGGCCGCCATCAGCTGGGCCAGATCCCTCTCCCCCAGTCCGATGCCATCGATCAGGCGCCCCGGGGCCAGCAGGGCGACCACCTCGGCATCCACGGCCTCGCCGACGCGATGGATCACATTGCGCAGGGCGTCTGGATCCTCAAGGTTGAAGGCCGAGAGGAGCTCCGAAAGCAGATGCAGCGACCAGGACGGTTCGCCCATTAGCTGTGGCGACTGTCCACCATGGACATGATGTTGGTTTGATGTAAGCGCAATGGCGCAAATGCCTGAGCGGATGTGCAGTACGGCAACGTGACCACCTGGCTTTGATCCTTTAGCGGCCCCACCTTAAACAAGCATCGGCTTGGATCAGGGAGCGCCGTTAGCTCGCGGATCGCAGAGCCAACACCCCTGAAATATGGAGACAACAAAATTGGCGCGGCCTACGAAACTGCGCTAGTTGGGGCAAGATCCGGAAGTTGCATCATCGGAACAGTTCGTCTTGGGATGCAGGGTCAGGGTGGCGGCCAGGGAGCCCGCGAAGGATCAGAACCAGGGCGATCGCCAGGGCCATCAGCAAAGGCGCCTCACCCCAGCGGTCGTAGGGGGTGAGCTGGCTACGGGGCCGCAGGCTGAACACGGCGCTGCCGTTCCGTCCGGCCGGCAATCGGTCGCGCAGCCGGCCGGCGGCATCCACCAGAACGCTGGGACCGGTGTTGGCGGTGCTCACCAGCCAGCGGCCCGATTCGATCGCCCGCAACCGGGCCAGCGCCAGGAACTGGGCCTGGAGCAGCGGGGGATAGGGATCAAGGTTGGCGCTGGCCAGCAACCAGCCCGCCCCCTCGCGGCTGGCCCGGGCAAGGGCGGTGCCATCAGCGATCTCGTAGCAGATGGCAACGCCGATCGGACCCGCCGGCCGGCTCAGCAGGCGGTTGGGCTGGCCGGGCTGCAATCCCCCCACGGCGGAGAGACCGCTCCAGCTCAAAAGATCTGCGAAGGGAACCCACTCGCCGAAGGGCACCAGGCGATGCTTGTCGACCCAGCCCACCGGATCGCGCCCCCCCACGGCAAAGCGGAGCAGGCTGCTGTGAAGCCCCGCTCCCTGCTGCCGAAAGCCGCCGCTGAGCACCTCCACCGCCGCGACTTCCGGCAGAGGCTGCCCCAGGGCCAGGGCTCCCTCCGGCAGCAGGAGGCTCTGAACCGGTCTTCCCGGGGCTTCGGGGGCACTGCGCCGCTGGGCCAGGGCCAGCTGCTCCAATAGGCGCCGTTGCTGGGCTGCTTCGAATTTACGGCGGGTGGGGATGGCGGGCTGGAGCACCAACAGGCGCTCGGCGGAGGCGGGCGGACCCGCCGCCGCCGGAGCAGCAGCAGCAGGGGATTGCGACAGCGGCGGGGAACCCAAGGCCGGACCGCTTGCCGCCAGCACCAAGGCAGTGCCGGTAGGTGATCCAGCCAGCTCCCTATCAAGCTCCCGATTCAGCTCCGCGGTCACGCCGGCCAGGGCCGCCAGGCCGAGCAGATGGGAACCCAGCACCACCAGGCCCGTCAGGGCCAGCCAACCCCGGCGGGAACCGCTGCAGCGCAGCAAGCGCCAGAGGCACCAGCCCACCAGCACCTGCAGCGCCGCCACCAGACCTGCGCCGCCCAGGGCGGCAACCCCGGCCAGGGCCGGGTCGCCGGGGAGGGCGGAACTCCCGAGCCCAATCCAGAAGAGGGGGCCGCGGGCGAGCAGCACCTCCGCCAGCCCCCACAGACAGGCGGCGGCAACCGCCGTGGCCGGTTGCGCCGCATTCCCCCGGCGCACCAGGGCCAGCCAGCCCTCCACCAGCAGCCCCCCCGCCAGACCGCAGGCCCCCCACAACGCCAGACAGAGCGGCAGGCTCAGGGGTCCCGGCACCCCGATCCAATCGAGGGGATGAAGCCAGAGCAACCAGCGGTGGCTCACCAGCACCGCCGCGCCCCCCCAGAGCAGCCCGCACCAGCGGCGCCCCACAGGGGCTCCGGCGGCAGGCGGATCACCGGCCAAGGCCCAGAGCGCCGCCAAGCCGATCCAGATCAGGGGCGGAAACCCCAGGGGGGGCAGGGCCAGACCGGCCAGGCCTCCCGCCGCCACGGCCAGAAGGCGCTGGCGCCTGCAGGCCCGGCCCGGGGCCGGATGACGGTCATCTCCCATGGCAAAGCAGCCTAGGAACGGTCAGGGTCGCAAAGGCTTCGACCACCACCTTCCAGAGCCGACCTGCGGCTCCTCCCACCGAACACCACCATGGATCAGGGCAATCTGCTGCAGATGCTGCTGCTGCGCGGCCTCGGCACCACCTCGCTGGTGGGGGACCGCCTCCGCAATGTGAGCCAGGACTGGGTGATGAGCGGCCGGCTGGATCCCGCCCAGGCCTCGGCGCTCGTGGATGACGTGCTCAAGGCCCTGCGGGGAGAGACTCCTGAAGTGGAGCAGCAGGCGGAGCGGCAGCTCGAGCGCAACCGCGACCAGTTGCTCCAGGATCTTGGGCTCGCCCGCCAGCGGGAGGTCGACGAATTGCGGGGCCGCATCGACCGGCTGGAACAGACCCTGAGGCAGCGCCAGGCCAACGGCGACCGGCTCGACTGAGGGCGGGTCAACGGAAGACGGCCTCGATCGCCACCTCCTGGGGAAACCGGCGGGGACGGTGGGCCAGTGGCAGAATCCGCCCAGTGTTCATGGTTCCGCCTTGCGCGACATCCTGATCAGTTCAGCGGTCTTCCTGGCCTGCCTGATGGTGGCTTTCGTGAGCCAGCTGGTGGCCCCCACCCCGATGGTGGCCGCCGCCCCGACATCGGCCTCGGCCATCGCAACGACACGCCCCGCCATCGCGGCCCCTCAGGCTCAACGCGCGGCGGTGGCCGCCCCCTTCGAGCTCGATCCCACGGATCCCAACCCCTCTCTGTTCACCATGGCACCCGAGACCCCTTCCACCAACGCCGACCAGCTCGCCGCCGCCGCGAGCCTCGGTGGCGAAATCAACGCCCCGAAGGAAAGGGTCACGCCCAGTGGTCTGCGCATCACCGATCTGGAGCTGGGCACGGGCGCCGAAGCCATCGCCGGCCAGAGCGTGAGCGTGAACTACCGCGGCAGCCTCACCAATGGCAAGGAATTCGACAGCAGCTACGGACGGGGCCCCTTCAGCTTCCGCCTTGGCGGTGGCCAGGTGATCCAGGGATGGGATGAGGGCGTGGCGGGCATGAAGGTGGGTGGCAAGCGCAAGCTGGTGATTCCACCCGACCTCGGCTACGGCTCCCGTGGCGCCGGTGGCGTGATTCCTCCCGATGCCACCCTGATCTTCGAGGTGGAACTGCTGAAGGTGGGAGGCTGATCCCCGCCCAGTCGTTCAGCCAGCCTGTCGTACAGCGAGAAGGCTGCCTCGGCCTTCGGACCACGGCCTGCTGTCGATCGGCGGAGGCCATCTGCAGAGGGCGCCGGCCCGATAAGCATCAACCCGGTTAAGCATCAACCCGGTGTGATCCACCTGTCCTGGGCTGGGGCAGGCCTTCACTAGAGTGGCGCCGGAATGCCCGCACCGGATCGCCGCACCGGTTTCGGCCGCCACGCCGTGCTCCCCAGCCGGCGGGGGCCCGTCCCCTTCCGACCCCCATCCCGATTTCCCCGACTTCCCCCCAACCATGGCTCACCAGCTGCCCGCGCTGCCCTTCGACCTGGACGCGCTTGAGCCCCACATCTCCCGCTCGACCCTGGAGTTTCACCACGGCAAGCACCACAACGCCTACGTGACCAACCTCAACAACCTGGTGGCGGGCACCGATCTGGATGGGAAGAGCCTGGAGGACACGATCGTGGCGGTGGCCGGTGACGCCGGCAAGGCGGGCGTGTTCAACAACGCTGCCCAGGTGTGGAATCACACCTTCTACTGGCAGGGGATCAAGCCCGGTGGCGGCGGCACCCCAAGCGGCGCCCTGCTCGAGAAGATCAACGCCGATTTCGGTAGCTTCGATGCCTTCGTGGAGCAGTTCAAGGCAGCCGGTGCCACCCAGTTCGGCAGCGGCTGGGCCTGGCTGGTACTCGATGGCGGCACTCTCAAGGTAACCAAGACCGGCAACGCCGATCTTCCCCTGGCTCACGGCCAGAAGGCCCTGCTCACCATGGATGTGTGGGAGCACGCCTATTATCTCGACTACCAGAATCGTCGGCCGGATTACATCACCACCTTCCTCGACAAACTGGTGAACTGGGACTTCGTGGCCTCCAACCTGGCCGCCGCCTGACGCCCTTGCGAACAGGGTCCGGTATAGCCAGCGTGCCACCAACCCGTCCAGCCCCCGACCCCGCAGCAGCGGGGTTTTTATTTGGATGCCGATCGGGGCATGGTGCTGGCGGCCCCGGTGCCCCCCGGTGCCTAGGTTGGGACCTCATGATCACCGAAGGGCGGCAAACGTATGGACCTGTTGGTCGACCTGTTGCTCCTGCTGGCGGCCTGGACCCTGCTCGTGCGCAGCAACACCGAACTCGATGAGGTGTGGGCCCTCTGCCTGCGCATGCTGAGCGCCGGCTCGCTGCTGGCGGTGATCAGCAACGAACGGGGCCAGCCCCTGGCCATCGCCATGCTGGTTGTCGCCCTCTGGCTGCCTGGGGCGGATCGATTCGAGAAGCGGCTAAGACCGGATCGCGATGGCCGCCTGCCCCCGATGTGATGGCGCCTCCATACCCGCTTGACCCGCTTGCCTGCGTCCCCCTCGCCATGGTCCAACGATGACCAACCACGAAGGACCTGACCTGCTGGAATTGATCTTTGTGGCCTTCGTGCTAGCGGGGATCGCCTACAGCTTCACCCATTAGTTACTCCCATTACCCATCAATGGTGGGGCGGGCGCAGGGAAGCAGGGCCTCCGGGGCGATCCACATGGCATCGCCATAGGAGTAGAAGCGGTAGCCGCTTGCGATCGCTTCTCGATAAAGGGCGAGCAACTGGCGCCGGCCGATCAGGGCGCTCACCAGCAGCAGCAGGGAACTCTTCGGCAGATGGAAATTGGTGAGCAGCCCCTGCACCACGGCGAACCGGAAGCCGGGCTGAATCACCAGGTTCACGGGCCCCGCAAAAGGCACCAGCCGGCCCCCATGCAGGGCCGCCACCCCTTCCAGACTGCGCACGCTGGTGGTGCCGATGGCGATCACCCGCCCACCACGCCGCCGACAGACCTCCACGGCGGCCACCAGCTCCTCGCTCACCTCCACCCATTCGCTGTGAAGCGTGAGCTGGCTGAGGTCTTCCCTCTCCACGGGCCGGAAGGTGCCTAGGCCCACGTGCAGGGTCAAGCAGGCCCGCTGCACGCCGCGGGCCTCCAGGGCAGCCAACAGCTCATCGCTGAGATGCAGGCCGGCGGTGGGGGCGGCCACCGCGCCAGGGCGGCTGGCGAAGCGGGTCTGGTAGCGCTCCCGGTCGGAGGGATCGTGCTGGCGGATGTAGGGGGGCAACGGCATCTCCCCATAGCGCTCCAGCAGGGCCTCGATCGCCTCGGGGCTGGTGCAGTCGGGCGGGAAGCGCACCACCCGGCCGCCGCTGGCCCGATCCACCGCCACGATCTCGAGCGGCACGGGGGGTTGATCAGCCTGCTCCAGCTGCAGCACGTCCCCCGGCCGGAGGCGCCGGGCCGGACGGGCCAGGCAGAGCCAGTCGGAGGCTGCCGGGGTGAAGGGAGCCTCCAGGGGGGTGGCCAGGCCGGCGGGCTCCAACACCAGCAGCTCCACCCCACCGCCGCTGGGCCGCCTGGCCTGAAGGCGGGCCCTGAGCACCCGGGTGTTGTTCACCACCAGCAGATCGCCAGGCCGCAGCTCATCCTGCAGATCCCAAACCGAAAGGTGGCGCGGCGCCGCGGACTGCTCGGCGGCGGCAGACGAACAAGGCGGCACCGCCAACATCCGGGCCGCGTGCCGCGGTTCCACCGGCCGCTGGGCGATGGAGCTCTCGGGCAGGTCGTAGGCGTAGCTCGACAGGCTGAGATCGGCCGGGTCGGGGGAGCCGGGTTCGGGAGCCTGCGGTTCAGGGGGCTTGCTGATCATGGGCTGGGGACGGGGTGCCCCGAGGGCAGCCACTGCTCCGGTGCTGCCGGGCAGATTCGGGGGAAACATCCGGACGCGACCCTGTGGAACTCAGGGCGCCAGAACTCAGGGTGCCAGAACGGAGGGCGCCAGGCTTTCCAACTCAGAGCGCCAGGCTTTCCGGATTGGTTTCGATCAGCTGGGCCAGGTCCTTGAGGAAGGCGGCGGCATCGGCGCCGTAGATGGTGCGATGGTCGCAGGTGAGGTTCACCTGCATCTGCCGCTTCACGCTGATCGAGCCATCCTTGCCGGCCACCACCGTGGGCCGAGAGGCGGCCACCGCCAGGATCGCGCCGGTTCCAGGGGGCAGGATCGCGTCGAAGCGATCCACTCCGAACATGCCGAGGTTGGAGAGGGTGAAGGTGCCGGTGCTGTATTCATCGGGCTTCAGCTGCTTGGCGCGGGCCCTCTCCACCAGGTCGGCCCAGGAGCGGGAGAGGCTATAGAGATCAGTGCGATCGGCGGCGGCGAGCACTGGCGTGATCAAGCCGCCATCCTCCATGGCCACGGCGATCGCCACATTGATCGCGGCGGGATAGGCCATGCCGGCCTCCGTGGTGGCGGCGTTCACCTGGGGATGGCGGGCCAGGGTCATAGCGGCGGCTTTGGCCAGCAGGGCCGTCATCGTGACGCCCTTGGCCTTCACCTGTTTGTAGAAGGCATCGAGCTTGTCGGTGGTGATCGTATAGCCCACCCGGAACGCGGGCACCTGCAGGCTGGCCACCATGTTGCGGTTCACCGCCTGCTGGAGGGTGTTGAAGGCCACGGTGTCGCCGGGGCGCCCGAAAGCCTGGCCCGCAGGGGCGACCGGCGCAGCGGCGGCCCCACCACCGCTGGCCAGCGGGGCCACGGCAGGACCCGATCCCTCCGCCGCTCGGGGCAGGCTCACCGGCTGGCCGGTGGCGGCCAGAACGTCTTCAGCCTGAATGCGGCCATGGGGTCCGCTGCCCCGCAGGGCCTCCAGGGCCACACCGAGCTGCTGGGCGAGCTTGCGGGCCCGGGGGCTCGCCACCACCCGGCCGTTGCCATTGCCCGAGGGGGCTGCCACCGCCACCACGGGCACCTGGGCCACCGGAGCGGCTGGGGCAGGGGCGGCAGGAGCTGGGGCGGAGGCAGCGGCCACCGGAGCAGGGGCCGGCGCGGGAGCTGCGGCTGGAGCAGGAGCCGCCGCCGGGGCGGCAGGCGCCTTGGCCTGCACCTCGGCGATCTCAGCCTGGGTCTCCACGATCAGCCCGATCGTTTCACCCACCGGCGCGGTGCCACCGGCGGGCATCAGCACGGCGGCCAGAAAGCCTTCGTTAAACGATTCCACATCCATGTCGGCCTTGTCGGACTCGACCACCAGCACCGACTCACCGCGCTCGACCTTGTCGCCGGGTTTCTTGAGCCACTCCACGATCTTGCCCTCCGTCATGGTGGAGCTGAGGGCGGGCATGAAGATTTCGTGGGTGGCCAACGTGAAGGTCCCGCGGGATTGGGGCGGAGTTTAGGCGGCTCGTTGCCCCGACTTCCGTGTCTCACGGGCCCTGGCGGGCATCGCAGGAACGGTGAGGTCGGTGCGTGCTGCAGCTTGGCGCCTCCGCCGGGAGCCGTTCCTTCGCGGCTCCGCCGGGAGCGTTGCTTCAGCCCCGGCAACGACTACGCCGGACCAGCGGCCCCGAGACGGTTGGGACGCTGCCTACCGGGGCCCTGAACGCCGCCAGGGCCGCTGGGGTCGGCGTCAGGAGGGGCTCTCGATCGCCTCGATCACGCCATCGCGCACCAGAACGGCCGCCTGGAGCTTCAGCACCAGGTTGTCGCCCACCACCACATCCACGAAGCTCTCGATCTGGCCCTGCTCCACCACCTGCTCGAACTCCAGGTCGCGAACTTGGCGCTGCTGCTCAAGGACCTGGCGCTTCTGCTCCTCGAACTCGGCACGCTTGGCGGCCACCTGCTGCTGCACCGAGCCCACCTGCTCCTGCACGCGGGGATCGAGGGGGTTAGCGCTCTGGCGGCGGATCTCGTCGATCACCTGCTGGCCCTCCTGCTCCAGCTGGGCCAGCTGCTGGTCGAGGTTGGCCAGGGCGCCGCTGAGTTCGCGCTCGGCATCCTCCTTCCAGCGGGGCGTGACCACGGCCCTCACGGTGATGTTCCGCTTGATCGTGATGGAGCTGCCGTCGGCCATGGGAGAAGAAATGCAGCGCCCAGGCTGTCAGCCGGCCGCACAGGGGTCAACCGGGCCACCAGGGCGGATGGCCGTTCCCCCCGGCCCTCAGACGTCGCCGTAGAGGGCGGCGATGGCGCCCTGATCCCGGGCCGTGATCCGGTCGCGCCGCTGCTTGAGGGTCTGGGTGAGCAACCCGTTCTCAATCGTGAACGGCGCCACCAGCGCCACCCCCGCCAGCCGCTCATCGGGCCGGGAACCCGGCCGGGCCGCCAGCACCCGGTTGCAGTCGCGGGTGAGGGCCTTCAGCAGAGCCGTATCCACGCCAGCGCCCTCCGCCCCCAGGGGAAGGACAAGACCCTGAGCCTCGGCCCAGGCCTGCAGGGGCTCGGCCCGGGGCACCAGCAGGGCAGCGAGCTGCTTGCGGTCCTGCCCCACCAGCATCACCTGCTCCACCAGGGGGGAAGCCGCCAGGGCCTCCTCCAACGGTCCCGGCTCGATGTTTTCGCCGCTGCTGAGCACGATCGTGTCCTTGGCACGGCCGGTGAGCACCAGGCTGCCATCGGCCAGCAGCAGGCCGAGATCGCCCGTGTCGAACCAGCCCTCGGCATCGATCGCCTTGGCGGTGGCCTCGGGCTTGCCGAAGTAGCCCGCCATCACCTGGGGGCCCCGGGCCAGCACCAGGCCCCGCTCCCCGAGCGCCAGGGTGCGGCGGCTCTCGGGATCCACGATTTTCAGGGCGGTGTCCTCAAGGGGCCTGCCGGCACTGCCGCGGCGATTCGCCCAGGGCCGGCGGCAGGTGAGCACCGGAGCGGTCTCGGTGAGGCCGTAGCCCACCAGCAATTCGATGCCCACGGCCTCGAAGAAACCATCCATATGAATCGGCAGGGCACCGCCGCCGCTGATGGCGGTGCGCAGCTCGCCGCCCACCAGCTGCTGGCGCACCTTCGGCCAGAGCAGGGCACCGGCCAGGCCATGGAGCGGCCAGCGCAGGGCCGCCTCCGCCGCGGCCACCAGGCGGGGGCCAGGGCCCTCCGGGGTGAGGGTGAGATCACGGGACCGGCGGCGGCAGAGATGGAAGCGGCCGCTGTTGGCCAGGCCCAGCTCCAGCAGGCGGCGCCGCGAGGCCGGCATCGCGGCCAGCGCATCCTCGAAGCCGGCGTAGATCGCCTCCCAGATGCGCGGCACGCTGATCATGTACTGAGGCCGCACCTTTTGCAGGTCGGTGCGGAAATGTTTGAGGCCGGTATACGTCTGGCAGGCGCCGCAGGCGAGGAGGAAATACTCGGCGCTGCGCTCGTAGGCGTGCCAGATCGGCAGGATGCTCAGCACCCGATCCCCCGCCCGTGGCGCTACCGCCACCCCGAGGTTCTGCACCTGGTGCAGCAGGTTGGCGTGGCTGAGGGGTACGCCCTTGGGTTCTCCGGTGGTGCCGGAGGTGTAAAGGAGGGTGGCCAGGCGCTGGGGGCCGCCCTCGGGCCAGGGGGGCGGCGGTTGGGCGGCGCCCCGCTCCAGGAGTTGCTCCCAGCGGAGGCAGGGGGGGCCGGAATCAGTGGGCGTAGCCGGGCCCCAGCCAGCCGGGACCTCACCCTCCAGCACCACCACGAACCGCAACCGGCCGCACTGGTTTCCATCGAGGGCCAGCCGCTCCAGCAGGGCCGCCGATTCCACCACCAGTGCGATGGCGCCCGAGTCGGCCAGTATGTAGCGCAGCTCCTCCACCGGCGCCGCGCTGCCCCGCACCGCATCGGCGGCCCCGGCGCGCATCAGCCCCTGATCAGCCTGCAGCCAGCGCGGGCCGTTCTCGGCGAAGAGGGCCACCACATCACCGCTGACCACCCCGAGGGAGGCAAAGCCGCTGGCGGCGGTTTCGATTCCCTGGCGCAGCTGGCGGAAGCTCAGGGTCACCGGCGGGTGCAGGTGCGGGGCCTCCAGGGCTGGATCGTTGCCGTGGCGGGCCTCCAGCTGGGGCCAGAGCTGCTCGAGCCCCTGCAGGTCGGACCAGTCGTGGCGCAGGGCCAGGGCGCTGCGATCGGCCCCATCGGCGGCCCAGTGGATCTCGGCGGCGGGCGTGGCGGCGGACGGCATGAAGGCGACGGGCCAGACAGCGGCCCAAAGGGTGCCATGGATCTGCGCCGACCGGCGAAGACAACCCTCACGGCCCGATCCCCTCCAGCTCCTCGCCCGCCCGCGGCGGCCGCAGTCGCAGAACAAACCGCCGCTCCAGCTGGCCCAGCAGCCCGGGCGCCACGTCGTTGCAGGTGAGAGCGGGTCTCCAGTCCGTCAGGCGCCCCACCGGACGGTCGGCGATGCCGCAGGGCACGATCGCCGCGAAACCTGCCAGGGAGCAGTTCACATTAAGGGCCAGACCGTGCTGGCTGATCCAGCGGCGGGCGCCCACCCCAATTGCCGCCAGCTTGCGGCCCTCCAGCCAGACCCCGGTGCGCCCGGGGCAGCGCTCCCCCGGCAGCTCCAATGCGGCGAGCAGATCGAGCACCACCTGCTCGAGATCGCGCAAATAGCGGTGGAGGTCGCCGCCATGGCGCTGCAGGTTCAAGACTGGATAGAGCACCAGCTGCCCGGGGGCGTGGTGGGTCACCTCGCCGCCGCGGTCGATGCGATGGAGGGGCAGGGGCGGATCGGCCGGATCGAAGCGCAGGTGGGCTGTGCTCGCGCCGCGCCCCAGGGTGTAACAGGGTTCATGCTCTAGCAGCAGCACCGCCTCCGGCGCCTCGGGATCAGCCAGCAAGCGCTCCTGGAGCTGCCGCTGCCAGGCCCAGGCGCGCGCAAACGGCACCGGGCCGGGCGGTTCATAAAGGATTGCGGAGCGTTTGGTGTCCATCGAGCACCGTTCCTAGCGTGGAGTCAGCCAAGACCCCCGCGACTTCCGACGTTCCGCGGGGCGGTTGGCACCCGATGAAACTCCTGATCCATGGCCGCAATCTGGATGTCACTCCCGCCATCCGCGACTACACCGAAGCCAAACTGGGCCGCGCCATCAACCATTTCGAAGGGCTGGTGAAGGAGGCCGATGTGCATCTCTCGGTGACCCGCAACCCACGGGTCCCCCAGCAGACGGCGGAGGTCACGGTGTTTGCCAACGGCCTGGTGATCCGCGCCCAGGAACGCAGTGAGAACCTCTACGCCAGCATCGATATGGTGGCCTCGAAGCTGAGCCGTCAGCTGAATCGCTACAAGGACCGCATCCAGCACCGCACCCAGGGACCGGTGCACCGCTCCGCCGCCGCCGAGGAGGCCGGCGCCGCCACGCTGCCGCCCCCGGGCCAGAGCCTCACCGACGGCAAGGAGGCCGAACTCCCCAGCCGGGGCGTGCGGCGCAAGTACTTCGCCATGCCGCCGATGGAACTGGAGGAGGCCGTGCACCAACTGGAGCTGATCGACCACGACTTCTTCGTGTTCCGCGAAGCCGGCAGCGGCCAGGTGCAGGTGGTGTATCGCCGCAACCACGGGGGCTTCGGCGTGATTCAGCCGAAGGACGCATGAGCCGGGATCTCCCGGATCTGGCCCCCCTGATCGACCACGCCCTGCTCGATCCCCACCGGGGCAGGGATGCGGTACTGGCCTGCTGCGATGAGGCCCGCCACTTCGGGTTCGCCGGGGTGTGCGTGGCCTCCCGCTGGGTGGCCACCGCCCGCGAGCGCCTGCCGGCGGGCGATGCGGTGCGGCTGGTGAGCGTGGTGGGCTTTCCCTTCGGAGCGATGCCGGCCGCGATCAAGCGAGCCGAAGCAGAAGCCGCCGCGGCCGCCGGCGCCGATGAACTCGATGTGGTGCCCGATTTCGGCGCCCTGGCCGATGGCGACAGCACCACCCTGCTGGCGGACCTGGCCCCGATCACGGAGCTGGGCCTGCCGGTGAAGGTGATCCTGGAGATGGGCCGGCTGGAGCCGGAGGCCCTCGCCCTGCTGGT
>JAPLIE010000188.1 GCA_026389265.1 Cyanobacteriota bacterium | reverse complement strand
TTCATCGATGGCAGCACCAGCGAGTTCTCCGCCGATGCGCCGCTGCGGGAGCCCTTCGTGCTCTACGCCCAGGGCGGCACCCACCACAGCCACCAGGCGATCGCCCTGGAGCGGGCCCTGGTGGATCTGGCCGAGGCGGGGATGGTGGCGCGCTGAAACAAACGGCGCCGGGCTGGGCGGGAGGAGGCGCCGGGGCGCGGCTTCCTACAGACTGGGCTCACATCAGCGCCCCGCTCCATCCATGGCCCTGCCCATCCCCGAGGACTGCCGCTACGCCGACAGCCACGAGTATGCCCGCCCCGAAGGCGAGACCGTGCGGGTGGGCATCACGGCCTTCGCCGTGGATCAGCTCGGCGACATCGTGTTCGTGGAGTTGCCGGAGGTGGGCGCCACCCTCAGCCAGGGCGCCAGCTTCGGTTCGGTGGAATCGGTGAAGGCCGTGGAGGATCTGATGGCTCCGATCAGCGGCGTGGTGGAGGCCCGCAATGAGTCGGTGCTCGCTAGCCCGGAGGAGCTGCAGAACGATCCCTATGGCGAGGGCTGGCTGCTGCTGGTGAAGCCCGCTGATCCGGCCCAGCTCGAGGGGCTAATGGATGCGGTCGCCTACGGCGCGGCGGTGGAGGGTCATTGAATTCGGGCCAGGGCAGGGGGTGCACGCCGGCCGGGGCCATGAGCCTCTCCCTGTTCATTCTTCCGGTTGCCGTGGCCGCTGAGTCGCCGTTGAGCCGCCACCGAGTCGCCAAAGACTCGCCAAAGACTCGCCCCGATGTCCCTCGGTGCCGGATCCGGCGCCGCCACGCTGGGATGCAGCGGCTCGTTCACGTTTCTTAGGATCCCCCAACTTCAAGTCCTGATCCGTGGCAGCACCTTTCCTGATCCGCCACCTCGGACCCGGGCCCGAAGAACAACAGCAGATGCTTGCTGAGCTCCAGCTCGATTCCCTGGAGGATCTGGCCGCCTCCGTGGTGCCCGCCGACATCCTGTTACCGCCGGCCGCCGCCGCCGAGGGCCTGCCCGAGGCCTGCTGCGAGGCGGAGGCCCTAGCTGAGCTGGCCAGCATCGCCGCCCTCAACACCCCGGCCCGCAGCCTGATCGGCCTCGGCTACCACGGCACCTCCACACCGGCCCTGATCCAGCGCCATGTGCTGGAGAACCCCTGCTGGTACACCGCCTACACCCCCTATCAGGCCGAGATCGCCCAGGGGCGCCTTGAGGCCCTGCTCAACTTCCAGACCCTGGTGAGCGAACTCACCGGTTTGCCGATCGCCAACGCCTCCCTGCTGGATGAGGGCACCGCCGCCGCCGAAGCGATGGCCCTCTCCCTGGCGGTGAGCCGCCGCTCCGGCGCCCGCCGCTATCTGGTGGACCAGGCCGTGCTGCCCCAGACCCTGGCGGTGCTCGCCACCCGGGCCGAACCGCTGGGGATCACGGTGGAAACAATCGATGCCCAGCGGCTGGCTGCCTCCCTGGCTGCCTCCGGGCCCCTCGGCGATGGCGGGGACGGGGCGGCGTTCCCGGAGGATGCCTTCGGGCTGCTGCTGCAGTTGCCCGGCGTGGAGGGGCGCCTCTGGGATCCGGCCCCCCTGCTGGCCGCCGCTCGCGCTGAGGGCCTGATCAGCACCGCCGCCGTGGATCCCCTTGCCCAGGTGCTGCTGGCGCCGGTGGGTCATCTCGGCGCCGACATCGCCGTGGGCAGCCTGCAGCGCTATGGCGTGCCGATGGGCTTCGGAGGGCCCCATGCCGCCTTCTTCGCCACCAGCGAGGCCTACAAGCGCCAGATCCCCGGTCGTTTGGTGGGCCAGTCCCGCGATGCCGAGGGCAATCCCGCCCTGCGCCTGGCCCTGCAGACCCGCGAGCAGCACATCCGCCGTGACAAGGCCACCAGCAACATCTGCACCGCCCAGGTGCTGCTGGCCGTGATGGCGAGTTTCTATGCCGTGCACCATGGCCCCGACGGGCTGGCGGCCATCGCCCGCCGCATCCTCTCGCTGCGGGAAGCCCTGGCCGAGGCGCTCGCAGCCCTGGGGCTGCGCCCCGAGCCCGGCCCCGGCTTCGACACCCTCGTGGTGCGCACCTCCGCGGCGGCCTCCCTGCGGCAGCGGGCGGCAGTGGCCGGCTTCAACCTGCGCCAGGGCAGCGACGGCCAGGAGGCCAGCTCCGATCAGTCGCTGGCGATCAGCCTCGATGAGCTCAGCAGCCCAGAGGAACTTCAGCGGCTCCTGGAGGCTCTCGCCACCGATGCGGCCCAGGCTTCGCAGGCCGTCGGGGTGCTGCATGCCCGGCTGGCGGCGGCCCCGGAGGCTTCGCCCTGGGCCCTCGCCGGCCTGCCGCTGCGCCGCGATCCCTGGCTGCGTCAGGAGGTGTTCCACCGCTATCGCAGCGAAACCGAGCTGCTGCGCTATATCCAGCACCTGGTGTCGAAGGATCTCTCCCTGGTGCACGGGATGATCCCGCTGGGCAGCTGCACCATGAAGCTCAATGCCGCCGCTGAGCTGGCGCCGGTGAGCTGGCCCGCCTTCGCTCAGCTCCATCCCTTCGCCCCAGCCGATCAGACCCGTGGCTACGCCCGCCTGGTGGCGGACCTGGAGGCCTGGCTGGGGGCGATCACCGGCTTCGCGGGGGTTTCGCTCCAGCCCAATGCCGGCTCCCAGGGCGAATACGCCGGCCTGATGGTGATCCGCGCCTGGCACCGCAGCCGCGGCGAGGGCCACCGGCGGGTGTGCCTGATCCCCACCAGCGCCCATGGCACCAACCCCGCCAGCGCCGTGATGGCCGGCATGCAGGTGGTGGCCGTGGCCTGCGACGAGGAGGGCAACATCGACCTGGTGGACCTGGAGGCCAAGACCATCGCCCACGCCGCCGACCTGGCGGCCCTGATGGTGACCTATCCCTCCACCCACGGGGTGTTCGAAACCGGTATCCGTCGCATCTGCCAGCTGGTGCATGACCACGGCGGCCAGGTGTATCTCGATGGCGCCAACCTCAATGCACAGGTGGGGCTCTGCAAGCCGGGCCTCTACGGCGCTGACGTGTGCCACCTCAACCTGCACAAGACCTTCTGCATTCCCCATGGCGGCGGCGGCCCGGGTGTGGGGCCGATCGGGGTGGCGGCGCACTTGGTGCCCTTTCTCCCCGGCCATCCCCTGGCGCCGGTGGGTGGCGCGGCCGCCGGTCTGGCGGGAGGCGGCCAGCCGATCGGGCCGATCTCGGCGGCCCCCTGGGGCAGTGCCGGCATTCTGCCGATCAGCTGGATGTATATCCGCATGATGGGCGGCGCCGGCCTGCGCACCGCCAGCCAGGTGGCTCTGCTGGCCGCCAACCTGATTGCCGAGCGCCTCGATCCCCACTTCCCGGTGCTGTACCGCGGCGCCGGCGGGCGGGTGGCCCACGAATGCATCCTCGATCTGCGGCCGCTCAAGCGCAGCTGCGGCCTGGAGGTGGACGACCTGGCCAAGCGGCTGATGGATTACGGCTTCCATGCCCCCACCGTGAGCTGGCCCGTGGCTGGCACGGTGATGGTGGAACCCACCGAGAGCGAAGCCCTGGCTGAGCTGGATCGCTTCTGCGCGGCGATGGTGGCGATCCGCGGCGAGGCCGCGGCACTGGAATCCGGCGAAGCCGATCCGCTCGACAACCCGCTCAAGCGCGCTCCCCACACCCTGGCCGCCGTAACCGCCGACCGCTGGGATCGGGCCTACACCCGGACGGAGGCGGCCTTCCCGGCGGGGCCGGGGCAGCTCTCCAGCAAGATCTGGCCGGCTGTGGCCCGCATCGACAACGCCTACGGCGATCGGAATCTGGTCTGCACCTGCCCCTCCGTTGAAGAGGTGGCAGTCACGGAACTGGCCGCCTGAGGGTTCCGTGAGCTACCAAGCCCGCCTCCAATGGCCCATCATGACTGTGCTTTCCCATGTTCCGGCCCTGGTGGGCTGAGAGCCGGAATTGCAGCCATTCATTACAGGGGACCATGAACGGCAACGGCAACGGCACAGGCGACCAACCCCCGGCCCCCAGGGGGGGCGTGAGGCGGGTGGAAGGCACCAATGTGGTGCGGGTGGCCTTCGGTGTGCTCCGGGCCCGGCGGGCCCGCCCCGAGCGTCCTGATCACTGGGCCACCCTGGTGCTCCCCCTGCATGGCGGCGGTGGCGGGGGGCCGACCCCTCCCCAGGCGGCCTGAGCACGCCTTGGCCGACCACGCCTGAGTCCACCGTGAACTGGGTATAGCGGAGTCCCAGCTGCGGAGACCATCAGCCGCCAACGCCCTTAACGTGAAGTGAATGAAGGCCTCCTGATGGCCCTGGCGTCTGCTCCACCATTTGCACCCTTGGCCCAGCCTCCGCTTGAGCTGGAGCTCGAACACCTGCGGCTGCCCTGGGATCTCCGGCTCACCCCAGACCAGTTTGAGCGGGTGTGCCAGGCCAATCCCGACGCGGTGCTGGAGCTTGATGCCGATGGTCATCTCATTGCCATGACGCCAACGGGTGGGGAGACCAGCAGCCGTAACGGCGAGATCCTTTACCAGATGCGGTGCTTCACCAGACGCCACGCGGACTGGAGGATGTTCGACAGCTCCGGTGGCTTCCGCCTGCCGGATGGATCCGTGCTTAGCCCCGACGCCTCGCTGGTGCGGGAGGATCGATGGCAGGCCCTGAGCCCCGCTGAACGCCGCACCTTCCCGCCCCTCTGCCCCGATCTGGTGGTGGAGCTGGCGAGCAACAGTGATGCGGGTCCGCGCGGGGTGACGTCTCTGCGGCGCAAGATGGGGCTCTACCAGGCCAATGGCACCCGTCTGGGCTGGCTGCTGCTGAGCGAGCAGCGGGTGGTGGAGATCTGGCGGGGCGGCCAGGAGGGCATGGCGGAGCGGCTGGAGAACGCCACTCGGCTGAACGGCGGGGAGCTGGCGCCTGGTTTGGAGCTGGAGTTGGAGGAGATCTGGGCGGTGTGAGGCTTCAGGAGCCTCACCGCTCCATAGTCTGACTGCAGCCGGCAAGCCAGGCTTCAGGCCGCCAGCAGCTCCGGCTCCCGATAGGGAATGAAATTGGCCTTGCGGGTGCCGCAGATCGGGCAGACCCAGCTGTCGGGGATGGCCTCGAACGGGGTGCCGGCGGCGATGCCGGAATCCAGGTCGCCCACCGCTGGGTCGTAGATCATTGAGCACACCTTGCAGATCCACTTGCCGGCCACCGGTTCGGCCGCTTCGCCGGCCACCCCCTGGCCCTGCAGGGCCAGGAGGGCTACGCCGTAGCGCTCGGCGTGGTGCTGCTCGATCGGCTCCAGTAGGCCGAAGTTGCGGGCGGCGGTGCGGAAGATGCCGGCATGGTCCTTGGATTCGGCGATCTGCTCCTCGAATTCCGCTGTGGCGGCACCGTCGCGGTCGGCGCGTGCCTGGGCGGCGAATTCCGGGTACATGGTGGTGTACTCGTAGGTTTCACCCTCGATCGCCAGCTCCAGGCAGCGGGCGAGGATCGCCTGCTTGCCGGCCTCATCGAGGCGCTCGGGGGCGTTCACCACGAGTTCGGGGTGGAGCAGGCGGAAGTGGGCGAAGGCGTGCTCGGTTTCCTGGTTGGCGGTGTCGCGGAACAGGCGGGCCAATTCAGCATTGCCGAGCTGCTTGGCCACATCGGCGAAGAAGAGGTATTTGCGGTTGGCCATGCTCTCGCCGCCGAAGGCGGCTTCGAGGTTGGCCTGGGTGGCGGGATTGGAGAGGTCCATGGGGATCGTTGCGTTCTGGCGGGATCTTAAGCGAAGTCGGAATGAGTATGGGTTAGACGGTTGGGCTTTGTTGCGGATGCCGCATCGGTCGGACTGGCTCAGTAGTTGGCGCCGCTGCGGCGCTGGTGTACCGCCGTGGTGCCTGCCGGATCGAGCAGGCCGCCGTGGCTCACCTGGGCGTAGAGGATCCAGTGGTCGCCGCATTCCATCCGCGCTGTGACCTGGGCCTGCAGCCAGGCCACAGCTTCGGGCAGGATCGGCTGGCCGTCGGGGCTGGCCTCCAGCTCCAGACCGGCGAAGCGGTCGGCGCCGGGCGGGAAGGCCTGGAGGAACTGGCGCATCGGCCCCGTCTCGCGGCCCGCCGCCAGCACATTGAGGGCGAAGCGGTCACCCACGTGCAGCAGGCTCTCCACCGCCCGCTCCCGCGCCACCGCCACCGTGAAGCCCGGCGGGTTGAAGCTGGCCTGGCTCACCCAGCTGGCCACCATCGCTCCGCCGATGGCCGCTGCGCCTTCCCCTTTGCGGGCCGTGACCACGCAGAGGGAGCCCACCACCCGGCCGAGGGCCTGCACGGCGGGGTTGCTGCGGCTCTCCTCCAGGCCGCCGCCGCCGCTGCGGCGCTGGCTGCGGCGTTGCTCGGTCTGCAGTTGGCGGCCCAGGGCGATGCCCGTTTCCTCCAGGGTGCGCAGGGTGGCCGGATCGGGGCTGAACTTCACCCGGATTGGCTCGAAGGCGAAGCGGAAGCCGCCATCGCGCAGCTTGTTCTCCAGCAGGTCGATGGCCTCGCCGCTCCAGCCGAAGCTGCCGAACACCCCCACCGGTTTCTCGCGATCCCCTTCCGCCAGCACCGTGCCCAGCGCTGAGACGATCGGCGTGGGGGCATGGCCCCCGAGGGTGGGGGAGCCGATCAGCAGGGCATCGCCGGCACGGATCGCGGCGATCAACTGCTCGCTGGGGGCGAATTCGCAGTTGAGGCTCTCCACCCGCACACCGCTGCGGCCCACCCCCTGGGCCAGGGCATCGGCGATGGCGGCGGTGTTGCCATAGGCGCTGGCATACAGGAGCGTGACGGTGAGACCCGAGCGGCCCTGGTTCTCGCCCCAGCGGCGGTAATCGGCCAGCAGGCTGCGCCAGCTGGTGGCGATCGCCGGACCATGGCCCGGCGCGATCGTGCGGATCGGCAGCTCATCGAGCCGGTCCACCACCGCCTCCACCTGGCGCGCCATCGGCGCCATCAGGCAGTCGTAGTAATAGCGGCGGTCCTCCTCGGTGCTGCTGAGGTTGGCCTCGGCGAAGGCCTCGCTGCAGAGGTGGGCAGCGAAGAAGCGTCCGCTCATCAGCAGCCCGGTGCGTTCCTCGAAGGCCATCAGCATCGCCGGCCAGCGGGGCGTGGGCGAGGGGATCAGGGTGAGGCGATGGCCGTCGGCCAGCTCGCGAGTGGCCTCCTGCTTCACCACATCGATCCGGGGCAGGGGGGGGAGCGGTTCGGCGGCGCTGGCCGGATCGGGCGCGGATCCGGGGGGGAGCGGCCGCTGCTGGTTCCAGAGCTCGTGCAGCAAGCGCGAACCTGGGTTTGAGGCAACCAGCATCAGGGCCGGCCAGCGCTGGGCCATCTGCCGCAGCAGCGCCACGCGGTTGGGATTGATGTGACCCACCACCACCTTGAGCGGGGCATCGGCGGGCACCAGGTTGGCCAGGGCATCCAGATAGGGCGCGGCGAAGGACGCGCCAGGGGGATGCACCAACACCGGCGGAGTCGGTTCGCCACTGGCGCTGCTGCCTGCGTCGAAGAAAAAGCTGTTGACGCAGGTGCCCCGTTCCAGCCCGTATTCCACCTCGAAGCGGAGTCGTCGCGGACTCAGGCCCCGCAGACAGGTGAGGCCTGGATCGATTGGCAGGGTGATCACCGAGCGATCGACCCTGTTTATGGCGGCCGGCGCTGCTGCTGCGGAAGGATCGGGCATCGCGGCGGCAGGGAGAGAGGAGGTGGCCATCAGTAGTGGTTGCCCACCTTGCGGTGATGCACGGCCGTGCTGGCGTTCGTATCGGCCACATTGCCCTCCTCCACCACCGCATAGATGATCCAGTGGTCGGGTCCTTCAAGCCGCTGGGCCACGCGGCAGCCCAGGAAGGCCAGGGCATCGCCCAGCACCGGCCCGCCGACCGCCACCCCATCGAGGGTGGCCACGCCGGCGAAGCGGTCGGCACCGGGGGGGAAGCGGCGCAGGAAGTGGCGCAGCAGTTCCTGGTGGTTGTCCTCCCGCAGCACGTTGAGCACGAAGCGATCGCCCACCTGCATCAGGGCCTCGATT
Source organism: Cyanobacteriota bacterium (assembly GCA_026389265.1). Taxonomy (GTDB): domain Bacteria; phylum Cyanobacteriota; class Cyanobacteriia; order PCC-6307; family Cyanobiaceae; genus Cyanobium. The sequence continues at coordinate 4,504 of JAPLIE010000188.1, read as the reverse complement.
GCCCGGTCCTTGGCCACCGCCACCGTGAGCCCCGGCGGCTCGAAGCTGGCCTGGCTCACCCAACTAGCCACCATCGCGCCGCTGCGCAGCGATTCCCCTTCCCCCTGCCGCGCCGTGACCACATAGAGCCCGCCGGAGAGCCGGCCGAGCGCCTTGTCGAGGTCGCCATCGAGGCTCTTCATCGCGGCGATGGTTTTCTCGCGGGTGAGCAGCTGGCCCAGGTCGGTGCCGGCCTCCTCGCAGCGCTGGTAATCCTCAGCCGAGGGCACCTGGCGGATGCGCAGGGGCTCGAAGGCCTGCTTCTGGCCCAGACCCCGCAGCTGGGAGGCCACGGTGTCGATCGCTTCGTCATTGCTGCCATAGGCGTCGTAGCAGGCCACCCATTGGCCGCTCTGCAGGGCCGCCAGCAGGGTGCCGATCGAGGCCTGCAGCTCCGGATCGGGCTGGGCCGGCCAGGTGGGCACCACCACGGCGCTGGCTTCGCCCACCAGGGCGGCCAGCTCCTGGGCATCGGTGGCGCGCAGATCCACCAGCTGAACCTGGGCCTCGGCCTTGCCGATGCCGCGGGCAATCGCCTGGCTGATCCGGTCGCAGAAGCCGTATTGGCTCAAGTAACAGACCGCCGCGTAGGCCTCTCCCTTGCTGCGGCCGGTGCTCCAGTCGCGGTAGTCGCCCAGCCAGAGATCGAGGTGGTGGCGCAGCAGCGGGCCGTGGCCCACGGCGATCGTGTTGATCGCCGGCAGGGCATCCATTCGCTTCATCGCCTGCAGCACGCTGCGGGCGTTGGGGCCCATCAGGCAGTCGTAATAGAAGCGGAAATCGGGGGCGATGGCGCCGGGATCGCTGTCGAACAGCTCTTCAGAGCAGTAATGCAGGCCGAAGGCATCACAGGTGTAGAGGGTGCCGGTGCCGTGGTCGAAGGAGAAGATCGTGTCGGGCCAGTGCAGGTTGGGGGCACTGAGGAACTCGAAGCGGTGCGCCACGCCGCTGGTGGGATTGGTGCCCAGATCCAGCTCCTCGCCGCTTTTCACGGCGCGGGAGCGGAAGGGGCGGTGCACCTGGTTTTCGAGGAACTGGATCGCCACCTTCGAGCCCACGATCTCGATCTCGGGGTGGAGGTCAATCAGGTGACCGATCAGGCCGGAGTGGTCGGGTTCGGTGTGGCTCACGATCAGGTGGTCGATCGTGGTGGGATCGATCTCCTCCTTCAGGAGCGGTAGCCAGGTGTCCTCGAACTTCAGATGGCTGGTGTCGATCAGGGCGGTGCGCTCGCCCCGCACCAGGAAGGCGTTGTAGGTGGTGCCATTGCGCAGGCCGAATTCGATGTCGAAGCGGCTGCGGTCCCAGTCGAGGGAGCGGATCGCGGTGGTGTCGGCAGCGATCGATTGGCGCTGCAGGGAGAGGCGTGGCGGCGGTGCGGTGGCGGATCCTGGAGCTGGGGAGAAGGCCGTGGGGCTGACGGAAGAAGATGGAGAGGTGATCGTCATCGTCCTGTCGCTCCGGCATCGTGGTGGGGTGGACTGTAGGAACTTCCTGGTGGACCGGCGCTCCTGCCCTGCCTGGCTGCGGTTGCCGCCGGCACCTGGATCGGGTTGCGGCGGCACCGTCCCCAGAGCCTTGATCGCTGCGGAGCCAGCCCTGATGCTGCACCGATCCAGTCAGTCTCAGACGACCGGCTGCTGGTAGGTCACCCCCAAGGAGCTGCCGACGTAGCGTTCGAAGAGTGGGTTGGAGAGCAGCTCCGCTTGAGCCAGGCTGCCGTTCCACCAGGCCAGCTGGGTGGAGCCGCCGCCATCGAGCAGCATGCCGTTGGCGGCGCCGAAGCCGCGCAGGATCTGGCCCATGTCGAAATCTGTGGCCCCCTGCCAGCCGCTGGGATGGCTGGCGTTGAGAAGGCGATCGACGGCCACCAGCGTGAGGTAGCGGCGGTCGGCGCTGAGACCGAGCCCAGAGCGCGCGTTTTGGAGGGTGGTGTCGCCAGTCACCTGGCCGTTATTGAGCACCATTCCGAAGCCGGAGGTGGCCACCTTGAGCGTGGAAGCCAATGACACGTCTGAAGGTGGTGCGGCATAGGCTTGATTGGCCAGGGAACCCGTTGTTCCGCTCGGCAACGTGCTCGCCAAGTTTTCAATGCGAGCGCCGGTAATTCGATCATAGAGAAAGGTGGATTTGAACGTATCGCCGTTGTAATCAGTGCTGCTGACGAGCTGCCCTTCGCTAACGGCAAAACCTCGGATATTTGTGGGAACAGATTGGAACTGATTGGCGGTGTTCAGGTCAAAGGGCGCCGCATTGATGGCCGCTACAACGGGCTGCCCGTTGGAGCGCGCACTACTGATGAACTGGCGTGTGGTTTGACTGGAGGTTTCGATGGTGTTATTCGTCCATCCCGATGTGCGGCCTGTGCTGGTGAGGCTGATGGCTTGATCCTGCAAGTCGATCCTTAGGGCGGTTAGGGCCAGAGGGGCTTCACCCGTGCGGGGGCTGGGCATGTCCAAACTGGCCCGAAGAATGCTGGGGATGTTGGCTAACGGAGTGGCGTTGGCCCAGTTGTAACCCGGGAGCGCGAACGTGCCAGAATTACTTTGCTCACCAACTTGAACCTTGAAGCTATAGGTTTCCCCTTGTTGAAATTGATCTAGCGGAGCGGAGGCGGCGAATTGATTGGCCGTACCCGTTGGACTTGGTCTGTAGGTGGAGAGGCGGGGTGCTGAGGCGGGAATGCTTCCTCCCCACACCTCCAGGCTGGTAATGGCATCAGAGCTTGTTAACCAATTTAATTGGAATGCCCCATTGACACTAGTTAGTTGGGGAGTTGAGATGAGCGTGCTCGGGTTTTTCGGGGATATTTTATAGATGCTTCCAGTGCCAAGTCGAAGGGAGCGGTCGGAAAGATAGAGTGAATTTTGCGTAGATAAAGCACCCGTTCCCATGCCCAAGGCATTTGCGTTGATGAAGTGGAAATAGGATCCCGTTGAGGTGTCGGTGGCGACAAGTGCATTTTCATCATTAAATGGATTATTGCCAATTCCAAAGAAATTGATAAAGGACGTGTTGATGAATTCACCTGGAAAACCAACTGGTGCCATGGCAACTTCCACCGCCCCTTCGCTTTTGCCTCCATTGAGAGGAAGGAATGTGGCAAGGGGGGGGGGGCGGAAGTTTGGTGAGGGATTAACGACAACACCTGAATCGGAGCGAGTGTAATTTGTTGGAAAACCAAAATGAGGCACTACGGCGCCAATTTGATTGACGGCGATCATATTCAACTCGTCGGCGGAAAATGATTTACTTGAGGATGGAATTTGCCCGCTTGGATCAGCATCGATACCGTTGTCTTCAAAAATCAGATTTCCTTTTGCGTCAAGCGTAATGCCAGCGGCATTGCGTAGGCCTTTGGCAATAATGATGGGAGCTGTCACCTCAAGTCTGTTTCCGAGATCGCTCACGCTGATTTGTTGAATGGAATCTGGCTCCATTTCTGCTGCCGGCATCGTTGCTCCAGAATCGGCGTTGATTGCAACCCTGAGATTCGGATCCGTTGCGGTGGCATCGTTCTGGGATCCAATGTTGAAAAAGACATCGATGACCCCAGGTTGCAGATGGTTAGGACGGAGGGCAAGTCCAAAAGTGCCATGCAAAAATCTTACCGGGTAATCGATGTTAACTTTTCCGGCTAGCTGCAGGCTGTCCGATGATTGATTTCCACTAACTTGCCCCGTCCGCCAAATGGAGATAATGGCGCGATTGTTGCTTTGAAAGGGGCTGATTGTAAAAATAAGGTTGCCGCTCCGACGTACGCTTGAAATGAGTCCCGGAAGCGATGCGAGTGCTGTTTGGAAATCTGAAATGCCGTCTTTGTTGTTATCTGCTAAACGAATAAGGCTGCCATTTCCGTTCTTGTTTTCAGCTACAAGAATTGATCGATCTGCCAGTTCTGTCATGCTTGTTGGGATTGCCAGCCCTGTCGCATAGCGACTAACGCTAAACCGTGATGTTGTCGATACCACGAGCCAGTTGGATCGCATTGGTCGAGATCAAGGGAGCGCCGATGATGCCATCGCGGTTGCCATCCACCTGGAAGCTTGTTTCCAGCTCCCAGGCATTGGCTGTGTTGAAAGCATCGGCGCCGCTGGTGGATTGCAAGGTCCAGTTGGCATCGAGGTTCCAGAGGTGGAGGAAGCTGGAGGTGTTGTTGCGCCAGAGGACCTGGTTGACGCCGGCGATGGGGTCAGCGGCCAGCATCTCCCACTCGTTGTTGTCGCTGCCGGTGGTGCTGATCCCCCAGGGGGCCGTGATCTCTTGCCGCCTGCCAGCGCCGGTCTCCACAAAGGCAAGGCCATCGCCGCGCCTCAGCAGCTTGGTGTTGCCCTGGGCTTCCAGGGTGGTGAAGGGAGCGCCAATAATGCCATCGCGGTTGCCATCCACCTGGAAGCTTGTTTCCAGCTCCCAGGCATTGGCTGTGTTGAAAGCATCGGCGCCGCTGGTGGATTGCAAGGTCCAG
>JAPLIE010000092.1 GCA_026389265.1 Cyanobacteriota bacterium | reverse complement strand
CTCGATGGCGCGCCGCAACAAGATGGATCTGGCGGTTTCGGTGGCGCTCGGCTCCACCCTGCTGGTTGCGTTGCTGGTGGTGCCGGTGCTGGTGCTGGTGGGGCCGGCCCTGGGCCATCCGCTCGATCTGAGCTTCAATCCCTATGAATTGGTGGCGATCGCCATGGCCGTGCTGGTGAGCAACCTGGCCAGCCTCGATGGCCGCTCCGACTGGCTGGAGGGTGTGCTGCTCCTGGCCGCCTACTTAATCCTGGCTGCCGGTTTCTTCTTCCAGACCCCTTCGATCGCATGAGCAGAACGCCCGAGCCGAGGGGATTCTTCTCTCCCCGTGGAGCGGCCTCCCGTTGGTGGTCGCGGGAGGGGCGAGCCGCCACCCCTTCCCAGGGCCTGAAGGAGTCCGCCCGGCAGCCTGGAGCGGCAGCTCAGAACGATTGGGTTGCGGACGAGCCATCGGCCTTTCATCCGATCGGCCAGGATCAGGCGGGCCTGCCCTCGGATTCGGTGGGCGAACGGATTGCTCCGGATCCGGGTAGTTCTCTTCTGGTGCCAGGCGCCGATGCCACGCCCATTCCCCCCTTCCGGGCGAGCAATCTGTTGAGCCGTCTGAATCGATCGGCATCCTTTCAGCTGCTGTTGGCCACGGTTCTCACCCTGGTGGGTCTGCTGGCCCGCTGGCCCCTGGTGGCGGTGCCGGCCGGCGTGGTGTTGCTGGGGCTGGCGCTGCTGCAGTTGCTGCCCGACCTCTGGCGGCTGGTCAGTACCCGGCTGGATGAAGGGCCAACGGCGCGGGTGCTCGCGGCGCTCGCCCTGCTGCTGGCCGCCGTGGCCCTGCCCCTGGCCCTGGGTTGGCTGGATCCCTTCCTCGATCTCTACCGCAGCCGGAACTGGGAGGCCATCGGTGCCCTGGGTGAGGGGGTGATCGGCGCCTTCGGCCAAATCCTGGTGGCTTTGGTGGCCCTTGCGATCGCCTGGCGTCAGGTGCTGATCGACCAGCGGCTCACCACCCAGCAGAACCGCATCACCCAGGCCCAGACGATCGATAGCTTCATCCAGGGCATCTCCGATCTGATCAGCGATCCCGAAGGGATGCTCGAGGATTGGCCCCTGGAGCGGATGCTGGCGGAGGGCCGGCTGGCGGCGGTGTTCGGCAGCATCGACAGGGACGGCCGTTCCCGCATCCTGCGCTTCCTCTCCCATGCCCGCCTGCTCACGCCGCTGCGGCGTGACAACCGGCTGGGCCGAGCCATCCTCGATGGCAATGGCAGCTACGAGGAGGACCGGCTCGATGGGGTGCCGGTGATTCGGCTGCACCAGATTCTCAAGGGGGTGGATCTCTCCGGCACCGATCTAAGGGGGGTGGATTTCAACGGCGCCGACCTCAGCGGCACCGACCTCAGCTACACCGACCTGTCAGGCGCCAACCTGGCGGGTTGCAATCTGGCCGGAGCGAATCTGGAGCGGGCGTTGCTGGATGGGGCCTGCCTCTTCTACGGCCGCAGCCAGACCGCGACTCCCCGCCTGCTGCAAGGTCGCTTTGATCTCATCTCCGGCGGCGGCAGCGGCGCCCTGGTGGAAAACGCCAACTTCAGCGGCGTGCAGCGGCTGGATGCCGCCACCCACCAGTACCTGGCCGCCTGGAGCGGACCCCGCTCGCGGGCCACCATCCCGGGGGGCTGCAAGGGCATCCCTAGCCAGTTGGAGTCCAGGTTGCGGCGCCCTTGAGCACCGGGGCCCGGTTCCAGGATCCATGAGATCATGGCCTCGGTGCTGGCCGGTCTGGTGCCAACCCCTGGAGGGGTGGTCGAGTGGTTGATGGCTCCGGTCTTGAAAACCGGCGAGGTGAAAGCCTCCGCGGGTTCGAATCCCGCCCCCTCCGTTCCCTGAGAACCCAGTCATGGGAAGGGTTCTCCGCCACTGACACCAGTCCCTTACAGGGCTCTGCAGATCAGCCCGCTAGGCACATCCATTAGGCAAAAACGGCCCGGTTCAGCCACGAATAGCCAAATCGCTAGGCAAATCCGGTGCCTACCTCCGACCCCTGGCTGCGCCGCCTTCCGCGACTTCATCCGCAGCGCCTTCCCGACCTTCCAGTTCCACCGGCTCTCCGAGCTCCTGATCGACCTGCTCCAGCAGGTGGCTGACGGGCAGCTGACGCGCCTGATCGTCTGCTGTCCGCCACGCCATGGAAAGTCCCAGCTGGTGTCCCGCCCATGCGGGTGGGCACGCTCCGGCAGATCCTCAAGGATGTGTCGAGCCAGACCGGGGTGATGGAGATCTGGCTGGCCAGGCAGCTGGAGCTCTCGCGGGGATAAGACCTTCAGGCGTTGCGGCCGCCGGGCCGTGTCGAGTCGCATCCGGGCTCTGGAGGGTGAGCCTGATGGGTCAGTGGTCATGCCGGTGATGGGCATCACTCACATGGGGGTGGGCATGCTCCAGCTCCCCGTGGAGATGCTCATGGGTATGCCAGAACGGCTCATCGTCTGGTTGGCCGACCACCTGCTCAGCCGCGTGAGGGTGGTGGTGATGGGGGTCGTCTGCCCCCGGGCCGTGGCGATGGCGATGGGCATGGAGCAGCACCTGATGGTGATGCCTGTGGCTGTGCTTTTCGTGAAGTAGCAGCACCACACCGGCGGCCATCAGCCCCGCGGCCACCAGCAGCGGCAGCGTGATCGGCTCCCGCAGAACCACCAGAGCAAACAGGGCCCCGACGAACGGTGCAGTGGAGAACAGCACCGCCTCACGGGCGGCCCCGAGATCGCGCAGGGCCAGCAGGTCCAGCCAGATCGAGATGCCATAGCCCAGGCCACCGATCGCCAGCAATTCGAGGGTCACCGTTAGGGACGGGAAGCGATGGCCTAGCAGCAGGGCGAGGGCGAGCATCGGCAGCGAGGCCCCGGCCGCCTTGAAGGTGGCGATCTGAATCGGATCGCGCAGGCTCAGCCGCTGGCTGAGGTTGTTGTCGATGCCCCAGGCCAGGGTCGCCAGGGCTATGAAGGCGCTGCCCAGTCCGTTGGCGCCCCTGAGGGAACCCTCCGAGAGCACCACTGCCCCGGCCATCGTGAGCAGGGCTGAGAGCAGTCCTCGCCGGCCGAGGTGTTCACGGCCAACCAATACGGCGATCGCCAAGGTGAACACAGCCTCGAGGTTGAGCAGCAGCGAACTGGGGGCGGCCGGCAGGCGGGCCAGGCCCATCACCAGGGCCACCGGACCCACCACGCCACCGAGCAGGGTGAGTGCCCCAAGCGCCGGCCAGTCTTGGCGGCCTATAGAGGTTTCAGCACTGGCCCCTCGCAGCAGGCGCAGCGCCAGCAGGGCCAGGGTGGCGCCGGCGTAGAGCAGGCCAGCGATGCTCAGGGCTGACCCTGATTCGGTGACGGTGCTGATCAGCGGGGCACTGCAGCCGAACAACACAGCTGCCGCCAGTCCGGCCAGTTGGCCGCGTCGCTGCGAACTCATGGAGATCCAGTCAACCCAAGCCAGGATGAATCAGCGCCGCATGCCAGCCAGCCACCGCCCCGATTCCTCCTGAGACGGGGCGGGAGGCGTAACGGACGGTGGGAAAAGGTGGCTGATGGGCTGCCTGCATGGACTTATCGGAAGCCGTCATCCCTGGCAATAGCTGGTGAGCACAGCCCGGATGGGGTGCTCATCCACGACAGCCGCGATGGGTCATGGCCACTGCCACTGCTTCCTCCCCCTCCAGCCCCTCTGCCGCCACCGGCGGCCAGGGCGCTGACGACAACTACGCCTTCCAGTCCGCCGCCGATGGGAGTGCTGATCCCCAGGGCGGCGACAACCTCCCTGGTGATCCGCCTGCCGCGGCTCAGCCCCCGGCTGCTGCAACGCCTCCCAGCGACACCGGAACCGACGACAGTCGGTCCTCCGATCCGCTCAAGGCCGAACGCCGCAAAAACAACCAGCTTGAAAAGGAGATCCGCACCCTCCGCCAGCAGCTGAAGCGCTTCTCGGAGATCAACCCCGAGGAATACTCCCGCCTGCAGGAGGCCGAACGCCAGAAGCAAGTCCTCGAGGAGCGCATGGAGCTGCGCGAACGCCAGATGGAGGAGGCCTCTGCCCAGAAAGTCGCCGCCGTCGCCTCCGAGCGCGATGAGGCCAAGCAACAAGTGCTCCAGCTCCGCAAGGACCGCCTGCTGGAGCGCGCTTTCTCCCAGGCCGAGGGCCGCAATGGCGGTGACGCCCGGGGGACCTTCTTTGACATCTTCAAGGGGCAGCTGGGGACGTGCTTCCGCCTCGCTACTGGGGGGGATGGCAAGGACCTGCTCGAACCCCTCGACGGCCAGGGCAAACCCCTGCTGGGCGACGACGGCCGGCCGATGACCACCACCGAGTTCCTCGATCAGATGCGCGTGCATCCCGTCTACGGCTTCCTGTTCCAGGGCTTCCTGTTCCAGCAACGGGGCCCCGCTGGTATGCAGGCCGCTGGTGGGCTGACGGTCTCTGGCATCGGCAGCAACGGCGAACCGATCAATCCCCAGGCGATGTCGGCATCGGAGCTGTACCGCGCTTCCTTTGCGGTGAACGGTCGCGGGGCCCGTCGCTGATGCTGCAGGCGATGGCAAGGCGGCCCCGCAGCTTCTACGCCGGTCTCTCCTTCCGGCCGCCCGCTCTTGTGGCTGATGCAGCCCGTCGTGCCCTGGAGCGCCGGGCCCAGCAGCCTCCTTCCCGACGCGGCATGACGCCGGTGGGGCTGGCCAGAGCCCGTCAGCTGCTCCACCGCCAAGAGCTCTCCCCCCAGACGATCGATCGGATGGTGAGCTTCTTCGCTCGCCACGAAGTCGACAAGCAGGGCTCCAGCTGGGAGGCCTACGGCAAAGGGCGTCAGGCCTGGGATGGCTGGGGCGGAGATCCCGGCCAGCGCTGGGCCACGGGCCTGGCTCGCCGCATGGATGCCGCTGAGCGTCGCGCCGGAACAAGCCGCTCAAGCTGAGGGCACACGCAGCAGAGCGCCAACCCGGGAAACACCAATGCCAAACACCGATCAACCCAGAAAAAAGGGGAGGAAGCGACACGAAAAAAACAAAAATTCTCCTCGTATTTCGCGTTTCAAAATCAGCTCCTTGCAACTCCCTGCAGTGGCCCGCAGCTCCTCGTAGAAGAATGCAGACTCGGGGGTATTCCCCCTGTTTCCGGATGCGGCGCAGAGGGCCTCGGAAATTTTTCAGATTCAGGGATTCTTAATGCAGTCATTGCATAAAAGTTGCGCTATTCCGCCGGATCGCGCAGAATAACTGCCATGAGCTAAGGAGACCCTGGAAAACCCAAGCCATCCGCGCGAGAATGCCCCTGTAATCGCAGGCGCGGACTGGGTTCATGGGCAGCAAGCAGCTCGGATTTGGCGATTACGAGCAGGCCACGGCTAAGAAGCGCACCCGACGAGAGCGCTTTCTGGCCGAGATGGAGAAGGTGGTGCCCTGGAAAGCGCTGATTGATCTGATCGAGCCTCATTATCCCAAGATCAGCTCCAAGGGTGGTCGGCCGCCCTATCCGCTGACAACCATGCTGCGCATCCATCTTCTGCAGCAGTGGTACGACCTCAGCGATCCAGCGATGGAGGATGCACTGATCGAGGTGCCGACGATGCGCCGTTTCGCTGGGATCGACATGATCGGCGATCGAATCCCTGATGAGACCACGATTCTGACGTTCCGGCACCTACTGGAGAAGCATGATCTCGGCCAACAGATCTTTGCGGTGGTGAAAGCCCACCTCAAAGCCAATGGCATGGCCATGAAGCAGGGAACGATCATCGATGCCACCTTGATCGCGGCACCCAGCTCCACCCTACCGAGGCCGCAGGCCGAGCGTACCGGAGGCACTAGAACGAGAAGAAGGAGAGAGATCCGGAGATGCATCAGACCAAGAAAGGCAATCAGTGGTATCACCGCTGCGCGGAAGGCTTCGCCTACGGGATGAAAGTTCATATCGGCGTGGATAGTGAGAGCGGCCTCATCCATTCGGTGGAAACCACTGCCGCCAATGTGCATGACCTCACCCCAGCGGCTGATCTTCTGCACGGCGAGGAGACGGTGGTCTACGCGGATGCCGGATATCAGGGAATTGAGAGGCGCTCCGAGATGCAAGGGAGGGGAATCGGCTTTCGGGTTGCCATGCGGCCAGGAAAGCGCCGCGCTCTACCCGATACGCCGGAGGGACGACTGGATGATCTGGTCGAAACCGCCAAAGCGCATATCCGCGCCTTACCGAGGCCGAAGGCCGAGCGTGGCGGAGCCACTAGGTCGAGCATCCGTTTCGGTTGATCAAGCGTCAGTTCGGCTTTCAAAAAACCCGGCTGCGGGGCCTGCTCAAGAACCGCTGCAAGGTGAATGTGCTGGCAGCCCTTTCGAACCTATTCATGGCACGTCGCAGGTTGTTGTGCAGTACGTGATCTGGGGAATAGTGTGCCCTTTGAAGGGAAAAACAGCCCCACATAGGCAAGATTCAGTTTCAAATAAGGTGAGATCAGGCAAACAAGCCTGAGATGCGACTCTAAATTGTTCATACAGCACAAATTGCGTCTTAGGGCTCTCTTTCGGGGCTCGTTACCCAGAGGCTCCTTAGTTCATTTGTATTGGCTTCTTCTCCCCCCCCCCCCCCCGAAAGGGGAGCGCGGCTCGCTCGATCCCATGCGGTTGCCCCAGCGCCAAGAGCTGGAGATCGAGCCCGATCTCTATGAGCGCATCGAGGAGATGTCGATCCGGAGCGGCCGCTCGCTCCGCGAAATCATCCAGGCGCTGATCAGCGGCTCCTTCCCCATCAACCCTGCCGAAGGGTGTTCGGTCAGTAGCTCCGCCTTCCCTGCTCGCCCCGTCGGCAGAGCGAAGGGCCGGCTACGGGCGAACCCGCAGCCGGCGATGCTGACCAGCTGGCCCCTGAGAGCACCGAGACGGTGCCGACGCGACGGGCCTGCAGATTACGTGCCCACTGATGGGCCAGAGCCGCCGGCATGAAGCGGGGCTTTTTGACCGGGCGACCGCGGCGGCCATAGAAGACGGTGACGCGCTCAGCAGCGCCTGCCTTACTGCCATCGGGATAGACATGCACCAAGAGCTGGCGGATTTCGCCGCACGGGAAAGAGGAGGCCATCACAAAAGAGGCGAGGGACACCCACGTCAGGCCTCGGCTGTAGCAACCCGGCAAGGACGCCTCAATGAGGCTCCAGGCCCGATCCTTGCCGGGGCGAGACGGTTGGGGCAGCGGTGCTTCCCTACTTCCCCTCGCCAACTGTGATGGCTTCCGCCCCCGCCAGTGCTCCCCTCCCGCCAGCGGTGTCGAGAACCAGTCGACCAGGAGGATCAGAGCGTAAGGCGGATTGCCTTACAGTGATTCCATGATCACCGTTACGCTCACCTCCAAAGGCCAGCTCACCCTGCCCAGGCCGCTGCGGGATGCCCTCGGACTGGCGCCCGGGGCCCGGCTGCAGGCCAGCATCGACAGGCAGGGGCGGCTGGTGCTGGTGCCCTCGAAGTACGAGCCGGAGGACCTGTTTCTCCACCGCCCCAAGGTCAATCGCTGCCTGAGCCTTGAGCAGATGGAGGAGGCCATCGCCGCTGCCGCAGGCAGTTCAGACGATCGTGAGGACGCTTGACACCAACGTCGTCGTACGGCTGCTAATCGGCGACGACCCGCAGCAGACGCCGATTGCTGAGAGAGCCTTCCTGGAGGCGATCGCAACAGGGGGCGTCTACCTCCCGGATGTGGTGCTGGCGGAGGTGGCATGGGTGCTGCGCGGCTACGACCTCGACCGCCAGAGCCGCTACGCGCTGTTGGAGCGCCTGGTGCGCACCCGCGGTGTCGTGGTCGATGACATCGACGCGGTGATCGATGCACTGGAGCAGTTCCGCCAGGGGGGCGACCTGGCCGATCAGCTCATCCTTGCCCGTGCCGCACGCATCGGTGCCTTGCCGGTGTTGAGCTTCGATCAGCGCTTCTCCAGCTGTGACGGTGTGGAGCTGCTTGTGGCGGAGGGATCTCCGTAGGTCGTCGTCTGCGTGCACTGATCTCAAGGATCTGCGCCTTGATCAGGCATCGACACCGACAACCTGGCGCAGGATCTGGACACAGGCAGGTCGCAGATCCTCCGGCAAGCTGCCGATGCGCCGACGAACCAGTGGCATCGCCAGGGTGGTCATGCGCTCAGCCGGCACCGTGACGAAACTTTCAGGCCGCTCTGAGTGAATTGTGGATGCTCTGGTGGTAAATCGAGTTCATCTCCGCTGGCTGCTCCAGCAACCTTTGAGCTGATGGAGGCCAGGAGGAACGCCCCCCCTCACTAGGAACAGGCCGGTGCCCAGCGACCGAGACAACAAACGTATCGACCGCCCAGTTCAAGGGAGCCGACTGGTGAGTTGCTCCAAGCGCTCTGTGGCCTGCGCAGCCTCATGCAGGAGCTCCTCCCAGTCGTCTGGCGGATGGCCGCTGGCCAGCATGGACTGGAACACCCGGTAGGCATCGCTCTTGCTGCCGTAGGCGCGCTTGGTGTCGGTGTCGTTGACCCAGCCCAACACGATCAGCCGGGAGCGAGTGTGAAACCGGAAGAACAATCGGTACTGCTGAAAGAACTTGGCTCGTCGCCAGTGGCGATGCGCAGCTCCGAGCGTGGAACCCTGCTGGTAATCCTTGCGGCTGGGGTCCTGGGGGATGTCGTGGAGCATCAGGCAGGCGATGGCCGCTAGGCGCTTACTGGCGTTCTTGCTGCCATACCCCTTGGGGTCCTTGCTGCGCAGGGTCTCGACCTCAGCGATCAACGCCTCCAGCTGATTGATAAACAAAGGGTGCGCGTAGATCTTCCACCCGTTGATCACCACGGGGGATCCTGCCGCCGTGCTGGCCATCAGGCGGGCTCGTCGTCTGGCAGTGCCTCATCAAGATCCACCTCGATGGCAGCCATCAGATCCTGAAGGCGCTGAACCAGATCCGCGCCGATGGGTTGGAGTCGCTCAGGGTGGCTGGCGATGTCCTTTTCCAGGAGTGCCAGGAAGGGAGCCAGCGCCGGGTCCTCCTCGCTTGGATCCGGGCTGACGCGCTGGAGAACCACCTCGCCGTTGGCGCGGAAGGCAAAGCGGATGCGGTCGCGCTTGTGCAAGCCAAGGGCCCGCCGCACCGGCTGCGGCACGGTGGTCTGATAGCGATCCGTGAGCGCCGCTTCCACCGCCTCCTGGGGGGTACCCACGGAGGTGCTGGCCGCATCAGGGGAGGAGAGAACAGCCAAGCAGGCCACCCGCGCAATCCAAACCAATGGTAATGCAAGTGCATTGCCTTGGCGAGGCTGGCTGCTCCTGCGGGCCGCACCGTGCCCAGAGGCCCTGGCCGAGGTTCAAGCCGCTCGCTTTAAGGCGTAGCTGTCCAATGAGCCCACCTGTAGTCGCCACTCACTCGGAACCATGCCAAGGTTGTCTCCAGGAGGAATTGCCCCATGACGCTGGCGATCGAACTCAGCGCTAGTCAGGCGCTTGCCCTCTCTGATGCTGCCGCGCGGCTCCAGGTGCCCGAAGCCGAGCTGGCCGCCGCCGCCGTCCGAGATCTGGTGGCCCAACCCCGCGCTGATTTTGATGCCGCCGCCAAACGGGTCCACACCAAGAACCAGGAGCTGTATCGCCGCCTGGCCTGATGCGCTGGCTCCAACTGGCAGAGGTGCTGGAGTTACACCGTCGGCTGATTGATCAGAGTGGTGGAACGGCTGGCATTAGGGATCTCGGATTGCTTGAAGCATCCCTGGCCCAACCGCGTCAGACGTTTGGGGGTATCGACCTATATCCCGAGCTCACGCCGCCATGGAGATCACCCTGGTCCTCAACGGAGTTGAGCTTGTTGCGTCCGTGGATTCCGCTGAAGCCGTCGTGCTGATTCGGGCTTGCTTGGGGTTTTCTTCGTCGGATTAGACGTCTCCAATTAGGTGTTATTTGTAGGCTTGCTCATGGGTTGAGGAGCTCCTCTGCCCACCCCGTGCTCTCCCTCCAGCACCGGCGGCGGTGGGGATGGCCCATGAGCTCCAACAGTTCCACCTGGCTCAGGGCGATGCGCAACAGCTGGAAGTGATCCGGAATCGCCGACCCATCTGGAAGCTGCTCGGGGAAATCGGCCTCAGGGTCGAAGGGCTCCCCGGGCGGGGGCCATCCCCAGAGCGCGCGCCCACCGGGCGAGAGCATCTGCCAGTGGCGTTCGCGCTCCCTCCGCTCCTGTTCAAGTGACAGGGTCTGCAGGCTTCCGCGTAGGCGGAACTGCGAGCGGGCACGGGGCAGCAACCAACACAATTCCACTGCTGGCTGATGGGTCAGTTCGGCGGGCTTGGCACTGCGGCCATCGGTGAGGAGATCCAGCGCTGTGGGCCCAGCCCAGCCCCGGAACACCAGGGTGCGCACCCTTGGCGTGCCATCGACCGCCACCGTGGCCAGCTGGAGCCAGCGGGCCTGGGGTGCGCGCCCCTCACGCTCGCGGGCCCCGCGCAGTAGCGCTCGCCAAGGCGGCAAGGGGTCAGTGGTGGTCATCGGTCTGCTGGTGTGGGGCAACGATCCCAGCGAAGCCCATCACCACCGCCGGCGGCTGGGGCGCGAGCTTCTGGGCAGCGGCCTCAAGAAACGCCACCAAGATGGTGATCAGCAGGATGTAGTCCCGTCGGCCGGCTTCCACGGGTGGTTCACTGGGGCCGCCGACCTGCTGCTGCAGGATTCGCTCCAGTGGCAGCCAGAGTGAATTGACCCGGGCTGCTGCATAGGCCTGGAACAGGCGATCGGCATGGCCTGGATCGGTGAGGGTGGCTGTGGTGGTGGAGTGAGCGAAGGCATTGCGCACCCGTCTAAGGGCCTGAAGGGCCTGCTCCACCGGCAGCTCGATCAAGCCAAGCCGAGCGGCCAGCGTGATCCGCGCCCCGAAAGATCCGAGGGGCCGATCGGGCTGAAAGAAAGGGTCCGTGGAGCCAGGAGCCGGTAAGAGCACCGCCTGAAGCAGGCGTTCCAGTGCCGCATCCACCCGGGCGGCGCCCACCAGAACGGCGCCACGGCCGCGCTCCTGAAGCATCTGGAGGGCGATGGTGCAAGCGGCATCGGATGCCAAATCGTCCGGGGATAGCGGCATCACAGCAAGGTGCGCACTGGCACGAGTACGGCCACGCCCTCAGGCAGGGCGGAGAAAGGGTGAGGGCTTGCCACTGAAGCTCACCACCACCCGGTTCTTGGCGCGGGTGGCGGCCACATGCAGGAGGGAGCGCTCCTGTTGCTCGAACAAGACCTTGGAGAGTTGATCGGGCCGTTTGTTCAGCTCAACCTGCAGGGGCATCTGGGAAGCGTCGAGCTCAGGGAGGAACACCTGGTCGAACTCCAGACCCTTGACGCGGTGCATCGTGGCCAGCCGCAGGGCTGGATCACTGGGGTCGTCGGACTCATCGGCGTTGATCACGCGGGTGGCAAAGCCCTCAGCCTTGAGCAGTCCGTTGAGTTTCTCCACAGCCTTCTTCGTGCGGGCCGTCACGCATGTGGAGGCCAGGGACTGCTGCTCCTCGCGTAGCTGCCGCAGGGTGGTGACCAGGAAGCGCTGCTCGTCGGCGGGATCCTCGAAGCCCTGAACCAGTGGGGCATCGCCATGGAGCAGGGAGCGGTAATCGCTGGCCGAATCACTGCCGCCATCGAGGTCATCAAAATCCACGCCGTGCAGCACGGCGGTGGCCCAGGCGCGGGTTTCCTCGGTGGTGCGGTAGTTGATGCGCAGCTTTTTGGAACGGCCGCGGATGTCGATGCCGCAGCGACTGAGTACCACCGGCTTGCCATAGATCCGCTGGTGGGGATCGCCCACGATGAACAGGTCGTTGGCTCTGGCTTCTCCCACCAGGGCGCGCAGCAGGGAGAAGGAGGCGAGATCAAGATCCTGGGCCTCATCCACCACCACGGCGGCATAGAGCGGTGCACGCTCGGGTTGGTTGAGCAGGTCGGCGGCGATCTGCTTGGCCTCCTCCGGCTCCCATAGGCCCCGCTGGCGGAACTCGGCCCGCACCGCATCAAACACCGGCCAGATCCGGCTGCGCTGCTCGCGGCTCAGGCGAGTGCCGCGCCCCACGCGACGGGCTACCAGATAGTCGTCGCGGCTGCGGCAGCCCTGGGCTAGCACCACCTCCTGCCACTCTTCCTGGTAGAAGCGCTCCGCCAGGCCGAGCGAGGTGTCGGCCACATCCATGGCCAGGCTCCAGCAGCTTTTTCGGGCCTCGTCGTTGAACACCCGCACCTGCAGCCCCTGGCTTTTGAGGAAGTTCATCACCCAGCCATCGAGGGGAATCACCTCAATGCGGTGTAGTTGCTCCGGGCTGCAGATCTTGGTGAGGTTGGCGCGGATATCGGTGGCGAGGTTGCGGGAGAAGGTGGTGAACAGCACCCGGCCTGGGGCGCCGGCTTTGATCAGCTGCTGGGCAAGCCAGCGGGCGCGGTGCATGGCCACCACGGTCTTGCCGGTGCCGGCACCGCCGAGCACTCGCACGGGGCCGCTCCAGGTGCGCTCCACCAGCCGCCGCTGGCTGGGATGGAGAAACACCCGCCAGCGCTCCAGCGGTGCTGAGAGCATTGCCTCAAGCTCGTCGTCGTCGGTGATCACCAGGAATTCGGCCTTGCTCTCAGGCGTATCGAGGGCCGCCGCCACATCGGTGGGGTCGATGGCAGCGGGGCGCTGCCGTTCCAGCTCCTCGATCACGGCCTCGATCGCTTTGCCATCGGCCAGGAGGATCAGACCATCCACGCAGTCCTGCGGCACCCATTCGATCAGGCGGCTGAGGGCTTCCTCGCTGGTCACGGCCCGCACGGCGGGCAGGAGGGCCTCAGGTACACCGAGCAGCATGAGCTGGTCGTCGCTGCAGTGGGCGAAGAGCGAGGCGGCTGAGCTGGGCAGTGTTTGCGGCTCTGCTGCCTGAGGCGCCGGAGTTGGTGCTGCCCCCACCTGGGGCGTGGCCGCCTTGTTGGCCAGGGCTTCGCTCACGGCCGCCGCGATGGCATCGCCCACGGCTGTTTCTGCGCCAACTGCCATTTCGGCTGCCTCCACATCCACCACCTGCAGGGCACCGGAGACCCGGTTCACATGGCAAGTGCGGCGCCTGGCCCACTGGTAGGCGTCGTCGTGTTTGTCGATCCAGAGGATCACGTAGGTGTTGCTCTCATCGGGGGCGCGCACGATGCAACGGATGTCCTGAT
Organism: Cyanobacteriota bacterium; assembly: GCA_026389265.1. Lineage (GTDB taxonomy): Bacteria > Cyanobacteriota > Cyanobacteriia > PCC-6307 > Cyanobiaceae > Cyanobium. The sequence continues at coordinate 26,075 of JAPLIE010000092.1, read as the reverse complement.
CCACCCGCAGCGAGCGGATGAAGGGATCCTTGCCCCCCTCGATGTGTTCGTAGTTGAGCCCTGTGCCGCGGGGATTGGCACGGAACTTGGAGATGAACGTGGCCACCTTTCCGCGGGCCTTCTCAGGCAGGCGTGCGAACGCCTTGAAGAAGTCGTTGGAGAGGGCAACGGTGAGGCGGGGCTCGCTCATGACTGGGGAGAGAAGGTGGAAACGGTCTCGGGCGAGAAAGTCGAGGGGGCTCAGGCGAGACGGACGACTGGGCTGGCTGGGATCAGGAGGAAGCCAGCGCCTGGCGAATGGCCGTGGCGGTGGTCTCTGGAGGATCCTCCAACGACCAGCACTGCCAGCCCGCCGCCGTGAACGCGCCGGCATCGGCCGGTTCCACCACAGCCAGCTGCTGATCGGGCCAGGCCAGCTCCGCCATGGCCAACACTTCACCCCGTGAACCCTCCAGCTCGAAGCCCGGTTCGGGCATGGGGTGATCGCTGGCCTGCAGGGCGGTAGCCAGGGCCTTAAGCAGGGGGATGGCCGGCTGTGGTGCGAGACGGATCAGCTCCGCCCAGGCTCCTTTTCGCTCGGCTGCGAGGCCACCCTGATCGGCAACGTCTGCAGCGCCATCACCAACGGACTCCCGCGGGATCCACACCTGAGGGGTCTCAATGGCCGTAGGTTCCTCGGCCCCACTCCAGCCCGGGGTGGAGAGCAGCAGATGGGGCAGGAACTGGAAGAGATTGCCCTGGCGCAGCCATTCGCGCCAGGCGGCCTGCTGCTGCGGCTCGGTGAGGGAAGGATCGCTATGGAAGTGGATGGTGCGGAAGCTGGCGGCGGGATGGCGGCGCTCGGGTGCATGGCGATCGAGATCGACCAGATTGAGGATCTGCAGCCCGGGCGCGGGATTGAGGTTCTGGCCGATCCGGCGCGAGGCTTCAGAGGAGACCCACTCCTGCACATGGGAAGTCAGGTGGAGAGAGCCGATGGCGGCGGAGAGTTCAGGGGAATCGATGGCCAGCGGCGAGGCCTGGGCCAGGCAGAGCTGCTGGGCCATGCCCTGCCAGAGCGCCTCCGAAGGGTTGGCGATATAGGCCATCAGCAGCTGGAAACTGCTGGCCAGCTGGGCTTCCCGGGGCATCAGCAGGGGCGGCCTCTGGGGCGGATCCAGAAGGGACTGGGGCCACCAGCGCTCGCTGAAGGACTCCGGCTTGCTGGCAAAGGCCGGCACCATGCCCAGCGCCAATCCGTTGGGCTCCAGGGGTTTCTGGGCTGTGGGGGTGGCCTCCACCACGTCATCCCAGCTGAGGGCCCAGAAGAGGTAGTTGCCGCTGCGCTGCAACGCCATGCGCTGCTCGGCATCGGTGGCGAGGCGGCCGCGATGGAACTCCCAGCCGTCGGTGTAGATGGCGATCGGCTTGCCGCCGGCAGTGGGGGTGAGCAGGAAGTCGGGGCGAGAAAAGACCGACACCCCCTCGCCGGGCCCGAGGGTGATCTGCTGCTGCACCTTCCAGCTCACCACGGCTGAGCCGGAACTGGCGCCATGGCCGCTGCTGAAGGTGAGCAGAAAGCCCTTATCTCCCTTGATGTAGTCATCACGCAGGGTCACGGAAACGCCCGGCGGGACGCCCTTGCCCTCGCGCAGCTTCTCGATGAAGCGCAGCTCCAGCTCGCTCTCGGCGCGGGTGTTGAGCACCACCTCCGAGAGGCTGCGTTCGGAAGGCTGCAGCTCCGGCCAGCGGCGCAGGATGAGCTGCAGCTGCTCGATGGCGCGGCGTTTGCTGGTGCGTTGGCGATCAAAGCGCTGCCGGTACATGAAGAGACAGCGATAACAGCCATCGCTGCAGGAACAGGCCTGCAGGGCGTGGAGCGAACGCTCGAACACCTCGCGCAGATCCTGGCCACCGGCCTCGATCAGTTGGCGCACGTAGCCGGTACCGCCGGGCACCGAGTCGTAGAGATAGAGGAAGGTCTTGCGTTGCTGGCTGCCGGGCTGGGGTTCTTCCCCAAGGGCGGATTGCAGGTGGTCCACCTTGCCCCCGAAGCGTTGGCGCAGGCCGAGGTGCAGAGCGCCCACGAAGGAGGGTTGGCCGGCTTCATCCCAGAAGCTGGCGCCGGGCAGCAGGAAGCGCAGGGCTTCGGAGTTGAACTCCCGGTACATGAACAGCAGCTGGCGAAGCTGGGCGTCCTCGGGCTTGTCGCGGTACTTGCAGGCCCAGGTGTGGTTCTGACCAGAGGGTTTACCGCGCTGCACCTTGCCGCATTGGCGACAGAGCTCGAAGCCCTTCACCTTGAGGGATTTGCCGGAGATCGCATGGGTGGCTCCCACCATCGCCTGCTCGCCGAAGTTGATCTCGCGGAAGGTGGTGCTGGCCAGGTATTCGGCGCCGAAGGGAAACTCCTCATCGGCGATCGCCAGCGAAATTTCGCGGCGGCTGTGGTCCGGGAGGATCAGCAACTCGCGGTGGAAGAAGAGCGGGTTGCGCTCCTCGGTGTCATCGCCGAACCGGCTGTGGGCGTCTTCCGTGGTGGCCTGCACTTGGCGCAGGCGGGTCATCTCCTTGATCTGGCCGTGGTCTGCGTAGCCGCTGTGGCCGCAGCGGGGGCATTCCCTGCGGCCGAAGTCGTCGTCGGTTTCGCGGCTGGCGTGGGAGCAGGAGGGGCAGAAGCGCCAGCGCTCGGGTTTGTTGAGGTTGGGATCGACCTGATCAACCCGCACGCGGCGGCCCTGGGCATAGAACTGGCCATCGGGCACCAGCTCGCGGATGGCCACGTTGGCGGGGCGTTCGTAGCTCAGGGCCGGCAGATCCTCACTGCGGCGGCCATCACCACCTCGCCCATCAGCCGTACGGCCCGGGAGTTTGCGCCAGAGCACGGATTTGAGCGTCACACCCGCTTCCGGGAAGGCGTAGTTGGGGAGGAACCCTTCGTCGGTGAGCATCGCCAGTAGGTCGCGGCCATCAAGCTCCTTGCGCAGCTGGTTGTAGGCGCCCCGCTCGCGGCGGATGGAATCCTTGGCCTCTTTCTCGTCGGGGGTGAGGCTGTCCTCGGGCCGCTCGCAGAGCTTGTTGTAACGATCGAGCAGCCTGCGGGCCTCGGCGCCGAGGCGCTTGCGTTCGGCCACCAGATCCCGCAGGCGGGCGAGCAACTCCTGGGCGAAGGGAGCCTCAAAGGAGCCGGCACCGCCCGATTCAGCGGGGGTGAGCAGAAAGTGGCGCAGGTTGTCGCGGCTCGCAGGCTGCACTTCCTCCCCGAAGAGCCCCAGGAATCGCTCCAACAGATCGATCTGATGGGACTGCACCCACTCCAGCCAGGTGTAGGGGAACAAGTTCGCGATGGTGCCGCCGGAGGCCTTCTCCACCCCATCGAGCACCGGCTTGAGTTGGCGCGGCAGCGCCAGGGGATCGAGGCCACCCGCCACCCAGCGATCGAGGCTGTAGGCGAGCAACTGGCGGCGCAGGATGGCGGCGGCATCGAGATAACAGCCGGGCGGATTCACCTGCCCCTGCAGCATCTCGCGCGGATCGGCGAAAAAGTAGAGGTCGTGGGCGGTTCCTGTGACCAGAGTGCCCACCATGGCGTTGCCGTCGCGGCGGCCAGCCCGGCCGATGCGCTGCAGGTAGTTGGCCGGCTCCGGCGGAACGGAGGCGAGCAACACGGTGGAGAGATCGCCGATGTTGATGCCCATCTCCAGGGTGGAGGTGGCCGAGAGCAGGTTGGGATCACTGCGGTATTCACCGCGGATGAACTGGGTTTCGAGCCGCTCGCGATCGGCCCGCTCCAGCAGACCGGTGTGCTCGCGAGCCACGATGCGGTGCACATCGCTGCGGCTGTAGAGGCGGCGATAAAGCTGCAGACCACCGCGGGGATCGGGGCGGTAGTGGCCGTCGCAGTGGCGCACCTGGCAGGGCATGCCATCCCAGAGGCTGAGCTGCTCGGTGGGCACGCTGTGTTGATCGCTGCACTGCTCGCAGCGCACGGGATGGGCCTCACTGCTCACGGTGATGGCGGCGGGTGGAATGCCCCAGATGCGCTCACCCCGCCCGCCGTTGAACTGTTGCAGCAGGCCGGCCTCGGTGAGGGCATTCACCACGGCGTTGAGGGCTTCTTTTTGCTGCTCGGCATCGAGGGTCGGTGGCGAACCGGTGATCGAGGCGACCGTGAGGGTGCGCTCCAGCCAGTGCTGCGCCCAGGTGGGCCGGCCGCTCTCGCGCACGAGCTGCTCGAAGCCCCCCTTGCCGCGGAAGCTGGTGAGAAAGAGCGGCTGGATCGAGGCCCGCCTGAAGCCCGGTAGATCCCGCCCGAAGCCCGGTAGATAGGGGATCTGATTGAAGGGATAGGTGTTGACGCCGCCGCTTTCCAGGTATTCCGACCCCTTTCCGTCTCGGCCGACAAGCTCGGGCAGCACCACGGCGCCACGCTGACGCAGGTGTTGCAACAGCCCCACCACGAGTTGCTGCAGGGGCCCAAGCCGCAGGCCCCTGAGGGGCTCGATTTCGTTCTTCAGACGGCTGAGCAGGGGCGGCAGCAGGCGGTTGACGGCGGCCGGATCCACGGCGGCAGCAAGGGCGCCGGCCTGCTCCACCGAGGAGCCGAGGCGGGCGCGGTAGCCGAATTCGACCGCTACCTCCCAGCGCAGTCGGTCGGCTACATAGCGCAGTAGCAGGCTGTTGGGCTCCAGCGATGGGATGAGCTGTTGCTGCATCACATCCCAATCGCGCAGCCACTCGAGATCGTGGGGGATGAAGGTGGCGGCGAAGTCCACCGGGTTGGGGAGGCGCCGCTGCCAATCGGTGATCAGCTGCTCTTGGAGCTGATCGAGCCGCAGCGGTGGGCCCCCCTGCTGGTCGTGCTCCTGCACGGTGCGGGTGAGGGCGGTGCGGAAGGAGGTGCGATAGGCGCGGGCGGCGATGAAGCCAGCGCGGTGGGCAGCATCCTGCACTGAATCGGAGAAGGCGAGCACGCGCTTGTCGCCGTTGAAGGCGGAGGCATAGAGCGAGGCGCTCCAGGTGCTGGTGAGGTTGGCGGCCGATGTACCGATTAGCAGCAGGCTATTGGTGGCGTGGCAGTAGGGACAGTCGCGGCTGATGCTCGGATGGTTGTTCTTATCCACAGTGCTGCAGTCGGGGATGTCGACCGCCAGCAGCTCCTTGCTCTGGCAGGCGGGGCAAACCGGCTGACCGCCGGCGGCGGTGGCCTGCGCCAGGTCTTTGAAGGCGTGAAACGACAGGCAGCTGGCGCAGAGCTGATGGTTGCAGGAGGTGGTGGCGGAGTCTGGCCCCTGGGGGAAGAGGTAGCGGAGCTCGGGTGCCCCGGAAAAGAAGGCCTTGTAAAAAGCCTGCAGGTTGGTGGCGCGATCGAGGCGGTTGGAGCCGACGGTGAGGGCGGTGGAGGTCCAGGCGGTGGCACCGCAATCGCGGCAGTGCACCACCGGCAGGTGGGGGCTGGCGTCGCTGCCGGCGAGGTCGTCGGAATGGCGCAGCTGGGGCTCGGATTCCACCGAGGCCACCATGCGCTTGAGCTCCCGCAGCCAGAGCTGCACGCGCAGGGTGAGCCAGGGCACCACCACCTCTGCTCCATCGAGTTTGGTGGTGGTGCGGCGGGCATGGGCGAGCAAGGCCAGCAGGCTTTCGAGCAGCAGCACGCGGTAGCGACGTGGGTAGCGTTCGCCGAGGCCCAGCTGGCGGGAGAAACGCTCCAGCAACTGATCCATCGAGCAGGTGTCCGCCGCCTGGCGCACCAGGTTGTGCACCGCTGGGAGGGTGCCGAGCTGCCAGCCGAGGGCCAGGCGCCAGGTGTCGGCGTTGACATCGCCCTCAGGAGGCGGCGGCAGGGTGTCGCCCAGCCAGAGGGCGGCCTGGGAGGCGAGGTAGGCGTCGGCACTGGAGGCGTGTTCGGGATCCAGCTGCTCCTGCGCTTCCATGCCCGGCAGCGGCAAGGAAAAGAGGCCGCCGTTTTCGGGATCGCCGTAGCCGGTGTGATCTCGGAAAAACTCCTCCGGGCTGAGCCGCTCCTCCTCAATCAGCGAGCCAGGCTCGAAATGGCTCGCGAAGATCTGGCCGGCGTAATCGAGCATCGCCTGGCGCGAATCCGGACCCCCGAGGGTGGCGGAGGTGCCCACGCACACCAGCTGCTCACCGGCGCACTGAAGTCGATCGCGCAGACGGCGGATCAGGCAGGCCAGATCGGTGCCCTGGGCGCCATCGAAGGTGTGGAACTCATCCACCACCAAGTAGCGCAGCGTGCTGCGGCCATCGGCCAGCAGGCCGTTGTGGGCCCAGAGGCCCTGCACCTGGGGCTTGAGGAGCAGGTAATCGAGCTGCTTGTAGTTGGTGAGCAGGATGTCGGGCGGGGCCCTCTGCAGGGCGCCCTTGTCGGTGATCACGCTGGTGGCGCTCATCGCCGCCGTGGGCTCATCGTCGGAGGCACCGATGTAGAGCCCGGCCCTCAGACCTGCCAGCGCGGGGGTGGCGTGAATGAGCTGGGCGATGCGCCGGGCCTGATCGGTGGCCAGGGCATTCATCGGATAGATGAGGATCGCCTTGATGCCCCGACTGCCCTGGGCATGCTCTTGGCGGCAATGGTCGAGGAGCGGCAGCAGGAAGCACTCGGTTTTGCCCGAGCCGGTGCCCGTGGCCACCAGCGTGTTGAGGGGAGTGCCTGAACTGAGGCGAAGGAAGGCCTTCTCCTGGTGGAGGTAGGGCGGGAAGGGCAGGGGGATCTGGGGAAACCAGTCGCGGCCGGAACCCTGCTGGAAGGGCAGTGACACCGAGACATAGGGCCCCTTGAGCAGCCGCTCGCGGTCGGCCAGGAAGCGATCGATCAGCCCCCGGAAGCCCGGCGTGGTGGGGTGGAAGGCGGTGCGGATGGCGTCGGCAGCGACCTGCTCCAGCTCGCTGGCGACAACGGAGGGGAGCATCAGAGCGGCCCCCCCGTCTGCTGAAAGCAAGCCTCCAGGCGCTCGATCTGTTCAACCAGCTTCTTGCGCCTCAGGTTGGCCAGGTTCTGAAGCTTCCAGCGGATCGCCGGCAGCTCCTGGAGATGGGGAAACGGCATGCAATCCCAGAGCGGCTGGTTCTTCACCAATGAGCTCAGAAAGTCACGGTGCTGGTGGGTGAGGGCGCGGGGCAGGTCCTGAACCAATCGTGCGCGAACCTGCTCCAAGGTTTCCAGGTTGACCTCATCGCGGCTCATGCCGTTGAACTGATTGGCGAACGTGGCCTCCAGGGGTTGGAGACGGGGCGCCAGCACCTCATGCACCGGCCTGTTGTGGCCGGCCAGGTAGGCCACGAAGCAATCCACGATCTCCGGGGTCAGACCGATGGTGTCGTACAGCACCAGAACATCAAAGAGATCGCGAGGATGCTGCCGGTCCATGGCGGCCACGAGCTTGCTGCCATAGAGCTCAGCGGTGGCGAGCAACGGCAGCGTGACCGCCTGGGCAAATTCCTTCTCCGTTGCTGGTGAGAGCGGGCGTTGCTGCAGGGGAAGCAGGGTGCCCCGGAACACCTCATTGACCTCAACCTTCACTTCGGCCAGGGGGCCCACCACCATCAGCTTGCTTTCGTTGCTGGCGCTGTTCCTGCGTTGCCGCAGCTCGTAGCCCATGGCCTCCAGCTTCTGGCTGATTGCGCTGAGCTCGGCGGCAATGGCCTGCAATGCGGCTTCACGGTCGAGACTGTGGTCCGTGAACACCACGTCGATGTCCACCGACAGGCGGGGCAGATCATGCAAGAACAGGTTGAGCGCAGTCCCTCCCTTGATGGCGAAGTGGGGCGTGGCGAACACCACCGGGGCGATGTCCAGCAGTTGGCGAACCGTGGCGATGGTGGCCGGATTCATCGTGTGGCGGTCAGATCCAGCCGTTCCCCGGTGCGACCAACGGCCACCCAGCGGCGGCCACCGCCGAGGCGGCTGCTGTGCTGCTGGGCAAGCTCTGCCCAGGGCAACGCGAGTTCAGCCGCGAGGAGGGCGGCGAGGCGCACCACCTTGATGCGGGTGAGGTGGCTGAGCAGTTGATCCAGCAGTGGCAGCCGCAGGTTGCGGGTGCTCTCCACCAGCTGGCGCACCTCCTCCAGGCTTTCGAAGCTGCCGGTTTCACTGAGTAGCTCAAGCAGAGCCCGCTCAGGACTGGAGACAGGCAGCTCTGGATCGCCACCGGTTAGGGGTGCCAGGCCGAGGCCCGCCGGCAGATCGGGATCAAAGATATGAGCCACCCGGTAGCGAACGGGCACAACGCCATCCAGCCAGCTGGGAAGGCGCGCAGGCTGATCACCCCAGAACACCACGGTTTCCCGGTAAGAAAGGTTGTGGCGAACTCCATGCCAGGCGAGCGCCGTCTTAGCGGCTACATGCCCCCCAGGCAGTTGCTGAGCCAGAAAAGCCAGGCAGCCATCCCTGTTCAGCGTGTCGCCGGGAAGCTGATAGGCACCGCGGCCGAGCCGCTCTAGCCATCCCGATCGCACCAGGGCGGAGGCCCGCTTGGCCGTGATCCCATGGGCCGCGAGGAGCTCCACTCCCAGAGGGGCGCCGCGGGGGAGCAGCGCTAGAGCCCCTTTGAATGAAAAACGTGCTGCAGCTCGCTCCATGGATGAACTGTAGCAATGATTCCATGCATGCCCCCGGAAGCCCGGCGTGGTGGGGTGGAAGGCGGTGTGGATGGCATCGGCGGCGACCTGTTCCAATTCGCTGGCTACAACGGAGGTGAGCAACTGGCGCCACGATGCGTGGGCTCAGGATAGGGGCCATAGGCGCGCTGCCAAGCCAAGCAACCCCTTCCCAATTCGATCCATGGATTATGCAATTTCTGCATAACTCCATGCCAGGTGAGAATGGATGAACCACGCCTGCCCTGCGATGCCCCCGCTGGCCTTACCGCCCACCTCGGCCTACCCGAGTGACCCCACGGCGCTGGATCGCGAACGGTTGGATGCGTTGTATCTGGAGCTACGGGGCAATTACAAGAGCCTGATGATCAGCCGCGGCATCCACCGCAGCCGCTCTGAGAAGCAGGGAGGCCAGCTGCAGGAACTGGGCCAGCGGCTGCGGGCCCTGGCGACGCGGGAGGCGAGCGTGAAGGCGGAGGCCTACGCGATGCTTGAAATCGTGACCGATGTGGTGGAGCACCTGGAGGATGCGGGCGACGAGATGGGCACCGCCTTCGGGGCGTACCAACTGGGCCGGCGCTCGTACAACGGCGGCGGCAGCATCGGCAGGCTGGTACAGGCGGTGATCAGCTTCCTGAACCGCTGGCGCACGGGCAAGGAACGCTTCGAGCAGCTCAGTGCCCGCCAGGAGGCGCTGCGGGCCAGCCTGGAGGGCAACGAGCTGCCGTCCAGCGTCCTGGAGAACAAAGAACAGCAGTCCAGCGCACCGCAGACCGTCAAACCGCAGACCCTCAAACCGGAGAGCCACGCTCAGCAACTCACCATTCTTCCCCAACCCTCCCAGGATCCAAGCAATGGGCAAGATCGCTGAGGCGCTGCGGGCCAACCTGCGGGAGCTGGCCCAGGCGGATGCGCGGATGTTGCGGGAGCTGGATGGGGCGCTGCCGTTGATGGCTCAGACGGAGCCGAGGGTGGCAGGAGAACTGGCGGAGGGGCTCGACAGGCTGGGGGTGAAGGAGCTGAAGGCCCTCTGCAAAGAGCGGGGCTTCAAGGGCTACACCAGCCTCACCAAGGCAGCCCTGATCCAGCGGCTCCGGGGGGGCGAGGCCCCAGTAGCTGCGAAGGCACCAGCCAAGGCCGTGGCCATCCCCTCTGGCCTGGCTGCTATCGAAGCCCGCCTGGATCGCATGGAGGCCCTGCTGCAGCGGATTGCTGAACGGGTGGGGGTGAGCGACGCGGGCACCGGAGCCCATGGCCGCAGTGCCGAAGCAGAGCATCGGGCCATCCTGGCGGGGGCGTTGATGAGCCCTCCACGGTGCAATCTGGCGGAACTGCTGGGTTCCATGCCCGAGGTGGGGCTGGATGCTGATTTCGAGAGGTAGCCCTGCTGAATCCCTATGGGCTCTGACCCCAAGGATCCCCCTACCCTGCAGAGATGGCGTACCCAGCCCCAACAATCGATGCCGACCTGGAGGCGGTGACAGCTGCCCTGGCCGGGGTTCAACCCAGGCCAGGGCGTGGAGACAGCGATGTTGATCTTCTTGTAGAATTTGGGCCTATCGATATCTCCAAGAAATTCCATACTTACCTAGAGGCTCGTGCTGCATTTAGCAAGATCCTTCAGAGCGAGGTTGACTTGGTAATGAGCGGTGCTGTCAAGAATAAGGTCATCGCCAGCGAGATTGATCGGACGAAGAAGCTTATTTATGGCACGTGATCTATCTGCGTATTTGCAGGATATCTATGATGCTTGTGTTGCGATTGAAGAGGTGACCGAGGCTGTCTCCTTGGAGGAGTATCGAGCCAGGCGCGCTGTCAGGTCGTCAGTGGAGCGAGAATTTATCATCATTGGCGAAGCTCTTCGCAGAATCAGCGTGCTTGATGGAGCCGTTGACGACGATTCGGTGTTCGGCCTTGTCTACTCGGATCTGGTTGTCCTAAAAGAAGAGGTGGGGAACCTTCTCCACAATTTGTTTGGCGCAAACTAACCCTGCCATCCACCTGAGCCCCCGCCGTAGGCCTTCTGCTTTGCTGCCCGCTCCTTGCGGCCAGGTGATGGCGAGCGTTAGGCCTCATGTACACCACTCATAATTTGGGCGCGCTGAACCTCCAGCTCTTCGATCAGATGAAGATCCATGTGTCTGTCGCCGACTTCTGCGCCAAGTCAGCGACTCTTTGAATTCGCGGCAAACGATGGCTGATGCCGCGAAGGTATGGTCTTGCAGCAGCGAATCAACCATGTCGATCATCTGGCTGATGACCTTGCTCGCCAGCTGCTGATCCCGTTCAGATTGGAATTGCATCGCGCTCGATCTCCTGCTTCAACATCGGATTCATGCCTGGCCAGCGCGTCACCACATCCACGCGCACACCCAACAGCTGCTGCACAGCCTGCTGAAAGTGAACCAGCGAGAAAGGATTGGGGGGCTCAAGGATCACACAGAGATCCACATCACTGCCCGGGTTCGCTTCATTTCGGGCCAGGGAGCCAAACAGGGACAATTCCTGGATGCCGTAAAGCCGGCGCCATTCCTGTTTGTGCTGGCTGAGCAAGTCGATGACCTGCTGCTGGTTCCCGGCCAGCCCTGGAGCGATTGGGGTCATGGCTTGTTGCCTTCCTGCTTCTCAAAATACCCCCAAACCCCCCGATAATCCCCCACCCGATCACACCGATCAAACGGCGCCTCATAGGTAATGATGCGCTCCGCAGGCCCCCCAGGCAGCGTGTCATCGATGATCGTGCGGGAGACGCTGCCGGTTTTCATATCGGCGATATCTTCCCAACCGGTAGTCTTGTTGGGGCCACGGCCTGAGCCCTTCCGGGGAAAACCAACCCCGGTTAGCCCCTTGCTGGCGGTGAAGACGATGCGGCCGTTGCGGTCGTACCAGGTGTCGCGTTCGTATTGCTGCATCACCGGGAACTGCACGCGGTAGATGGTGATCAGTTCTTCGAGGGTGAGCTTGAGGGCTTGGGCCACCAGCACATCGATCTCCACCAGGGCCTGGCGGCGGGCGTAATCGGTGCGCAATGCGCAGTCGCGCTGCCAGGTGGGGGTGAGGTTGGTGAAGAATTCGTTTGGGAGGCGGGGATCCTGTTTGGCCCAGCGTTGCTGGCGGAAGGCCTCATCCCAGCATTCGCTCCAGAGATCGGCGTAGTGGGTGGTGAGGCAGTTGAGGGCAAGGGTGCGAGTGTGTAGCGAACTCTGCGCGGTTACTACAGGGAATAGGCTTGCCAGCTCATCTCTAAAATTGCTCTTGCCTGTTGTCTTGATAAAAAAATCAAAGGGTAATGCCGCAAAGAGACCAGAGAAAAGGCTGAGATCGTGGGAGCGCTCAAAAGTCAGAGAGAAGCAGCCGTCAACGTGACCGGTCTGGGGAGGATGGATAGCAGCTATCAGGGTTCTCTCTCCAGCCTGACTGAGCATCTTCCTGCTAACAAGTCTATAAAACTCTGTCACCGGCTTTTTCTCTCCCCACGGCACTCGTGGCGTGCGAGCCCGGTATTCAGTGGGCGACACATCCGGGCGGTAGTTGGTGCGTGAAAGGTAGTCGTCTGGCAGGGTGGTGATATCGAGGCAGTCGTAGTGGCTATTGAGTGTGCAAACAGCGCGTGGCGTTTTATTGAAGGGCCTACTCACATAGAAGTGGGGACCTGAAAGCACCAGTTCCGTGGGTTCAGCGGGAAAACTGGTGTCGCGTCGGATCGTGGCGTCCTTCTTGATGGCATTGGTTTCGTCCCACATCACAGTCGCGTAGTATTTACCCTGCAAGTCACACAGCCTCTTTGGGGAAGCTGAAAATTTCTCCAGAACACTTTGAAGTTGCTGAGAGTGTAATGCTGGTAAACGGGCCTGGCGGGAAGGCGTGCCGGGTTCGTCGTAGAGCTGGGCAAACAATCTGAGGGTTTGCTCCCCAACTGGAATTAGCCGTTGGCGATGGCCGGCCATGTTCCATTGATTGTCTACGGTCTTGATACCACCGACCGCACCGTGGCCATCGTGGGCAAAGCTGCTATCCACTGTTTTTGCATGAAACAGATTTGCGAGATGGAAGAAGCTAGCTTGCCGATTCGGGCCATATGTGTTGAGGCTGAACTTCGTATTGTGATGAACTTCGGCAAAAACAGATAGCTGATTCTCAAACTGAAAATGGTTGCTTAAGCGCCCATACAGCACCTCACGCAGGGCACCACCCTTCGGGTCGTCATACACCCCTTCCGGATGAAGGAATCCCTGAACTCCCTGCTCTGACGCCACCCGCCAGGCCTGCGGCAGAAAGCACTTGAACAGATTTGTCTGGCTCCCCTTCAGCAGCGGGTAATTCCCCACCGCATTGAGAAACGCCTGGCTTCCGTTCTGCCCCTCAAATTCCTCCAGATAAGCCGCCCGCAGATCTGGATGGGCGTCAAATGCCTCCTTGCGTCGATTCGCCAGCTCGCTGGCGCTCACCTTGCGGATCAGCACCATCGGGTCGGCGTCGCCGATCACACCCTTCTCCTCCCACTCCACTTTCAGCCAGGGCGGGTTACCCACGATCAGATCGAAGCCACCACCTGCCAGCAGATCGGCGAATTCCAGATCCCAGTGCAGCGGCCGGATGCGGTCGTAGACCGCTCCCACGAGGCGCAGGCGTTCGAAATCCTCCAGCAGCTTGTTCACATTCACGAAGCCGTGTTGGTCGCTGAAGTCCACCGCCAGCTGCTTGGGTTGCGTATCGGCAAACAGGTTTCCCTGGCCCACTTCCGGCGTAATCCCCTGCTCCAGGTCGCCTAGGATCATGCTGAGCTCAAACAGCCATTCGTCTCGGCTCGGGAGCTTTCCCGCCTGGCGGATCGGCCAGAACCACAGCGCTACCCAGTAGTCCATGGCCCACTTCAGACGCAGGCGGGCGTTGGTGTTGAGCACACCCTTGCCCAGCACCTCCTGGTCGTGAATGCGGTCCTTCAGGCGCAGCGGCGTCCAGGCTGCTTCCTGGGTGCCGGTGGGGTCCTGAGCCCCTGGCTCTTGAGCCCTTGGCTCTTCCCAGACCGGTAGCGGGTCGGTGGTGCGCTGGCGCAGGGCGGTCATTTCGCGCGCCCACTCCTGCCAGAGTTCATCCACCAACTTGCTAAGGCGCAGCAGGTGGTCGATCTGAGCTTCGTTGAACGCTTCGCCCACAAAGGCTTTGTTCCAGCGCTTGCAGCGCTCGATCGCTTCGGGTTCCAGCTCCTTGATCACTTTGTCTGAATAGGCGGCCATGCCCGGATCGGGCAGCAGGAAGTGGAAGATGCCATCGGCCGGCAACGCCGCATCCCAGGCCAGCTCCTCCGGGGCGTGTTCATGCCACAGGCGGGTGGGCTTCGCTTTGCGGCCGGTGCCCGTGGGCAGCTTGCTGCTCTGCAGCTGGCTCACCCTGACGATCTGCCGGCGCGCCCCGATCAGGGAATTGCCGTTCACCAGTTGCTGGCTGAACCAGGGCACAAAGGCCCGCCCTTGCTCCGGCGCAAAGATGCTGTTGAGCCACAGGCTCACCTCCGCCAGCTCCACCGCCACCGGGTTGAGATCCACACCGAACACGTTCTGATCGGCCAGGCGCATCTTCACCTTCTGCAGTTCGGTGTGATAGCGCTCATGCGGAATTGTTTTGCCCGTTTCCTGCTGGCGCCGCTCCAGATAGGCCTGGGCCAGCTGGCTCACCAATTCATTGAGATAGGCGGCCGATCCCATCGCCATCTCCAGCAGCTTCAGCTCCAGGATCTCGGCGGCGCTCCTGCCCACCAGCGCTTCCTTGAGCGTGTACTTGATCTGGCAACTGGTGAGCACCTCTGGCGTGTAGTAGCTGGCGCTTTTCTGGCGGTTGCGGCCGGCCAGGCGATAGAGGAAACTGCCCCTCTCGTATTTTTTCGCCTTGCCGGTGAGCGGATCGGGCACGATCTCCTCGGCCTTGTAGGCCTTGAGCTGCTCGGCGGTCACGAAGTGGCCCACATCCAGCTCGTCGTGGGCCTGGCCGGTGGCATGGCCACTGGCCTTGCCGCCGCCTGCAGTGTCGTCGTCGGAGCTGTCGCCGGGGTCGTCGCCATCGCTTAGATCCGCGTCGAGGTCGTCGTCGTCGTCGCTAGCGGCAGCTTTGGCTTTCTTCGGGGCGGGTTGTACCTCGTAGAGATCCACCTCGGCGAAGAAGCCGGTGAAGCTGAGCAGCGCCTCATACACCGCCCCCAGCTGGTTGATGCCCAGCTGGGAGTAGCTCACCCGCCCGCGCCGCTTGCCCTTGCCTTCCTTGGTGAGCGACATCATCTCGATCACCTGCCGCAGCACAGCGTTGCGGAAGCGCACCCTCGGCCAGCGCTTGTCGCCCTTCTCGTCCTTGAGCAGGCCATTGATGATCGGCAGCCGCTCCGGATCAAACAGATGCGAGCGCAGCGGCACGATCTGGAAGGTGTCGAACTCGGGCTTGTCTGCCGTGAGATCGGCCTGGACGGCCTCCTGGTCGCCTCGCTTCGGGTAGCCCTCCCAGATCATCTTGAACAGCCGATCCAGGGATTCGCTGATGTAGGTGCTCTCGCGGTCTTCCTCGCTGGCCAGCTCGGCGGTGTCGAGATCGCGCAGGCTCTCCAAGCTGTAGCCGAGGCGGTACACGTCGTTGCCCATCGGCGCGTAGCCCAGCTCCTTGGGCCGGCTCTCGATGAAAAACAGGAACAGCAGCCGATACATAAAGCGCAGCAGCTCCAGCGTCAGCTGCTCCGGATCCAGCCGCTCCTCGTAGACGCCCTTCTTCTGGGCCTTGATGAACGCCACCACCTCATTGCCCAGCAGCTCGATCGAGCGGCGCAGGGCGTATTTGAGGTCGGCGCTCACCTCATAGGCGTGCTTGTGGCTGTTCTCATCGAGCTCATCGAGCAGGGGCGTGCCACCGCCCGTGGGGCAGGTGTGCTCGCGGTGCAGCAAGGTGGCAGCCGCCAGCAGGGCATCGGGGTTGTTCTCGCCCAGAAGCGTGCCCAGCTCAAAGCGCAGCAAGCGAGAGGCGGCCCACTTCTGGCGGTCGATCAGCAGCAGCTGGTCGCGGCTCACCGCCAACACCCAGCGCGGCGGGATCTCCTGGCCGAACACCCGCTCGCTGATCAGCTCCTCCCAGGTTTCGCTGCCCTGGCCATCGCCATCGGTGAGCACCGTGCCCAGGGAAGGATCGTCGATCTGGCAGCCCCAGCGGGTGGCGATCGTGAGGTCCAGCGGGTCGGCCGTCTCATCGCTGGGGTTAAAGCACTCCACCACCCACAGCCAGGGTTCGCCCTTGGCGTTGCTCACCTCCCCCAGCAGCGGAACTTGATAGGCCTCGCCGCCGATCAGCACGGGCTCCGCATGGGGGGCAAACGGATAGCCCAGGGCTTCGAGCAGGGGCTGGAAGAACAGCTCCCTTTGCAGCCGCAGCCGCTCCGCCGGCTCCTCCGTGATGCCGATTTCGGCTTCCCGGAGCTTTTGCCATGGCTTGCGCAGCGCCTTGAACTGGGCCTCCGGCGTGGATGCCGTTGCGTTGGACAGCCCCGCCGCAAGATCCGCCTCCAGCTGCGCTTTGGCCTCCTCCGCCCAGCGCTCGCGCACCTTTTTGATGTCCCCCGCCATCACGCTCTCGAGGTAGTGGGCGGAATAGAACTCGTTGGCGTTGCTGATGCCGGGGAGGGCCATGGCTTAGGCCTCCCGGTGGAGCACCGCCACCAGCTTCAGGTAAGGGGCGGGGTCGATCGTCATCACCTCACTCACGAAGCGTTCGTGATCCTCGAAGCGCCCATCGATGGCCTTCTGCTTCTCCTGGCGCTGCTTGTCCTTGATCGGCTGCGGGCGCTGATTGCCCGCAAGGCTCAGCTCCAGCTGCTCCACCTGGCGACCCCGCAGGCGCCGCAGCCGCTCCCGCTGCGCCTCTAGCTCCGGTTGCACGCGGGCGGTCCACTGCTCGCCGCAGTCGCGCAGGTAGGTGTTGGCCTGCTCCACCGCAAAACGCAGCTGGCTGCTCAGGTGAGCGGGGGGCTTCTCGCCGCTGATGTTGGCGAGATCCCGGCTCCCTAGCTGCAGGCGTGTGGCCACCGCCTCAAAGGGCTCCACCGCCATCACCTTCAATCCCGTGCCGGCAAAGCGCACCGCCACCCATTCCTGCACCACCGGCACCCCTTTTTGATTGGGGATCGTGCCCTGAAACACCATCACCACCGCGCCGGGATCGAGGCCATCGGTGAGCTGCAGCACCGGCGCATGATGGCGCGGAAAGGTGATCTGGCCCCGATCCGCCAGCCAATCCACCAGCGGGTGTAAATCCCAGAGGTATTCCAGCTCTGGTCGGCTGTTGTCCTGCCGCCGGCTCTGCTCCAGGGCCCGCTGCAGGGCTGCCGGCTCGGTGGAGAGCGCCAGGCGCTGGCCGCGGGGCGGCTGCAGCTCGCGGGGATAGCGGTCGTAGCGGCGCTGCAGATCAGATGGCGGCGTGATCTCCAGCCGTTGTTGCTCGGGGAAGACGCGCAGATCGAGCTTTTCGCCGCGGCGTTCCATCTGCTGCGCCACCGCGTCCAGGGCCGTGTCCACGTAGCCCCAGAGGCTGGGGAACAGGCTGAAGGACTGGCGGGTGTGGGCCACCACGGGGGTGGGAATCCCTGCTGGAGCGGGCCCATCGCCACTGCCATCGCCGCCGCTTTCGGCGGTATCAGCGCTGATGCCGAACAGCTCCTCGAACAACTGATCGCCGCTGCTCGCCTGGCGCTGCGGCTCGGCATTGGCCTCCATTCGATCGTCCAGATCCTTCAAGGTTCCGGCTTCATAGGCCCTGCTGATCAGCTCCTCTTCCGCCGCCGCGTCGTAGACGCCAAGGAACACGGCCGGATCGCCGATGTTCAGCTGGGCCTGCTTGTCTTTCTCCCGCAGCAGCCGCACCACCTTCTCGGCATCGCCCATGCCCTCACTGCGGGAGGCATTGAGCAGATAACGGATCAGGGGCTGCCGTTGCTGGCCGTAGCGATCGATGCGGCCATTGCGCTGCTGCAGCGTCATCAACGACCAGGGGATGTCGACATGTACCAGCCGATGGCTCAGATAGTGCAGGTTCAGGCCCTCGGAGGCCACCTCGGTGGCCACCAGGATCCGCACCGCCTTCTTCTCCTGGGCGAACTGCTCCACCACCCGCGTCTGCTCCACATCGGGCATGGCGCCATCCAGACCCACCACCGCTCCTTTGGGCAAGCCCAGGTCGGCGGCGAGATGCTCCACCAGAAAGCGCTGGGTTTCACGCCGGCCGGTGAACAGAACGATCCGGTCGGTGGGGTCCTTGCCGCTCCAAGCCCAGTCGTCGCGGATCAGCTGGAGCAGGCGCTGGTACTTGGAGAAATCCGCGGGGATGATCGCGGCCAGCAGCGGCTCCAGGCTCTGGAGGGCGGCTCGGTCGGCACTGGCTGGGGAGTCCGAAGACGAGGCACTCGCCTCCAGGCGTTTCAGGCGGTTGCGCACCGTTTCCAGGGCCGCCATCGGGCTCGATAGCAGGCTCTTGGCCAGCGTGGTCTTAAACAGCTGGCCCGCCTTCGCCTTGCCGTCGCTATCGGGCAGCTTGAGGTCCTTGAGCAGGGCAAACACCCGCTCCTCCCGCTCACTCGCCACACACTCCACATCGGCGCTATCGCGCTCCTTGACGCTGTTGCGCAGATCCGCGATCACGTCCTTGCGGAAGCGCCGCACATAGAGATCCCGGATGTCGTCTTTGCTGTAGTGGCTCGGATCGGCAATCGCCGTTGGGTCGAGCATCGTCATCAGGCTGGCGAAGCTCTCCGGCTTGCCGTCGTGCGGGGTGGCGGACAGCAGGATCAAGGTTTCCGAGCGGGTCGCCAGGCGCTCGGCAAGACGGGAGCGCTGGCTCCGCATGGTGCCGCTGGCCCGTTCGGCCACGTTCTGGCATTCATCGATCACGATGATGTCCCAGCTGGCATTATCGAGATAGACGCGATACTCCCGGTCGTTCTTGAGCGTATCGACGGAGACGATCGTCTTGTCGAAAGTGTGGAACGGGTTCTGGTTGCCTGGGATCTGCTCCCGGATCCGCTGAATCCCCACCGAATCCAGCCGCACCAGCGGGATCGAGAAGCGCGTCCAGAACTCCTTCTGGAATTGCACCAGCATGCTCTTGCTCGTCACCACCAATAGGCGTCGGCCCCTCCCGCGCCGGATAAGTTCGCTGCAGAGGATCCCGCATTCCAGCGTCTTGCCCAGGCCCACCGCATCGGCGATCAGCAACCGCTGGCGTGGCATCGCCAGGGCCTTCGCAGCTGGCAGCAGCTGGTAAGGCAGGGCCTCCATCGCCGCCCGGTGGCCTACCACCAGAGAGGCATCTGTGGGCACGCAGCGCCGTAGGTGGGCCTCGATGAACAGAAGACTGTCGCGGTAGCGAGGCGAGGGGTCGCACACCAGGTCCGTGTCTTCCGGCTGCAGCACCTTGAAGCTTCCGGCCGCCCTCTCCACCTCCACCAGGAAGCGGGCCTCCTTCTCCCGCAGGAACGGCGACACCCCCACCACATCCACCACCTGCTGGCCATCGGAGCTGCGGCCAAGGCCGCGCACCAGCCACTCGGCGCTGCGGCACTCGATCCGGGCGCCGGGGGCGAGGACGGCTTCAGGCACGGGGGGGGCCTCCTTGCTGCTGCTGATCGCTGTCCTGGCCGCAGGGGAGTGGGCCACAGGCCCACAGTTTCTGGACGAGGGCGCCTGATCGAGCTTTGAGAAGCATTTCGCTCATACCGGGCGGTGACGCATCGCGTGGCCTGCACACAGCTGTTCTAACGCAGTCTGCTGCTGAAGGAACAGAAGAGTGGGGCACACCACATCCCAGTGGCTATGCAGTTTTTGCATCGTTTTCTCTCGAGGCCGTGATGAGATCGTCACCCAGGACCTGCAAGGGCTCATGCCCAGGCGAATCCCCCACACCCAGCCGCGTCTCCCCCGCCTTCTCCACCCGCTGCCGCAAGGTGCGGATCAGATGGCGAGCCTCCCGGCTGCTGCCCACCAGCCCCTGCGGCAGCAGTAGCCAGAGCTGCTCGATCAGATGGGGCTGCTCGGGATGGAGCACCAAGTCCTGGCTCTCTATCCAGCCCGGATCCGCCAGCCCTGGGCAGAGGGGCATCGCCAGCTGGCGATCGTGCATGCGCTTCAGCCAGGAGGGCACGTCCTGGCTGCTGATTGGCTGCTGCTCCACCTGGAAGCCATGCCCAGCCAGCGCCTCATGCAGCAGCGGGGTGACATTGCGGCGGGGAAGCAGGACCTTGCGGGGGTTGGTCGCCTCGGCGGTGGCTGGCGTATGGCTCACCAGCTGCAAGGGCAACGTCCCCAGCGGCACCGTGATCACACCGCTCCAGCTGGGTAGGCGCTCGCCGGCCAGAACCCTCGGATGGCACCAGGACGACACGATTGCCCCATCGATCAAGGCCTGGCTCAACAGCTGCGCCCACTCCTGCGAGGGCCGGATGCGCGGCGGCACCGCCTGCACGCTCACCATCCCGGCCAACAGCGCCTGATGCAAAGGGTCGGTGGCGATCCGCAGCTGGCCGCCCATCAGCCGGTGGGCTCGGTACGCCAGTCGCAGCAACCGCAGGCTCTCATTGCTGCCGTAGCGGCAAACGCTCGCCCCCTTTCGTGGCTGCAGCCGAAACTGCTCGCCCATGAGAGCGGCGCTGCGGCAGACCGTGCTCTGGTGCATCGCCAGGGCGCGAGCCGCCTTGATCTGTGAGCCGGTGAGCTCAAGCAGATCGAGCACATGCAGATGCTCAAGCGGGACTGGCGGGGCGTAGCTGGGACCTTGGCGTCGCCTTGACGGCAGGCAGGCTTCAACGGAGCAGGAGCTGGCCACAGAGCGCTGTTGATTCGCAGGGGCCCAGCGTCACCAAGCCAGGCCCTGGCGTGAACGATTCACCTGCGAAAGACTGACGCCATCCCGACGCCGGCCCTCCTTGCCTTCCGCCACCATGGCGCCGCTGCGCTGCCATCTGCTGATCGGCCCGCCCGCCAGCGGTAAGACCACCCTGGCAAAGGCCCTGGCGCCCCTACTCACCGCCCCCGGTAAACCACCGGCCCTGGTGCTCTCCACCGATGCGATCCGCGCCGAGGTGTTCGGCGATGCGGCCGTGCAGGGGCCCTGGATCGACATCCAACAGCGCCTGCAGCAACGGCTGATCGAGGCCGTCGCCGCCGGGATTCCGGTGATCATCGATGCCACCCATGCCCGCCGCCCCTGGCGCCTGGCCCTCACCCAGGGCCTGTTGCTGCCGGCGCCGGTGGAGTGGATCGGCTGGTGGCTCTACACACCCCTGCCGACCTGTCTGGAGTGGAACCGCCTGCGCGAGCGCCAGGTGCCCGAGGCGGTGATCCAGGAGATGGCCGCCGCCCTGGCCGATCCTCACTTCGGGCCCAGCCGGGCGGAGGGGTTTGCGGCCCTCTGCGCCGTGGTGCCCACCCATCACGACGACCTGGAGCCGTTGCTGGCCGCCGAGCTGGCGGCGCTTGACCGCCGCATCCGCAGCGCCCGGGCCCGCGAGACCCATTGGCAGCTCCATGGCTATTCGCGGCTGCTCGATCTGGAGCGGCTGCTGTTTTTGATCCGCCTGCTCAGCCGTTACCCGGAGCTCGACGCCAGCGATCCGATCACCCGTGAGCAGCTGGAGGCGATCGTCTCACCCTTGCCGCAGGGGGATCTGGCGGAGCGGGCTGCCGTCTTCCTTGGCCGGCTGCATGGGGAGTGCTTTGGCGATTCGGGGGCGATCCGTGGCGATTTGAACTGGTTGGAGGCCAATGGCTTTTGCTTTGGGGGGGAAACCCTGGTGCCGATTCGGCTGGCGGAGATCGGAATGGCGGAGATCAGGTTGGCGGAGGGCAACGCCGAGCCTGTACAACCTTTCCACGCCTTGGGATCGGAGTCAGGAGCCATCCACACGGGTGAGGCAGCCAGCCGTGATGAGGCTTCCAGCTCCCCGCACAGCGATCAGTCCGGCGCGAGCTACCGGGGCGGTGTCCATGGCGGCCACCCGCCGATGGGAGATGGGCCTGTCTTCCAGCGGGTGATGACTCTGCTGCGTCACCTGCTGCACAACCCCTTTGATCGCGATCCGGCCAGCACCCTCACCCTCCATGAGCAGCTGATCGCCGCCACCGCCGCCACCCCCGGCGGCTACCTCCCCGGGGAGACCGCCACCCTGCGCAAGGACCTCGAGAAGCTGCTCACCCCCTACGGCTTCCGCGCCGCCAACGACAACGTGCGCCATGGCTACGCCCTAGGCACCGCCGTGCTGCCGGCGCCGCAGTTGCGGGAAATCCAGGCACTGGTGGAACAAGCCGCTGGTCGCCTGGCCGATCCCTCCGCCCAGCCCTTGCTCGCCGAACTGGAACAGCGCCTGGCCTGGGCAGGCCTCGATGAGCCGGCTCCTCCCCTGCGGCTCTATGCCCGCCACGGAGTGGTCGACACCGCCTTGGTGCGGCGTGAATCGCTGGCGGCACCCCGTGGCGCCGAGGCGATCGAGCGGGCCATCGCCCAACGGCGCCGGCTGCTGCTCAAGCGTTTTTCCAGTGCCGGCAGCCACGGCGGCACCACCATCGGCGATGGTTCGGGTGAATGGCGGGTCTGGCCGCTGCAGCTGATCTTTCACCACGTCGGCTGGTATCTCTGCGTCGAGGAGGACGTGATCGGCCAGGAGCACGGCCTGATCCGCTGCGAACGGCTCGATCGCCTTGCTCTCCAGGGCGCCTCGACCCGCAGCGGCTCGCTGCGTAGCGGCCCGAACGACGGCTTGCGCCGCAGCCCCGAACGGCAGCACGCGGCCCTGCAACGGCTGGAGCGCCTGCTCCACCACAGCGGCGGCATCCACTTTGGCGAAGACATCAAGGCCCAGCTGGCCCTCGCCAGCCGTTCACCCGGCGCCCGGGCGGGCGTGCTGCAGACGCTGCGCTTCTCGGCTACTCCCTGGGCCTTCGCGTTCCTGCGGGAAGGCATGGGCCGCTATCCCCGCGAGCAGGTGCGCTTCTCCAAGCCGTTACCCGGCGATTCCTGGTGGCATCACCCCGATGCACCCCACATGCTGGAGCCCAACGCTCCCACCGACAGCCATCCCTATCCGCTGGAGCTGGATCTCCCCAGCTGGACCCTCGCCGCCGACATCGATCTACGCACCTGGCTGTATGGCTTTGGCGAGGGGATCAGAGTCGAGTCGCCCTCCGCTCTGCGAGAGGAGCTGGTGAGCCGTTGCAAGGCCATGCTCGCGGCCCATGGGGAGGCCGTTCAGGCAGACACATCCAGCGAGGGTGCTGGCTCTGCCAAGGCGGACAGACCAGCGAGCCGCCAACGTCAGGAGGACGAACCACCGCTGCGGGCTCCCTTTCCAAACCGCCTGCGGCGGGGGTGATGGCGCCTGCCAGGGGGATTGGGTAAAGCCTGCAGCCCCTCACTCCTCCTCGGCAGCCCCCAGAGGAATGAGCTGGATCTGCTTGCGGCCGAGCTTGATCTCAAACTCATCTCCAGGCTCCAGGCCCAGCTGGGCGGTGTAGGCCTTGCCGACCATCAGGTTGCCCGAGGCATCCACATGCCACTGGTACTGTTAAAAGATAACTTGATCGCTATGAGTCAAACCAAGGAAGTGTCAGGCCAATGGCATCGATTTGATCCATCACGATTTTGTTGAGCACACGGCCTAGAACGACCTGTGGTTCATCAGCACGAATTGGGACGACCAAATGTTGGATGGTCTTCGATTGATTCGACCCCTTGACGATTTTGCGCCTGATCAGGGAGTTTCCTGCTTCCAGTCCACAAACATAGGCTCTTTCCTGACAAAGACCTTTGGCACCATGCTCTTTCTCACCCATCCGCACCCAGTCACCAGCGCAGACGATCGTCTCTACCGAGGTTTCCAGCGGTGGGCGCTTGCTAAAACTGCCGGGAGAGAAGTGAGACACAGAATGGGGATAACGCCTTACCTCGTAATCAACTACCTTTGCATTCCTAAATTCAGGGTGAGCAATTGGAAGCAAGTCATGCATAAGTTGATCAATAATCTCTTGATCATTCATCACTGCGATGCCAGATGCGTTGTAAAAGTCGCTTGCAACCACGGAACCCTGCGGCTGGTCTTGACCCCATAGCGCCCGCTCCGATTCTTTTTGCAGTTGGTCAAGCATGAAAAAGGTGCCTCCAGCGCCCTTCAGCGATTCGAAGCGGGAGAAAACATTGGCTGGGTATGCGATTGGAACATAGCGATCCAGCCACAAACGTGTTGACACGATATCGATCGAACCGAGAGAAGCAGCGGCAACAAGCTCTGGCGCTGCTTTGCTGCATTCGGGAGATTGAGACATCAGGGATTTTAGTCCTTTTGCACCCACCGCTAAAACCGCAGCATCAACGTCGTCAATCACCTTGATTTCTTTTGTTTGTACACTCTGAATCTCAATCGAGCTTATGCGTTGCGTCTCAGATGAAACATTCAGCCGTGTCACGAAGGTTCCCCCAAGGACGCGCAGATGATGGCGAGAGATCAGCCTTTGACTGAGTGGCTCAAATAGTTGTTCGGCAATGCTTTTTGAATTAATCCAACGAACATCAAATGAGTCTTGATGTGCCAGGGCATAGTAATAGAGGAGCTCCATGGTGACAGCTGCCGAAACCTCTTCGGGAGGCTTGAACAAGCCAACCAGCAAGATTGGTCGCAAGAATTCATTGATGAGTCGATCGCTGATGCCAAGCTTTTTAAACAGTGATTGTGCACTAAGATTGTCGTATTTTTGGAAAACCTTGTCGCTGCGATAGAGGTCCAGCATGGCATAGAGAAGTCCTGCGATGCTGAGTCGATCTTGAATCGGAAGTCGCTTGAAGTTATTGATTGTTGCAATCGCTTGGCCTAGGGGGCTTGGCCATTGGGGTGATTCTCCAAAAACAGGAGCTGTCGCTTCCAATCCATCGGGTGACCAAAAAGCACTGGTTGTGAAGTCAGTGAAGATATTGCCTATTTGGAGCTCTTCTGTGAGAGCATTGATGTTGGGATAGTCCTTCCAAAATCCCCTGGTTCCAGCCTCAAAGGGTTTACCGCTTTTGGTTGTGATTGGTTGACTGCCGGTTGGATCGAGCATCCCATCGATCAAGGTCACATCAACGCCGGCTTCGCAGAGTGACTTTGCGGCACCCCAGCCAGCCCATCCAGCTCCGATGACGACCACATGGGATTGGTTTCTGTCGGGCATGGTGTTGTCTGGCATGGCTTGTTCTAGCGTCTGCCGGAGCGGGTCAGCCACCGCGAGGCGTTTGTGCTCGAGGGCGGCTGGTTGCCGCCCCCGGCAGGATGGAGCGTCTGATCTGGCGCTATGACGCCAGCGGTGTCTGGCATTCGGCCAACCACGAGGTTCTAAGGCGCTGTTGAGCGCTCCACTCCTTTCAACGCAGAGCTGCCTACCCATGAACGACCTCCCCATCTGGGATCGGCTCCTACGCCGTTACGTGGACCAGGCTGGGCGTGTGGATTACGAAGCTTGGAGAACCCACGACCCCCAAATCCTCTGCCGCTGGCTAGCCCAGCAATCTGCCGATACCAACGGCCGGGAGGATCACCTCGCCCACTGGATCAACCTCTACAACGCTTTCACCATCCAGTCAGTGCTCTCGGCTTATCCGATCGCATCGATTCGCCCCACCCTGATGGGGCTACCGAACTGGATCGCTTTCCTCCGCTTCTTCCAGCGGCGCGTGCATCGCCTTGGCAATGCGTTATTCAGCCTGGCGCAGATCGAAAACAGGATGCTGCGCCAGATCACGGCTGATCCCCGCATTCACTTCGCGATTGTCTGCGCCTCCATCGGTTGTCCGCTGCTGCGCCACGAGGCCTACACGCCGGAGGGGGTGGAAGAGCAACTGGAGCAGGATGTGATCCGCTTCATCAACAATCCCGCCAAGGTGCGATTCGATGCCGAGAGGGGCGTTCTGCACTGCAGCAAGATCTTCCGGTGGTACAAGGCTGATTTCCTGGCGGTTGCGCCTTCCCTGCCCGACTACATCCTTCCCCGCATGCAAGGGGTTTCTGCACCGCTTCATCAACCCCGGGTCGCGTTTCTACCCTACGACTGGAGTTTGAATCAGCGGATGTCCTCGTAGAGGCGCTTGAGGGGCGCCGGTGGCATGCCCAGACCCCAGAGCAAGCCGATTGAGAGATAGATCGCAGCGGCCTTGCCGGAGCCCCAGCGCTGCACCCGCCGGTCGGAACTGATCACCACCCGGTTGATCAGCCGGATGCGTCCCTGCTTCAGCAGCCGCAGGCAGAGATCGCCATCCTCCAGGATCGGAAGAGCTTCGTTGAAGCCACCCACCTCCCAGAAGGTTTGCCGCCGACAGATCATGACCTGATCGCCGAACAGCAGACGCAGTCCACGCCAG
The DNA here is from genome assembly GCA_026389265.1 of Cyanobacteriota bacterium. Taxonomy (GTDB): domain Bacteria; phylum Cyanobacteriota; class Cyanobacteriia; order PCC-6307; family Cyanobiaceae; genus Cyanobium. The sequence continues at coordinate 83 of JAPLIE010000092.1, read as the reverse complement.
TACAGGTGTGGGCGAAACAGCAATGGCGCCAGATGGGTCTTGAGCAGGTTCAGGGCCGAAATCCCCCAGCGGGTGGTGTCTTC